>JAWCNE010000005.1:0-48662 GCA_038849025.1 Bathyarchaeia archaeon
CATAGGCGGCTGTTCATATTAAATTACTTGCCTCTCAATTCGGCTTTTCTAAGTGTCTTTTTTATGAAATCTCGATAGACGACCTCACATTTAATCATTCTATTTTCAACAAGTCGCAAGCTTAGAAAAAGAGGGTATGCTGGTGCTTATCTATTGAATAACCTAATTGTATTCGTACACTTCATTGTCTTTCCATGCTTCTACTGCATGTCCAGTAGACGACTTGAGTGAGTGGTATTCGCATCTTAGTCCTGTAGGGTTCTTGATCCATATGTCTAGCCATGTGTGATAATATGTTTGCCCAGTTGCAGATGAATATACTTCAAGTCGTGTGTCATATGGTGGGTTGGTCGTCAGTTTTACGAATTTGATTGTGAATTCAGGATTGCCTACGGTGTCAACTTGAACCATTTGGTCCATTCCACCATCGGGATTCTTGGCATAAACTGTATATTTGTAATGCCATTGAAACCAAGACCAGTATCTCTCAAGCTCAATTCTAGCGCCTAAGGTCTTAGTATTTCCTGTGTAGTAGTCAGGTCCAGTCATTCTCAACTCCATGTCTGATTTCGTAGTCTCAGCCCAAAGCCAGCTAGTCCATGAATCCATCTTCGCTCTGAATTGCCACCTAGTGAAACCGTCTGGCGGATCGGTTGAAGCTAGCCAGTAGAATCGCTCGTAATTAGGGAGCAAAGTAGAGTCTTTCCAATGGATTGATGAGGCTATTTCCCAGTCGTTTACTGAAGGCTCGGCACGGACTAAGTTGTAGACAACTGGACTCCATGTAGCAGCGAATGCCGATGTCAGAAGCATCAAAGACACGAGTAGAAACGTCAGAGATAACATTCCCTTTTTAAAATAATTCCTTTGTTTTTTCATTCTCCTTTCACCTCCTCCTCTGTTTTCACTCTCTGAAATAATCGTAAACTATATTTAATGAATGAAGGTCTTCATTGAACAACAGGGAGAGTAAAGTGAAAGTGTTTTCATGTAAAAATGCTCTGATTAAGCGACGTTTAACGCATAATCAAGTTCATGATTGAAAAAGGCATTAGTTTACGTAGCCCAAAAGCGAGTGCGATAGGAAAAGAGATTAACAGGCACATACAAGCTGAGATCGTCTTGTTGAACTGGTCTATGATATTGCGAGTTTCGTCGCAAGGTATTTATAAGTAGCTTGCGAATAAAACCTCTAATCGGTGAAGTGATTTGTCGATTTCTGAGCTTGGAGAGCAGAATCCTTGGTGGAGAGACAAGGCTCTGATTAACGATGACCCGCTTATTATGGCTTGGGAGAAGTCTTCTTTCAAGTGGTGGCCTAGGATTGTTGAGACTTTTCAATGGGATGCAAAAGTCATTTACAGCCTTAGAGGACCAAGGCAAGTCGGAAAGACCACACTTCTTAGGCTTAAGATTAGGGACTTGCTGAAAAGTGGTGTGGACGCTAGAAGAATATTTTACTGGGCTTGTGACCAGGTTGAAAGCTTAGAAATTGTCTGCCATTATAGATGGGTATCTGGATTGGGCGAGAAGATTCTCTGAAGAAATGTTGTATTTGTTTCTCGACGAAGTATGAGATAAATTTCATCTTGAAGGTTTCTAATTGGTTTTCCCCAAGAGAATACTTGCTAAAAATTAAAGTCGCCGTCGAACCCCTTCCCTTAAAAGAAGCCCCCACAGGTTAAGCTCGCACTCATAATTTGTCTTCGCTAAAAGGGGTGAAATGATTTGGTCATAACGAGTAAAAAAGTGAGGAAAAAAATGCTTCTCCTTACCATGATACTTTTTGTAATTTTCGGTTTGCTTGCTTTGGTTATAGGGGTGATTGATGTAATAAATCCACCTTATCCCTATATCCAGAGACTTCCATTGCTTGGCCACATAGCTTTAATTGTTGGCATTCTATCTTTAGTGGCATCAACCTTACTTTGGCATCTTCGCAATAGACATCTGGCTCTTCAACCCCAAGATGTATAAGTTTCTGTTGAGAAGCCCTCTTCTTCGCAAGTTCGACAAAATCAGGATTAATGTCAAAACCAATCCCTTTTCGCTCCAAATCCCTCGCGGCAATTATTGCACTGCCACTACCCATAAAAGGATCCAGAACTACATCACCCTTCTTTGTATATATTTCAATTAATCTTCGACATAATTCCGCTGGAAACATTGCAGGATGCTTAAGCTTGCTTTCTTCTCTTGATTTCACAATCTCCCATATGCTAATGGAATATCTTTCCCAAGTTTTTCCGTCCAGCTTATTCAGCCTTTCCTTTTTCCTAAGCGTTGCTTGAACCTCTTGATCATTCATCAACTTCACTAATAAACCAATTCTAACAAGTTATTTATAAGTTTGAGATAACACAAGCAAACCTGAGAGATTCGCGCTGTCTATTTCATAATTAACTTGAAAATCTTCTAATTCATAATCAATCGTTTTTCTTCAACAAGTCAACTTTTATGATGATACCTTGCTAGGTTCTCCGCCTTGAAAGAAATTCCGTTAGTTGCAGATAACAGAAAACGAGTAAAATTTCACTCCTTCAATAATTTCAGCCAGTTTGAAAAGTGTTAAATAAAGATTTTTTGACATAAAAATTGAGGAATAGAGTTGGCTCAAATTTTTGTTTCACACAGCCAGTATGATAAAGATATTCGTCTGTCGTTTGATGAAATTTTCGCAAGGACTGGTGTAAAGTCGATTTGTATGGAGTTTGAACAAATGTATCCACCAGCATGGCAAAATATAAGAAACCAAGTAAGTTCTTCGGATGCTGTTTTCCTACTACTTGGACCGAATATAAGGAGATGTATTCATACGCAAAACTGGGTCGCGTTTGAAGTTGGGTTAGCATGTGCTTTTGGCAAGGAAGTTTGGGTTTTTGAGCAGTACGGTTCATATGTAGAGTTTCCTGTTCCATACCTCACGGATTATATGCTCTACGATCTTAATGATCGCAATCATTTTGAATACGTTAGAAGAATCATAGAGGGCTATGGAAAACCTCTCTATATCTTTCCATTGGGCGTCGACCATCGCACTAAGCGAAATATTCCTATTGGAAAATGGATTACCTGCCCATATGAAAACTGTAAGTCGAGCTATTACCTTCACACAGAAGTCAAAACTTTCATTTGTCCATCGTGTCGCCAAGGAGTAAACATACCATAATTTCCCTGTATATTCTAAAGCTGGGACGAAAGTTTTCGTTAGTATTTTTTGATTAAGATTTTTTGTGAAGGCAGTATGCTTACGAACTGCCATCCTTTCGCTAAGTATTTCTCAAGTTCCCTCTCGTGTATTATCCTTTGCGGGTTGTGCTTTCCCTCTCTAAGCTTTTTCAATTCCCTTTCGTAGAGCTCTCTGAAGAGACATGAAAAAGAACACTTTAAAGGAGAATGATGGCTCGCGGCGAACCATCATCACTTCTGCTCATGAGAATGATAGTGCGCGGCGCACCATCATCACTCTTAAGGATGCTCAAGGGAATGATGATGCGCGGCACATCACCATCACTAAGAAGAGAGGGAGACCTCGTTTAGTTTTGCCAAGTGAAGATGTCTTAACTACTTGGTTAAAAGAAGCACTAAGTAACCCTCTACCTACAACTGCAAAGTTAAGAGCCTATGAAATGCTTTGGAAAGAATGCAATTGTTCTTTTACGTGTTTGAAAAGATTCCTTTCAAAATACTTGCCACATGCTGTTAGAGATGAGAAGACATTAAAGAAATATGTCACTCTTTCCAAGGCAATGCGAGAGGCTATTGACATTGTCAAGAACATGAACACTGGAGACTTAATCACTAGAGAAGAACTTGAACTGTTAATTTACACCTATCTCAAACAGAAACTAAGAGAGAGAAAAGAGAGAACCAAATGAAGATTTTGTTGGAATTTCTTGGAACAATACTGGTGGTGAGAAACATGAAATATAAAGTAAGGTGCAAGATCTGTGGTGAAGTATTTGACACTCTTGAGGAAGGAGAGTTCCATGCAGAACATTTCCATGAAGACCAAGAGACTATTCTGGAATTCATAGAGGAACTAAAGTCTGACCTAGAAGGTTTCAAACACTTTGAGAAGAAAGACTATCCATTTCTCTATTACAAAGAACATCCTAATCCAGTGGTATATGATTCCAAGAGAAAGAAGTTCTATACTGTCAAAGACTTGAAAGAGATACTTGCACATCCATACTCTGTTACAATTCTAACTCTCTTGAAGTATCTTGAGTTCAAGAACCGTGCTGACTTGAAGCATCAAAGTGAAAAGACTTTGGAGAAGTTGGCAAGGGATGAAGCACTGAGCATTCTTGTGAGTGAGTACTTAATGAACAAAGAGACTCAAGAGAACCTCCTTAAACACTATAATGGTCAAATGAATAGACTCATAGACACACTTGAAGGGAAAACTGATTACTGTCAAATATGCGGTGATAAGGCTTTCAGTTATGATGGTTATCTCTGGAACAAACTCTATGTCAAGAAATTTGAAATGGATAAGAAGTACAAAATTACCTCTCCTTCAGCATTCAACCTAGAATTTGTGGTGAATGGAAGTAGAAGAAAAGTAGTTGCACAGAGGCTATTCCATGTGATTAGCAAACACTTAAGTCTTCTCAAGACTGCTGTTGAACTTGGGTTAGTGGATGGTATCCAAGATTTGCTAAAAGCAATAGAAGGTACAAAGGAGAGACAAGAAAAAGAGAGACAAGAGGAAATGCTAAGTACTTTCTTTAAAACAAAGGTTGAAGAAAAACCAATCCATGTTAAAGTTGAGAAAGAGGAACTAACTAAAGAAGAGGAAGGGATTTTACGATGGTTAAAAGCGAGACAGAAATACCAGACATGAAACTCTATCGCATAAGGATAAATTCACCATTTGAGTTAAGAGTTGTAGAGAACAATGGCAAAGTGGTTCTGTTTGTTTATCATCGGATATTCAATACAACGCCTAAACTAAGGGCTATTTTGCTCTCAAAAGAAGAAGCTAGGGAATTACATCGAGTCTTAGGTAAAATAGTCAATGAAGGAAATAACCCAATACAACCATTAAAGGAGACTGTCCAATGACATTAACTTTGACATGTGAACTCTGCAATAGATGTTTCTCTTGCAATTCACTTGAGGAACTAGAAAGGATATTCTTGCAACATTTAGAATGCCATCCGAGAGAGGAAGTATTAACATTGAGAGACTTAACTAAGAAGAGCATTGAAAACCAGAGAGGTTATGAAGAATTACTAGATGCTCTGATTCTTCTAGAATACAAAGAGAAAACAAGGGGAAGAAAGAGGCATGAAGAATATAGTTAAAACACCTATTAGAGTCTTTCACACAATTGAGTGGAATGGAAAGAAGATTAGATTGACAGCTAGACAATATAGAGGATGGAAATATGAGAATAAAATAGAGGGTAAACTGGAGAAGTGGAAGTTTGTCTTTGAACGACATGATTTGGGTACTCACAAGAAGTGTGACTTTCTAGTATTTGGTATGGGTTCATTGAAGCTAGAGAGACCAATTTATTTAGAAGTGAAATATTCAAAGGCTCTAATCTTTCCTTGCTGGGTTAAGCGGGATTACATTACTAGATTTCCAGAGGATGCTGAGAGTAAAGTAGTTGTCACTAATTGTGGACTTAGATTGACACAAGAGGCAATAGACTTACTGAACAAGGAGAACATTAAGAGAATCTATGACTTCCAACTCAAGAGCTTCTTAGAGGAGTTAGTCTACAAACAATGGAGAAGAGAAAATGGGTTGGGAGAGATGTCAAGGGGAGTTAACCACTTTTGGAGTGTATAGATATAATAAGTATAGGTATAATAAGAATAGTATTAATCATTCTTGTTCTTATCCTAGTCATGAAATAACTAAGCATATTATAACTAGTCATAAAGGGAGATGGAGAAGAGGGAAACACAGTCCTTGGAGTAGCTTAGTCTATCATCCTTGGCACAAAAAACCCAAAGCACTCTCTAAACATCACTTGAAGTTCTGCAACTCCTTATCCATATACTTCCTAAACCTCAGAGGGATGACACTTAGCATTTCAAACCCAAGAACACATAGAGCAATCTCATCCGTCCAATGCAATTCGATTTCATTCGCTTTTGAATCTTCCTTTACCCACTCTTCTTCAACAAGTCAATGGACACTTGCAAATTCACCCTTCCAGCAAATGCAGAAATCAGATTTGACGTTTCATGATGGAAAAACTCCATATTCTACAATACCTTCTAATCATGCTTCTTTCTCCATTCTAGAACATCCAAAACAGAGGATTTTGACGCTTAGGTTTGACGGTTTTGACACAAAGAGACACTTCTCGAACTCTTCCGAAGGAACTGGTAATTTTGGAAGAGAACTTAATAAATCACCACTCTCTAGACCTTCCATAGAAGAAAGAGGAAGAACAATGAAAGTAGAATGTCCAATCTGTGGAAGAATTGGAGTACTTCAAAGGAGAGGTAACTCAACACGAATCATCCACTATCAATGGACAAATGGCAAAAGAATGTTTACCTCTCACAAAATACCTAACACAACAAACACACTCAATACCCAGAATTTACTGGTAACAGAAACCTAAATTCTTTGGTATCAGATGCCTTGTTTTCCAAGCTCTTTTCCCAAGAAGAGGAGCCTCGGGCGGGTGACGCAGGGTACAGAGACATTATCAATCAGAAAGGACTTGAAAGGAAGACTAGGAGATGTAAAATCCATGATCTGTCTCAATACATTCTATACATTCTCATCCAGTGAAAAGCACTTCAAGTCAAATTTTGCTCTCTAACATTTGCACGCTTTGTTTAAGACATGCTATTGTCATCAGTTTCTCCAGTTGTCAACACTTCATCTGGGAGTAAGTGCCATCTCGAACTTCTTTCGATGTCAACAAAAACTCTTTTTGGAATACTTTTAAGATCCCTCTCCCTTACATTCATCAGAGACGGCAGAAGACGAATGAGAAGAATGAAAGTTGTGTGTCCGATCTGTAATCAAGCAGGTATACTCGAAACAAGAGGCAACAGTAGAAGAGTCATCCATTACCAGTGGGTAAACAACAAGCAAATCTTCATAGCCCATAGGGTAGATTCAATAAAAGAAACACTAAATATAGACATGGTAACAGAAAAGCCCATTTCTCTGGTATCAGATACCGTTAATTCTAGCTCCTTTTCACAAGCAGAAATGGGCCGGACCGGATTTGAACCGGTGACCTTCCGCACGTCAAGCGGATGTCCTAACCGAGCTAGACTACCGGCCCGACTTTCTTTCTGAAAAGAAAGATTATTAAGAAATTTAGAGCTTTCGGTTTCAAAGTTTAGATATCGCCATAACTCAAATTGCGCCTAAATCTTAAGGATTTTTGAAAAGCTTAGCTTGTTTTCCAGAACCTCAAAGTTACTATAAATAACAACTATTTCTCATGATTTCTGTTATTTTGTTATCTCTTCCAGCACTTTTCCCTTTGTTTCGATGCCTAACGCTACGGTGGCAAGGGCTCCTACTAGGTGGGTTATGGCGAATAATGTGAAGGGTGCAGTTAAGCCTCCATGCGCATATAAAAGAGGGGTTAATGTGGGCGCTATTGTACCAGCTAGACGGCCTACGCTCGCCGCCGCGCCTGCCCCAGTGCCTCTTATACGTGTGGGGTATAGCTCAGGCGTGTAGGCGTAGAGGGCTGACCACGCGCCCAAGTTAAAGAAAGATATTACTATGCTCCATAGAAGAATCGGCTCCGGCGCGAAGGCTTGACTTAGGAGGATACTTCCAACACCAGCCATGGTAAGATAGGCCGCGGCTACTGATTTTCTACCTGCCCGATCTAACAGAAACGCTGCGGTATAGTACCCAGGAACCTGTGCCAACGTAACCACAATCGTCCATTCTATGGACTTAACAACCGTTAACCCAAGCTCCTTCACATATATAGTTGGAAGCCAGATGAAAATGCCGTGATAGGTGTAAACTAGCACAGCCCATAGAATCCATAAAAGAATCGTCCTCTTTTTATACGTAGCCGACCATAACTCTTTCAGCGCCTCTACGACTTTATATTTTTCGCGAAGCTCGACAGGGGACTCTTCCTCAACATTTTCACGGACAAGCCCCTGTTTTCTCAAAAATTCTAAGGCTTCTTTAGTTCTTCCTTTTAGTTGCAGATAACGTAAGGATTCAGGCATTAGAAACGCTATTAATGGGACTAAAACTATGGGAGTTAGGGCCGCCAAAAAAGTTAGACGCCAACCAAACATCGGAAATAAGATATACGGGAAGAACAAAGATAAGAGCGCGCCATAAACCCATGAAGCCTCAATTATGCCTAAGAAACGCCCCCTATATTTTGCAGGTATGTATTCGGAAACGTAGACTCCAGGCTGGGGAAGGGATCCCCCAAGCCCCACTCCAGCCAAGAAACGCAAAAAACCCATTGTTAAGGCCTCGGGGGCAAGCGCGTTAGCAGCCGTGAAAACTGTCATAGTTAAGGTGGTTAAAAGTAGTGTTCTCTTTCTCCCTATATTGTCTGCCAGAATCCCGCACAGTAGTGCCCCGCAAAACATGCCCAAATAGCCAACGCTTAAAAGTAGTCCAGACTCGAAAGCTCCAAGATTAAACTCGCTAATGATAGGAGTTAAAACAGCCGCAACCAACATAACGTTCATGCCAGTGAAGCAATAAATAAGACTCCCTATAATGAGCAACCTATAATGAAAGCTTGAAAGGGAAGCAGTCTCCAAAGAGTAAAATATATTTCTCTCCATATCTTTTCCATAACTCTATTTGCCATCACTGTTTAGCATATTTTTAACTCGCATCGGATAAACTTAACGATGTTAAACGAATTTGTTAGAATATTAGACATTAAATTATTCCCATTTAATTACCACTAAAGAGAGGGTTAAGTAACGAAAAATGTGCAGTCCGCCAGAATTGTGTTGGGAAACCGATTTAATCAAAACATGTTTTGAAAACTTACAGGAGAATAGTCGGCAATAGCCATGTATAAAGTGTCTACCTAACCTTAATTGCCTCCACTTCTTCTTTAGTAGGGATGTTAACAACTATCTGTTTTTCAAGTTTTTCTCTACCAAATTTTACGTTGACTTTTCCTGTTTTTCGGTCTGAATAGAAAGCGGTTAGCTGCGCAGCCTTTTCTATAGCCCCTTTTGTCTTGGGCCCTTGTAAAAGGGTTATGGGACTTCCGCATCCTTGTGCCTCAAAGGCGTAATCGCTTTTAGCTTTAAGCTTGAGCAGAAGCTCGTTTTCGTTTTGGTTTCTTCCAACAATTATCTTGTTTTTCCCATATCTGAAATGTCTCCCCACTTTCAATAATTGTATATCTTTGAGGGAAATTTTCTTTTTGTGGTTGAATAGGTCTTTAAGCTTGTTTGCAAATTCCTTATATGTTAATAAGCAGCCTCCAGCGGGGCATGGATAATCATTTATTCCAGATTTTTTGGCAAGTTCGATCTGCTTTTTACGCGATCTGCCCCGTATGTCTAAAAGTTTTTTTCTGTCAACCCACCCTTTTATTTCAGCTTCAGTTTTTGGAAGCAATTTCGCTGAGAGAGGCCTTAGAATCTTGCCCTTTAAGCCTGCCTCTTTCTCTATAATCTCCAGAGCTTTCCTATGCTGAGACATCGGCCTCTCACCTAAAACCTCTCCTGTAAAAATAAAGGATGCACCTATCTCCTTGGCGTATTTCTTAGCCCTTTTAAGCATGAAGATTCTACAATCGATACATGGGTTCATCCCCCTTCCATAGCCAAATTTCGGTTTCCTCACAACCCTCAAATAATCCAATCCGACGTTCATTACCTTTAGTGGCACATTAAATCTTTTAGCCACTTCATAGGCTCCGCATCCACCCCTCCTACACAAACAAAAAGGTGTTACAAAGTTTACTGCCTCAACATGGATTCCTTGGTCTAAAATTAATTTAACAGCTAAAGTGCTATCTAAACCTCCGGACAGAAGCGCTAAAGCTTTCACCTTTTAATCCCGCTAGGTATTACCACTCATATTTTACTCTTCACAGTAAATGGGATATTGTCAATTTAAAAGTTATGATAACATAAGTGTGTATCCCATCTTCTGCCGGAACTAACAAGATGCGATCTAACAACGACGAATGGAAGAAACAACGGATAAGGGAAAATTGTGTTAAGGCTTGTCAAGCCACTAAAGCTCGCCTCGATTTTTGACCAGAGATGCATGAGCGAAACTCACGAAACTTCTAAAAATATTAATTGGCGCATCAAGATATTAAGGATTAAAATGGTTTTAAAAATTAAGAGTCAGCATCTGGAAAAGATATTCCATCATGCTAGAAAATGCTATCCTCTTGAAGCCTGCGGAATTTTAGTTGGCAGGGTGAAGGGAGAGGAAAGGGTCGTCACAGAAGTCTACCATACAAAAAACATGCTTGCCTCATCTTCATCGTATCAGATTGATCCAATAGAGCAATTAAGAGTTTTTGAAAAAGCCGAACTTATGAATCTCAACGTTTTGGGTTTTTACCACAGTCACCCATTTTGGGATTCCTACTGGTCTAAAGCTGACGACGAAGCAAGCAAACTCTGGATCGGATATGTTTTCCTAATAATTTCTCTAAAAAAAGAAGAAGTAAACGCATACATAAGGAAGCAGGAAGGGGTTAAAAATGAGGATATAGTAATTCTTTAAACATTTATGCGAGGAAAAACATGCAGGAAGAGGAACCATTGTTTTTATGTTACGGAAAAAGAAGCAAATTTTTATAGGAAGCCGGAACCAGCTGACCGACGGAAAAGCTGTAAAGGGGGACTGGAACAAGTTTTTAAGGGCAAACTTTATGATTAATAAAGTATATATAATATATACGCGTATTTATTTAGGGCGGTGTATGGTATGTCACGAATAAGTCGGCGGGAATGTCTTATAACAGGATTGAAAAGTGAGGAGATCGACCTTGTAATTGGTGATTTGAAGGCTTTTTTGAAGGAGGAGAGGCTTCCGGAAGGATATACTGTAAGTGTCTACAAAGACTCTGTGGCATGCTGTGGAACCTTCCCAGTGGGGATCGCCGTTGAAATAGAAGGGTTTGAGAAACATGTAATAGAGGATTTAGACCGAAGATTGTACGCTAAGATAATAGAGATTTGCGAGCAAAGGGGAATCGAGCATCATAAATGTGAACCTATAAAGATTGTTTAAAAAGCTATGGAAGTGGCACAATTGGTCTTTGCGTATATTTTGGGCAAGCTGGAAAAAGGAAGCGAACTAGAGGTGCTTAACGCGTTAAAAAATTTTGAGCAAGTCGAAAAAGCCAGTATAATCTATGGAATATACGATTTGTGCATTGAAGCCCGTTTCAAAACTATGGAGGAATTAGACGAGTTCGTATTCAATACCGTTAGGAAAACTTCCGGTATAAAAGATACATGCACCCTCATAGTTGCCAAAATATTCAAAAAAGAGCAATAACCCAATTTAACCTCTCATCAATTTTTATCATCCTTGAGCAGATAGAACCCTACAATTTTAGGTTTATCTTCGGAGAAAAGCGTCGAATATACCTCTTTTATTCCAAGTGCAATAGACTGTTTCGGCCTGCTTAGATATTTGCTTTCGCTTCCACATATGGCCACTTTATTTAATAGCAAGAAACATTTAAAAATGCTCAAAAGCGCTGTATTGCAGAGGTTTTATCCGAAACAAATTTATTTTTAAATTCTTTACTGAATTGCTATATGTACACGGAAGAAACGCTTGTAAAAATCAAGACTAGATATGAAAAGTTTCGCAAAAGTGGTGATGGGGACCCTTTAGCCTTAAAAAAAGATGTAGAAAAACTATTGGAAGAAGCAAAAGCAGAAGGCGCCTCTAAAGCTGTGGAAGAGTTGGAAGAAATTCTAATAGACCTTTCATTTTTAACCGAAGAGATAAGATGTAACTGCCAAATCACAAAATGCCATTGCTAAGCACAACGCCTTAATGGCTGCACCTCAAAATTTCGTTTCCCACAAGTATTTTCATGTAAAGATTTAAAATATGGCGCCTTAAAAACAGAGTGAGCCGGGATGGCGGAGTGGATAACGCGCAGGCCTTGAGGCTTTGAAAGGCTCTGCCAGAAAGCCTGTGGCCCTTTTGGGCCGCGTGGGTTCGAATCCCACTCCCGGCGCCAGTTTTAAGCAATATTTAATCATATTTAAGTGAAGACAAATTTTCCATAAGATTTACTCACACATCTCGAAATAGGCATATCGAGTTTTGCGAAACTTGATTGCTGAAACGAAAACTTTTTATGCTATATGTTTAATTCAACTTGTGACTGGTTGGTAAAGTGATGCCCTGCCAATCCATTTAAGAAAACCGTCGATTCGTGGTTTGCTTAGCCTTTTCCATAAAAATTTGGGAGACATGCGATATGTTTTTAGTGGTTTTTGATTTTGATGGAGTACTTGTGAAAGGGGAATATCTGCTTGAACTTGCGAAAATCGTAGGAAAAAGCGATGAAATCGAAAAGATAACCAAAGATGGAATTGAAGGGCGAATAAGCTGGAGAGAAAGTTTGATGAAGCGGATAGAGCTTTTAAAGGGAGTCGAATACGAAAAATGCGTTAAAGCTGCTGAAAACCTTGAGATAAGACAAGGTGCGAAAGAATTTCTGGATTCTCTGCGGAAACTTGGAAAAGTCAAAGTAGGCGTAATAACAGGATGCTTTGATATCGCAGTAAACCCTATAAAAGAAAAATTAGATTTAGACTTCGCCATAACTAACAAACTTATATTCAATGATGGCAAGCTTGCTGGGATGGAAATCACGGTAGACATAAACAAAGACGAGCACATGGAACGTGTAGCCAAACAGTATGGTATTAAAATGGAGAACGTAATAGCCATAGGCGATGGGGCAAATGACATAAATATGATAAGCAAGGCGGGGCTTGGAATAGCCTTCAACTCGACATCAATACTTAAAAGATACTCAAAAGCAAACATACACTCAGAGAGACTTGATGAAGCTTTGCCCATTATAGAGTCCTTCATGCAAGAAAGAGTAGAACATGAAAATGCGTTCAATCTCATAAGTAAGGAAAAACTAAAAGTTCTTGTGTGCGATCCAATAGACTTTAAGGGCGTGGAGCTTCTCAGGAAATTTGGATTTGAAATATTTATCGATCCTGAAATTTCTAAGGAAGATCTTAAAAGAAAAGTGGCTGAATGCCACGTTCTCATAGTGAGAAGCAGGACAAAAGTTACAAAGGAAATAATTGATGCTGGAAAAAATCTAAAAATAATAGCTAGAGCAGGAGCAGGCGTAGACAACATCGACGTGGAATATGCAGAGAAAAAAGGGATACGGGTCATATGTGCCCCAGAGGCCGTTGCAACAGCCGTTGCTGAACTTGCAATAGGGCTTATAATATCCTTGGCTAGGCAGATACCGAGAGCTGAGCATGCAATGAAAGAAGGAAAGTGGATAAAGGGAGAAATTGAAGGTTGGGAACTCCAGGGAAAAACCATAGGCATAGTAGGTTTCGGGAGGGTAGGCCAAAAAGTTGCAAAGCTTGCAAAGGCTTTTGGAATGAAAATTATGGTTTGCGAACTAAATAATGCCTCTGAACGTCTTTTAAAAGAATTGGATGCAGAGATTGTACCTTTAGAGGAAATATTGAGAAAAAGCGATATCATAACGTTGCATGTGCCTTTAACAAAAGAAACATATCACATGATAGGCGAGAAAGAAATACAGCAAATGAAGAACGGCGTTTACATAATCAACACTTCACGAGGGCCAATAATAGATGAAAAAGCCTTACTTGAAGCGTTGAAAACTGGAAAAATAGCTGGAGCAGCTTTAGATGTTTACGAAAAAGAACCGCCAACCGATTTCTCACTTATGAAGTTGCCAAACGTGATATGCACCCCGCATATAGGGGCTCAGACAGTGGAAGCCCAAAAATACGCTTCAATAATAGTGGCGCAGAAAATTATTTCCATTATTAAACATTCTCTGGAAAGCACATGCGACTACAAGTGCCAAGAATGCGACAAGTTTTAAAATATTTTTCTCGCTGCTTCAAGCCCCTCTCCAATGTCTATATGGTAGCCTACATCTTTCAACGCGTTTCCCAGAGCATTTACTGTCGTCATAACTTCTGTCTGGGATACCGTGCCCATGCAGCCAATCCTCCAGATTTTGCCTTTAAGCTTGCCCATTCCGCCAGCAATTAATACTTTATATTTTTCTCGCATCTTTTCGCGTACGCTGCTTTCATCGACTCCTTCTGGAACATTAACGGCAATCACTGTATTTGAACGGATTCCTTTCTCCTTTGGGAAGGCAGTCATTCCTAAGGCGTTTGTCGCGTTATAGAAGGCTTCTGCACACCGCTTATGCCGCTCAATTCTTCTCTCTAACCCTTCCTTTCGAACAAGCCTTAACGCTTCGTTTAACGCATATAACAGGGGTAGAGCTGGTGTGAACGGCGTTTCCTTTTTAGTTGCAGATTCCCTCATTTGTAACAAGTCAAAATACATGGGCCTATTCTCTGTTTTTTCTATTTTTTCCCATGCTTTTTGGCTTACAGATATTAGCGCCAAGCCCGGGGGGCAAGCTAAACATTTTTGGCTTCCGGTTATGCATATGTCAATGTTCCATTCATCCACGGGAAGTTGGTCTCCGCCCAGGATTGATACTGCGTCAACTACAAGTAGCATGTTGTTTTCTTTAGCTATTTTTCCGATTTGTGGCAGTTCCCGAACAGTGACGCTTGTGGAAGTTTCATTGTAGACAAGGAATATGGCCTCTGCTTCCGGCTCCTTTTCAACAATTTCTTTTATTTCTGAGGCTTTTGGTGCCGTCCCCCATGGAAGAGTTAGCTCTATGGGGACCCCTTTTCTTCGTCTTATTTTTTCAGCTAACCTTTCGCTGAATACACCGAAGACTGGAACTACGGCCTTTTCGCCTGGATTAATTAGGTTGGTTACGGCACATTCAATCCCGCCGGTTCCAGATGAAGTTAATACGAAAACGTCACTTTGGGTTTGAAAAACATATTTGAGGCCGATCTCTATTTCCGAGTAAAGCGTGTGAAAATCGGCTCCTCGATGGTTTATCATCGGTTGCAACATAGCATACATTACGCTGTCTGGAACATTAGTCGGGCCTGGAAGCATTACCAACATTCTATCAATCACGTTTTCTCACCTAAAGTTTTAGAATTAAAGCTTAAAGCAATGTTATTAAACCTTATTTGTTGCTAAAAAGGCGTTAAGCTTGTCTTAACCATATCCCTTTTATTTTTGAGCTGTATCTCAGCTAGGTATTTTTCGAATTGCTCTGCGTATTTGTATCCGCTGTCTGGGAAAACTAGGACATATACGCCCTCTTCTTCTGCGATTTTTTGGAAAGCGTGAACTACGGCTCCTGCGCTTAATCCTATTAGGAGACCTTCTTTTCTTGCGATCTTTATGGCACCTTCGATGGCTTCAGCCTGTTTCACGTCTATCACTTCGTCGAACGTCGCCTGATGGTACCATTTCATTCCCGTCTCTATCCTTCTTATGCCTGGAACAACTTCGTTGAGTGCCGGTTGAACGCCGACTATTTTGACGCTGTCCTTGTACTTGGTTTTGAAGTAGATGGATATGGCGCTCATGTGCCCCGATGTGCCTAAACCGCCGATTATGCATGTAGGCTTAAGATTTAGGCTTTTTAGCTGTTCGTCAATTTCTCTCGCTGTGTATTTTAAGTGTACTTTGAAGTTGGCGTCATTTTCAAACTGGTTAAGATGCGTAGCCTTGTCTGCTTTTGCCTCCGCCTCCACTTGGCTTATAGACTCCACCGTTAAGCCCACGGGAAGCCTTACAACATCAGCTCCTAAAACTTCGAGGTAAATGTCACTAACTTTTTGAATAGTTTTCGGTATGAAAAGTTTTGACTTTATTCCAAGGATATTCGCTATAGAGGATAGGGCTATTCCAGTGTTTGTAGAAGTGGCCTCATACAAGGCTTCCTTAAGTTCGCCTTTTTCCAAGGCTTCAACTATCATTGCCCAGCCTATCCTATCCTTCACGCTATTACTGAAGGGATTATACCCTTCAAGCTTGGCCCACACGCTCCTTTTTTCCGTTGACAAAGAGCCGAGCCTAACAAGGGGCGTGGGCCAACCTTCATAAAGCAGCTCCAATGTACTGTTAAAAACCTTGAGAACCTTTTCGTCATTTTCTTTAGGCTTTGCCAAAGCCTTCAAAGGCACATTTATATGGAAAGATCCCATCATGACTTTAAAGCTTTTAGGGGGCAATTTCGGACCTTTAAGCCCAGCTTCCAATATAGCTTCTTTTGTAACCGAATGGCTGGGATGCAAAGATTTTATTTCCAATTTTTCTATGTCAACTTTGAAGCTTGGAACTTTCTGAGCTGAGAGGAGGTCAACCGCCTGGAAAGCTTCGTAGCCTTCTAATATTACATGGGTTTTTTCATCCACAATTATTGGTGTGTCAACAATTTCGGCTTCTAAAAACTTGATGTATAAGGGCAAGGCTTCTTTAAGCTCTACTTGCATTGCGCTTTTGACATCCTTTATGTTTAAGAGTTCAAGTTCACTTTTCAAAACTTCCAAGGGAATGTTAATTTTTTTCTCAACAACCGATATATGCGAGAACGTGTCGCTGTTTCGAATCAGGTGTTTTGAGGTTTTCGGCGGAAGCTTCTTACCGCTTAAGCCAGCTTTTATTACATCTTCCTTAGTCAAGCGCTCGCCTTTTCTCCAAGCTTGAACTTCAATATCTGGCGAGCTGTAGTCTATGTAAATTACTGGAATTCTTCTGCATCCTAGCTGTCTTAGAGCGGTGAATCGGTGTTCTCCATCGATTATGACGTTTGTATTTTTGTCAGCAACTATGGGGTGTTTCAAAATTTTGTCTGAAGCTATTTCGTTTTTCAGTTCTTTCAAATGGTTTAAATCAACTTCTTCATGTTGCAAAAGTTTATCTAACTCAACAAGGTGTGCTTCGAAGCTGTAGAGTCTGTTTGATACGTTAGGGACTGCAGTCACCTTTAACACCGTTAAACTGAATTTAACACCGTTAAAAATATATAAACTTACCGTCACAAATAATTAGGGAACAAGAGTGAAGCCTCCCTGTGTAACTGTAGTCAAATACCTTCTCCCAGCCATAAGAGCGCTGGTAACAAAAGAGCTCATAGAAAAATATAATTTACGCAAAATTGACGCTTCAGAGAAAATGGAATTAACCCCAGCTGCAATAACCCAATATTTCAAAGGCGAAAGGGGAACGGCGTTAGCACGAGAAATTGAACATTCCACAGAAGCCATGGAAATGATTTCAAAGCTTGCGGAAATATTGGCTAGAAGCGATACTTCAGCGGAAGAAATTATAGAAAAACTATGCGAGATATGCACCACGGTACGATATGAAAAAGTAATATGCAAGTTACATCAAAAAGACTTGCCAAATCTCAATGAATGCAAATGTGTTACTTGCCAACCATGTTCAAACCTGAAACTCGCATAGACAAAAACTCAGATTGAATTCGTAGCTACTGCTTTACTGTTAACAATGTATTCATGTGTTTTCGTTCTTTACTGACATATGCCACCTTTACCATAACATTGCCAAGCAACTCTTTTGCAGCTTTTTGTGCATCCCTCTTTGTTTCATAAGTTCCTTTTAGTTCTATCCATGGCAGAGTTTCATCAATTTTTACCCAAACTGCATACAACTTTTTCACCATCGCAAGATAAGAAAAGTTAGAATTTCAGTAATTAAAACAATTATGAATTGTTGATATTGATTTCTGTTAAGTTTAGTTTTAGAAGATTAATTAAGAGGTTCTTCACCAATTGTAGGGTTAGGAGCGATATAAAAGGTGGGGCTTGAGGGCACGCTTAAAAGAGCTCTATTGAAGGGGTGCCTATGGATGGACGAAAACCAAAAAAGCTCAGAAGGCGGACAATATGAAGTTATCCAACAGCCTAAACACCGAAGACAAAAAGATCAATCTTATGTCGCCCAGTCCTTTCCCTCAAAGTTTTGGCCAGAATTTGCTTGACAGTAAACTCTTGAATAACTCTTCTTCTACAAATTTTGCTGAGTTTTACACGTTTTCAGCTCTTCTAAAACTCCAAGGGGGGTCTGGCCAATGGCTTTGAACGTTAAAAAGTTCAGTGGAACCTTAAAACAGTCTTTAATGGCTTACGCATTTAACATATTCGGAATAGTTGCAGGAACAATGATTGCTTATAATACGGGGCTTTTTCAAAAAGCCCCATGGGCAATTGTGATATACCCTCCGATTCTTAGTGCTAGAGGGGTTATAGGCGGCTTATTTTGTGGCCGCCTAAGCACCGCATTGCACCTTGGAACAATCCAGCCTCGTTTGTTTGGTAACACTAAAAGCTTCTATTTGCTCTTTCAAGCAATTGTTGTAATGACTTTGGAAACAAGCGTTATAATGAGTTTTGTCGCAGTAGTATTCAGGGGTATTTATACCGGCATATCAATAGATGAGCTCCTAAAAATTATAGGCATAGTCGTGGCAGTAATGGCCTTAGCGCTGATTGCTATATCACCTTTAACATTGACTGTTTCCTTTCTCTCTTTTAAACATGGCCTAGACCCGGATATAGTTTTGTATCCTATAGAATCTACGGTTGCTGATCTTCTCATTACGGCAATTTATATTTCAATGTTAAACATCTCCTTCTTAAACAGTTATTTTTCGTTTTATTTCATTGTTTTAGTGAGCTTAATCTCGCTATCAATCGCAACATATCTTTTCATCAAAAATCGACGAGAAGCAGAGTTCACAAAAACCCTCAAAGAGTCCCTTCTAACGATAATTTTTGTCTCTTTTATAATTAATGTGGCAGGTGCCACTTTAGGCATGGTTGATGAAACCCTACGTGAAAGACAGGAAGCGTATAGAAGTTATCCAGTGTATGTGGTTTATCCAGCTTTAATTGACACAATTGGCGATGTGGGAGCCGCAGTAGGTTCAACAGCCACAACGAAGCTTGCGCTTGGCACGCTTGAATCATCCTTTTCTTCGATAAAAAATCATTTAACAGAAATTTCAGGTGCGTGGACGGCCTCTTTAATTATGTATCTTGCCTATTCCATCTTGGCATTAATAATCCAAGGGCTTTTAACTCCATTAAACCTCCTAAAGTTCACAATTTTTCTATTCACTGCTAACGTTATCGCTGCATCGTTTATTATCATAATTTCATACTCGGTTGCCATTTTAACCTTCCAAAAGGGTTTGGATCCGGACAATTTTGAAATTCCCTTGGAAAGCTCCTTTGCAGACAGCGTGACAACATTTTCTCTGCTTGCCGCACTGATTTTACTGACCTTCATTTAACGGAACTGCAAACTACTTCAAAGAGTCAAAGATAGATTTAAAATGTTTTGCTGTTTAATATTTTCTTGGAGCGCCTTTAACACTATGCCTAAATTTGAAAAGATCGAATATAAGCCGATATCTGTTAGAGAACTCCTCCTAGAGATGAAAAACCTCTCAGAACTTATGATTGATTTGGCTTATTCAGCTGCCTTATTTAACGACAAGGAGCTTGCGGAAGACGTTTTAGAGCTGGAAAAGCGCGTTGATACTTTGGCGTACCATTTAGATATGGTTACAATGGTGGCTGCTAGAGACGCCGAGGACGCCGAAGCGTTAGTGGGGGTTTCCACGGTGGCTTCTGCGACAGACAAAATTTCAGACGCCGCTGCAGATATAGCTGCAATAGTTACGCAGAACATAGGCGTTCATCCAATTGTAAGCGAAATTTTCGAAAGGTTATCAAAGCGCTTGATTAAAGTCAAAGTGGACGGAACTTCGGTTCTTGTTGGAAAACGCATAAGTGAACTTGAATTAGCTCCGAGAATGGGCATTGATATAATTGCTATCTTTCGAAACAAAGAATGGATAATCAATCCAAAAGAAGGTGAACAAATCGGTGCTGATGATGTCCTTATCGCCCGCGGAACCCCCTCAGGCTTAAAAGAGTTTAAAGAGCTCTGTGAAGGCAAAAAGGAAAAACCGGAGGGCTGAGCATGTCTAGAAAGCGTAAGCTAAAATTTGAAGAAATAGTTGAACGATTCGCAGAGCTTAAAGACACCTCAGAGCTTATGATCGACTTAGCCTATTCTTCCTTGTTACTTAACAGCAAAGAGTTAGCTGAAGAAGTTCAGAGACTCGAGGAATATGTTGACAAGCTGCACACGGATTTTGAGTTACTTGTCCTTTCAAGCGGGTTCAAAAAAGAAGAGGCTAAAGGCTTTTTGGGGTTGATAAGGTTAGGTGTTGTGGCGGAAAAAATAGCTGACGCCGCCGCAGAAATAGCCGAAGTGGTCTTAAGAGGTATAGAACCACACATTGTATTAAGGCTCACCATAGAAGAAGCTGAAGAAACAATCACCTATACCCCTGTAACCGAGAGTTCCCAGCTGGTAAATAAGACTTTACGAGAAGCCCGTATTCCAGAGGAAACTGGAATGTGGGTTTTAGCCATAAAAAGAGAAGGCAAATGCGTAAGGCCTAAGCCTGACTCAAAAATTCAAGTTGGCGATATTCTGATAGCCTCAGGCTACGCAGAGGGAGCTGAACACCTCAAAAAATTGGCGGCGCCATAGTTTTTCCTCCGCGATAGGTAGTTAAGATACTTATTCTGAATGCATCAACACTATAAACTCAGAATCCAAATCTATGTTAATGGAGGAATCAGCTACGAAAAAGAAGCAGGAAATCACAGAAAAACAGAGCTATAAATGTGCAAATCCTTCTTGTCAGAGAATTTTCGCAAATCCAATAAAAGTTGAAAACATAAGCTTAAAGAACAAGATTTACGAAGCATGCCCTTATTGCCTAACAGAAATAAAAATAGAAAAAGGCATTTCAGTTTTTGAAAAGCAAAAGCCAATGGATGAAAAAGAGACTGAAATGGTCGTTGAAGAAGAGAAAACTGTTCAATCCACTGCAGAAAAAGAAGAGTGTAAACATTACTTTGGATACTTAAGTGAGCGAACGACAAAAGAAGGGCTTCCGGAAGAATGCTTACTCTGCGGAAAAATAGTGCAATGTATGCTTAAAAATGTAGCCCGTTAGGTTGGTTACTAGTGATACGCACTTCCTTTTTTAAACTTGTGATGCTTCCTTAAAATGGGTAGGAGACATCATAGTTGTCTACGACATCCTTGCAGAAAAAACCTCCAACTGTTATGAGCCCTGTAATCACCCAGGAAAAGAAGCTGAACGCGGAAACTGTTACAGCCATAGCTACAAACTTCCTTAAAAGAATTGGAAATAAAGGGGGCTTAAAACCGAAAAGAGTTTCGTTAGAAGAGGGAATTTATATGGTTGAAGTGGAGATGAAAAAGCTCACAGCTATTGTCCGTATTGACTCAGAAAGCAGAGAAATCACGGAATATGAAATTCAACGGAAAGGAGAAGAAGCTTCTTTTACTTTCATTTCTCCAAAAATAATTATGATAATGTTTGGTGTATCCGCAATTGTTTATGTTGCACTCTACTTTGCCTTTAAAATGTTTGGACTATAAACTGGGTTACTTTTCGCCTTTCCCTTTCTTTTCAGGCTTTTTCTCTTCTACAGCCTCGGTGGCAGCTTCCTTTTCTTCTTTCTTTTCCTCTTCAATTTCGCTTGTAATTTCTTCTATTGGCTTTGGAGGAGGCGTTGTAGCCATAGTCCATCCAATCCAAGCGCCAATAAACATGACAGCAACGAAGGCTATAAACACCGGAATGGCCACGATCCAAAATTGAATAACGCTGGTGTCTTTCGCCCATCCCAAGTCAACGATCCATTTGGGATAAAACAGTGTCACTACGTAGAAGATGGCTATCAAGACGCAGACGATGAATATTACTCCACCTATAGACTGATCTTTACTAACCATTCATACATCACCACGCATAAAGCCATGTTATCACCTTCTCCTTTTAAAGTTTACCGTATTTTTGGATATAATGCTATATTGTTCCCATTTCCCATGTTGCCAAGTATTTTTTCTGCTCATCTGTTAACGCGTCTATCTTTATTCCCATGGCCTCAAGCTTTAGTTTCGCAACTGTCTCGTCGATTTCCTTCGGCACAGTGTAAACCTTAGGAGGCAATTTTTCGGCTTTAATGAGGTATTCTACGGTTAAGGCTTGGTTTGCGAAGGACATGTCCATAACTTCTGAGGGATGACCTTCAGCAGCTGCTAGGTTTACAAGTCTTCCTTCGGCCAAGAGGTATAACTTTCTGCCGTCTTTTAACGTGAATTCTTCAAGATTAGGCCTCAGTATTCTTCTTGAAATTGCAAGTTCTTCCAGATCTTTTATGTTGATTTCCACATTGAAGTGACCGCTATTAGCGAGGATTGCTCCATCTTTCATTTTCTGCATGTGCTCTCCTCTTATCACGCTAATGTCGCCTGTTGTTGTCACGAAAATATCGCCTATTAGTGAAGCCTCACTTATGGTCATTACGCGAAAACCGTCCATAACGGCTTCAAGAGCCCTTAGGGGATTCACTTCTGTTACTATCACATTCGCCCCCATTCCTCTTGCCCTCATGGCCGTTCCTCTTCCACACCAGCCGTAACCGCACACAACAAAGTTTTTACCGGCTAAAAGAATGTTTGTGGCTCTTAAGATGCCATCTATGGTGCTTTGTCCAGTTCCGTAACGGTTGTCAAAAAGGTACTTTGTATAAGCGTCATTCACAGCTATTATCGCATATTTAAGGGCTCCTGTTTTTTCCATGGCCCTAAGCCTTAAAACGCCTGTTGTTGTTTCTTCTGTGCCTCCCTTAACATTTTGCAGCAACTCTGTTCTTTTACTATGTAATGTGCTTACTAGGTCTGCGCCATCGTCAAGTGTTACAGTTGGCTTATGGTCTAAGGCTCTCTCAATGCACCAGTAATATTCTTCTGTTGTTTGCCCCCGCCATGCAAAGACATGTACACCCTTTTCAGCTAGGGCAGCAGCGACATCATCCTGCGTTGAAAGGGGGTTTGAGCCACAAAGAGCGATTTCAGCACCTCCCGCCAGTAAAGCGTCAATCAAAACAGCGGTTTCCTTTGTTACGTGCAAACATGCGCCCACTGTTACATTTTTTAATGACTTTTCTTCGCTGAACCTCTTTTTAATCTGATTTAAGACGGGCATGTGTTTTGACGCCCATTCAATTTGCAAATTTCCTTTAGAGGCTAAACTTTCATCTTTAACCTTGAAATTTTCCATTGAATTCCCTTCCTCCCATGCCAATTTTACTGCTTACTATTTAATGTTACTCTTAATTCGTTCTAAAAGGCGGGTTTTGGCTTTTTCCGCTGCTTCCATAACCTTTTCAATGTTCAAAGTTGTTAATTTTCGGTTTTCCATAACTATTTTGCCGTTTATTATCACAATTTCAACGTCTGCTGATTTTGCAGCGTAAACTAGATGACTTACCTCGTTATAAACTGGACAAAGATGCGGTTTTGCAAAATTAACTATAACTATGTCTGCCTTTTTGCCAACTTTTATTGAACCTATCTCCTTTTCCCAAGAAAGCGCTTTCGCACCGTCTAAAGTGGCCATTCTCAAAACTTTTTGCGCGGGCATTAAGGTTGGATCTCCATTCACTCCCTTATGAAGTATAGCTGCCATTTTCATTGCTTCGAACATGTCTGCCGTGTTGTTTGAACATGGACTGTCGGTTCCTAGAGAAACAGTCACGCCCTTTTCCAGCATTTTGGGGATAGGACTTATGCCAGAAGCAAGTTTAAGATTTGAAATGGGATTATGGGAAGCCTTAACATTCCTACTTTTCATTATTGCTATGTCTTTTTCTACTAAGGCGACGCAGTGAGCTGCAATAACATGCTTGTCTAAAACGCCTAAAGAGTCCAGGTACTCCATGACACCGCCCTCCAACTCCACATTAAAAGCTTTCTTAATTTTCTCCAATTCATCGCTTGTCTCCGCAACATGAATATGCCAGATTATTGGCGCCTTTTTCGAACCGTATTTCCCGTTAAGTTCAGCTTGCAATTCTTTTAATTCTTTCATGTACTCAGGATCGACTGTGTAAGGCGCGTGGGGGTCTACACTTACACGAATAAGTCCGTTTGCTCTGTTATGCCAGTTTTTAGCTAGATCATCTAAAGCGTTCTTATCCTCCGTTTTCCGCCATGAAAAGCAAACATGACCCACAACTCCTCTGAGGCCAGCATCTACAAAGGCTTTCGCCTCATTTTCTTCCGCCGTATAATGGTACATGGTGTTGACTGTTGTAGTTCCACCCATTATGGATTCAGCTGCTGTCAGCAAAGCGCCTACATAGATGTCGCTGGCAGTCATGTGTCCCTCTATGGGCCATATCCATTTTTCAAGCCATTCTTGAAGAGGCAAGTCGTCTGCGTATCCCCTAAGCAAGCTCATGGCGGCGTGCTGATGTGTATTAACCAGCCCAGGTAGGACTGTTTTGCCTTTAGCATCTATTTTTTCGTAGCCCCTGCCGTACTTTCTTTTTATTTCGCTGGTTTTTCCAACCTCGATTATGGTGTCATTTTCGATGACTATTGCGCCGTCACGGATAATTTCGCTGTCGCGCATAGTGACTATGGTTCCATTAAGGATTATGCTGTTCATTTTTCATCATTTCTCGCTTTGTTAAGGCGTGTTGCTATAAGCAACGTTATACCTGCCGTAAAGAAAATGGCTTCAAAGAATTCGTGGTGCAGCAGGTCACTCACGTCGAAGGGTCTATGCCAAAAAATAACATGATGAATTATTAGCAAAACTCCTATAGTGATTAAAAATGCGCCAACAGCCTCCATCTTATTCATGTCTTCCACATCGATTTCTGCGCTGATTTAAGTTGGTGTTACCAGAAGCTTTAAATTTTCCTTCCAGCGTAGGCTTTTAGCTAAAACTTATAACACGTTTTTCCATATGTTCTTTTGCCATGCTTGAGGGAAAATTTTGGATTGCAAAAAGTTTCGGGTAATTAAGCCTGAAATCCGCGTTCTTGGAGTTGATGATGGAAAGTTTAAACCTCGCACACGAGGGTTTGTGCCCGTTGTTGGAGTTGTTTTTCGCGGTGGATACTGGCTTGACGGAGTTATGCACACAAAGATTAGGGTTGACGGAGTTGAAGCCACGAATAAAATTGCTTCTATGGTGTTAGATTCTCCCCACTACAAGCAGTTAAGAGTCATAATGCTTAACGGAATAACCTTTGCAGGATTCAATATTGTGGATATTAAACGGCTTAATGCCAAAACAGAACTTCCAGTAATAGCTGTAACCCGTGAAAAACCAAACTTCATCGAGGTCCGTGAAGCCTTGGAAAATCTTCCAAAAAAAGAAGAAAGGTGGAAAGCAGTTCTAAACGCTGGGGAAGTATTTGAGGTCTCAGTTCGAGGAAATAAAAAAGAGAAGATTTACATGCAGATATCCGGAATCAATGAAGAAGATGCAAGAAAAATTCTGCAATTAACCTCTACTAGGAGCCACATACCTGAAGCGCTGCGTGTGGCACATATAATCGCGTCTGGAATTAGCGCACTACAATCTAAATCTTGATTACTACAAGAAAAAGTTTAAAAGACACCGTGATAAGGGAAAACAAACGAAGAACGGAGCAAAAAATGATGGATTTTTGTCCAAAATGCGGAACGCGCCTTGTGCCGAAAAAGGGTAAATCAGAGAAAAAGGACTATTTCACTTTAAATTGCCCAAAATGCGGCTATAAAAAACAGATGATAAGCGAGAAAACAGCACCCAAAGTTGCAAAAGTCATACAACACAACCCACAACAACTTGTGGCGGTAATAAGCAAGGAAGAACAGAAGTTGCGGACACTTCCAACGGTTCGAGTTGAATGCCCAAAATGTGGAAACAACCTAGCCTACGTTTGGCAGGTGCAGACAAGAGGCGCCGACGAATCCTCAACCCAATTTCTCCGCTGCACAAAATGCGGCTATACATTCAGAGAATACAGTTAAAGAGCATATGCTTTCAAAATTTTGTGCAAATACTCTTTTGATTCAACGTCATGTTTAAGTGTGTAAAGTTTTATAACAGTAAAACATTACCCATTAAAGGGAAGAGTATGTTTAAACTAAAAGTTGCAGATGCCAAACTTTTAAGAGATATGGCGACAGCTATCTCAATTCTCGTGGATGAAGCCACTTTTCAAATAACACCAGAAAGCCTAAAACTGCGGGCCATGGATCCATCACGCGTTGCCATGGTGGACTTTGAGTGGCCTAAAACTGTTTTTGAAGAGTATGTTTGCACGGAACCAGCAAAAATGTGCATAAACATAGGGGAACTGCTAAAACTTCTAAAAAGGGCTGGCAAAGACGAGGTGGTGGAACTAGCTCTTGACGAAAAAACGGGGCGCTTGCAGGTGAAAATAACCGGAAAATATGCCAGAACCTTTACGATGCCAACTCTTGAAGCCTCAGAGGAGGAGGTGCCTACCCCAAAAATATCCTTTAACGTCAGAGCTAAAGCAACAACAAACGGGTTGCGGCAGGCCATAGAAGACGCGGAACTTGTAAGCGACCATGTGCGCATAGAAGCGGACACGGAAAAACTTGTTTTTCAAGCTACAGGCGACCTTATGGGAGCAACGATAGAGATAAAAAGGGGAAGCGACGCCCTCCTAGACCTTGAGGCAAAAGAACCCTCAAAGGCCACCTTTAGCCTAAGCTACCTTTCAGAAATTATTAAGGCTGCATCCGCAACCTCGGACATCGCAACACTGGAATTCTCAACAGATATGCCAATAAAATTAGACTTCCAGCAGATAAAAGAGGGAAAATTGACCTTCTACTTGGCCCCAAGAATTGAAACAGCATAGTGAAAAAATGCAGCTCGCAACTATTAAATTTACAAAAAATGACTTGGCAAAATACCCATTCCTAAAAGAAGCTGGGGAATACGTAAAATCCCTAGATTTAAAAGTTGAAGACTTAACAAGCCCAGAATACTCAAAAATTCTAGAACGCGCTCAAGAAAGAATTGAAGAAGCAATACTATACGCGCTAGTTAGCAGAAAACTCCAAAACGAGGAAATAGAAATTCTATCCTTCCCCGCGGCAATAATGCTTGCAGCAGTCACCGAAAACTCTTTTATAAAAAGAAGATACGCCCTAGCAGAAGCAAAACAAGCTTACGAGGACCTTAAACTTGAGCCAAGGGAAAAAATTCTGGCAATAGCAAAAAATTTTCAGTGGAGAATAACACCTTGTATAGAAGCAGAAACACCTTACAATTTTAAGCTCCACTTCACCGACTATCTAAAAAATACAGTATATTTGAGAGAGAAAAAATGGAAACTTGTGAACCGCCCATTAACCGACGGAAACGTCTACCTAAACAGAAATGAAACTGCAAGGTTACTAAGTGAAGAAGTCAGAAAATACATAGAAAAACGCCTTGAAATAAAGGAACTTCCAAGGCTTCCACAGAAAATAATGGAAACTGTTGAAAAAATTAAAACTTTAACCCTTAAGAAAATAGGCAAAGCCGAAATGGAAGGTGTCCCGAGAACGATAGCCAATGAGGCTTTTCCACCATGCATAAAATCCTTGTATGAAGCCGCGATTTCAGGGCGTCACATATCTCACATAGGCAGATTCACCTTGACCGCTTTCCTAGTAACAATAGGAATGACGACGGAAGAAATAATAGAACTCTTCAAAAACTTCTCAGACTTCAACGATAGAATGACACGCTATCAAGTGGAGCATATTGCGGGCGAAAGGGGCTCCAGAACCAGATACATCCCCCCAAAATGCGAAACTTTAAAAACCCATGGAGTTTGCATAAACCCGGATGAGTTTTGTAGGGGAATATTACACCCAATTATTTATTATAAGCGAAAACTAAAACCTCGACAATAAGTAGGCTAATATAGTAGGTCTCGTAAATGACACAACACTGGAAGTGGCGAAATAAAAAATGCAACTCTCACAAGTAACAGATGATCTCAAGTTATCCTCTGATGTTGGAATAATTTTGCCCACATATTGTGAATCGGAAAACATCGAGAGAGTTATACGAGAGATAGAAGAATTAAAATTAAATTGTTTAATTTTAGTAGTAGACGATTCAAGTCCAGATGGAACCGCTGAAATTGTAAGACGCCTCCAAAAACAATTTGGCAATATCTTTCTAATGAGGAGAAAAGAGAAGTATGGTTTAGGAACAGCCTTAACCGACGGATTCAAGTTTTTCTTATCTCTAAAACGAAAACCAAAATGTATAGTTACCATGGACGCTGATTACTCCCATAACCCTGCGGATATTCCAAAACTGGTTAAAACTTTTGAATGCGGGTACGACCTTGTCGTTGGAAGCAGATATTGCAGGGGAGGAGGCATAAGAAACTGGAACTTCCCCCGTCTCATGATAAGTAAAATAGCCAACTTACTGGCGTCTTTAAGAGTGAAAGCGCATATACACGATTATACCAGCGGGTTCCGTTGCTACTCCATTAAAGTTGTCGAGAGCATAATTGATGATCTCCACAGCCAAACTTACGAAATACAAATAGAAACCATAAGGCAAACTTGTAGAAAGGAATTTAGTATAACTGAAGCCCCAATAATTTTTGTTAACAGAAAAAAGGGAAAATCAAAATTAACCTTTAATGAAGTACGCCAGTTCATCAAATATGCCCTTTTAAAGAGTTAAGGTTAAAGCATATTGAAAACTGAAATCTTTATCTGCTAAAAGGGCAAACTTTGGGTATAAATGGTAGGTTTGAGCATGCCCAGCGAAGTATTATTTATTAGAGTGAAACAACAGCATGGAGGGGTTCAAGAAGCAGTAAAAGCTGCGATGATGCCCCTATGGAAAAATAATCTACTTCACGGCTCAAAAATTTTTGTGAAGGTTAATCTCATATCCTCGGAATTTGTTCCTGGACAGTGCACTTCACCTCTCGTATTAGACGAGGTTCTAAAGGAGTTGACTGAGAGAGGATATGAAGTAACCTTTGGTGACGCTGATCTCGCTGCGGCGCAACAGTGCGATAAAGCATATGAAGTTTGGGGGCATAAGAAAATAGCTGAAAAGTATGGAGCTCGTTTTCAGAATCTCTCTAAAGATAGGTTGGTCAACGTTGAAGTTGGAGGAGTTGTCTTCAAAACTTTGGATGTTCCCCAATGCATATTGGAGGCAGATCTTATTATTAACTTGCCTGTGATTAAAACTCATTGCCTCACAGGTTTGACCTGCGCTCTTAAACATTTTTGGGGTGTTGTACCCAGAGTGAGACACCAGTATCATTTAGTTGTTAACGATGCAATTGCCGACATAACCTATTTTCTCAAAGATAAAATTGTTTATAACATAGCGGATGGCACTATAGCGATGGAAGGAGATGGGCCTAGAACTGGAAAACCCAAAATATGCAACGTGGTTATGGCTTCCTCTGATCCGGTGGCTTTAGATGCGGCTGTTGCTGAATACATGGGAATATCCATTCCGGAGCATGTTGTTGCTGCTGCCAAACGCGGAGTCGGTCTATTAGATTACCTTATTGTTGGCGATGATTTTAAACCAGACCCTTTTCTGCAAGCTAACCCTTATAAGCAGCCAATTTTTAAGTGGGAAATGGCGTTTCGAAAATCTTTTTTGAAACCACTAATATTTGACACTTCAATTTTCAGCATATTTGCGTGGATTGCAACCAAATACAACACCTTTTGGTATTTTAGGCGCCGAGGCAAAAAGTATCGCAAGCAAGTAGAAGAAACATGGTATGGGGAGGAGTTCAAAGAGTTCTTTGGTTCGGAGGAGCGTAGATGACCGAAGTTGTGGTGCTCGGAGGAGGTTTAGCTGGTTTAGCCGCCTGCCATAAGCTTTCCTTGAATGGTTTTAGAACCCTTTTACTTGAAAAGAGTAAAGATTTAGGTGGTTTAGCTTCAAGTTATCTTATTGACGGAAATTTTGTTCCTAAAACTTACCACCATGTGATGTTTGGAGATGAAGACACCCTTAATATCATAAAAGATTTGGGACTTGAGAATACACTTTATTGGAGGAAACTAAAAGTAGGTTTTTATTCCCATGGGAAGTTCTATGATTTTTCGTCCCCTTATTCCATCCTGAAATTTAAACCGTTAAGCCCTGTTGGTCGAATAAAGTTTGGATTGCTAGTTTTTAAAGCTCGTAGCGGGATGCCTTGGGATAGTCTGGATGGTGTGAATGTTGAGGACTATGTTCTCTCAATTGCGGGAAAAGAGGCCTATAAGCTCATTGATTATATAGTGCGGGCGAAATTCGCGGAGCCTCCAGCTAACATATCTGCCGCTTGGTTGATGAGCCGTTTTGGTCATGAATCTAGGTCGGTAAGCAACAAGTTTGGATATCTTAATGACGGGATTAACGAAATTGTTAATGGACTTGCAACAAGCTGCATTGAAAACAAATGCTTAATAAAGACCGGTGCTGAGGTTACAAAAATTTTGTTTAGGGACGGGAGCATTAAAAAATTGGAATATAAGGAGGAAAACGGAAAAATTAAGACAATTCAACCAAAGATAGTTATTAGCACTTTGCCTATTCCCGTTTTTCTTCAGGTTTCTGAGGGGCTTCCTTCAGATTATGAGGAATTATTGGGAAATATCCGCTATAAAGCATCACTTTGTGCATGTCTAGCCTTTTCTCGAAGGATCAGTCCCTTTTACTGGTTAAACGTGATGGATTTGAATCGATACCCCTTCGTAGGCGCCTTTGAACACAGCCATTTAAACAGAAATTTAAAGTGGCCAAGCTTGATGTACCTTGTAAAATACTTAGACGTTACAGATCACTTTTGGAGAAAATATGACAGCGAAATCGTAGAGGAGTTCTTGGATGGTCTCTCTAATATCTTTGATGCGGATTTGAAAGAGGGTCTTTTATGGTGGCGTCTTCACAGAGCTGAATATTCCACTCCCATCTTTGCGCCTGATTATGGGAAGTATAAGCCCCAGGTAAGATCTCCAATAAAAGGTTTGTATATCGGGGGTATTTCAAGAACTTATCCTCAGGATCGTTATATGGGAACTGCCTTAAAAACTGGTTTAGAAGCAGCACAAGCCGTCGTCGACGATTACATTTAAAGCGTTTATTTTAATGGTTAAAACCTACCGCATTTTAGCGTAGAGGTAAACTCCGTTATCTGATGCGTATAGGCTAAAAAATCTGGAAAGCTGTTTTACATCTGACAGCATTGAATATGCAGTTTCCTGGTCGTAATTGGTGTCTATTATTATGTAATCCGCTTTCAGCATTAGGTTGATAGCATATTTGCGTGTTTCTTCTTTGGCGTAAGCAAACACTTGAGGAAGGGGGTATGCGTAAGCATTAGATTTGTATGCAAAGTGCGGGAAAATGTGATTTTGAGTTAAAACAGAAGCGTTTTTTGGAACAAGGTTTACGATTCTTTGCAATGCAAGTTCATGCTCTCCTATTCTAGGGACATAATATTCAGAAAAAAAGGGTAGTTGAGTATTAACAATCGATAAGAGAGGACTCAGAGGACTTGCAAACATTGCAAAAATCGCTACTACCACTAGTAAGTACTTGAGGGTTTTGCCAAACTTAATAAAACCATTTCGCTGTGTTTTATTTAGTCCTTTTACCGCCGCCAAAAATATGAAAGGAATTACATATAGAGGGTAATGACTTCCTAAAACATAGTAGGGTGAATAGTTTGAAAGGAGAGCTGGGCCAAGCCAAGCAAATGCGATGAGTGTAACGCTGCTTTTTAGAGGGAGGAAAAGTAAAGAACCGAAAAGCATTACAAAGAAAAGCAGTTTAAAATAGGCGTCATACATCAAGGCATCAACAACTCTCGCAGGGTTAAGAATAATGTAGAGGGGTATTGTCAATGGATCCTCTTTAACTCCGAGAACTGACCAATAATCTAGCGCTCTGTAAAAATTTTCAAATATTGGATTAATCGGAAAAAAAGTGTTCTGAACCCACCTGCTAAACCATAGCCATAACAACGCTGAAGCGATAGTTAACAAAGGAACTAAAATCTTTTTTGCATCAAAAGCTTTACGCCTAAACATTCGATAAAATTGATCCTTATGCTTGAGGATTCCGTAAATCCCAATGAAAGCTACAACTATAGGCACACTCTCCGCTATAGCAAGTGCCAGTATCAGGAATAAGAAATATTTTCCCCATTTTTCCTGTTCAAAATAGTACATGGATAAAAAGAAAAAAAGAGGCATAAAAGCTTGGACATGAAAATCATACCAGTTCGCTCCATGCAATGGAGGATATAACAGGTAAACTGCCGCGAAACCTAAAGCCGCTACTCTGCTTGACAAAACATGCTTAACATACCAGTATAAGGGCAGAGCCCCTAAAGCAATTATAAACGACTGAAACACGAAAAGGGTTTCTGGTGTCTGGTTAATTGCATAAATGGGCAGCACCAAAAGCAAAATAGGACTGAAATGCAAACGAAAATAGCAACCAGTAACATTAAAAAAGAGTTCAGGCGTGTAATAGAGGAACTTTCCCTCATTTAACGTTGTGGACAAGGCTTGGATATTAATTCCCAGATCCCAGGCATAGGTTTTAAATGCGTAATGTTTCAAGATTGTGAAATAAGAGAAGATTGCCGTATAAACTAGAATCATAAGGTAAACCAAAACTACTCCTATTTCTATTCCTGCAATTTTCGACCCAAGCTTCTTTTCCCATTTTTCTTCATCCATTTCTCTGACTGTTTTAAGCTTCTGCCTTGCCCAATTGTAGAAATGAGCTATACGCAGCGTTAGTTTTCGACTCATATTCCAAACGCCTTTCAATTCACCTAATTTAAACGCATACTATTAAAGGAAATTTAATGGTACTCATCTATAAGCCTTATAAACATTACCTAATTAGAATGAAAACATGCTTCTTAACAGGTATGGAAGTGAGAAACAAGTGTGAAAAATAACGTATTGCTTGTAAGCGATAGATCTTTATTTACAGGAATTGGAAGTTACAGTTTTCAACTGGCCAAACACTTAAAAAGAATAGGGGAAAAATCAATCGCCTTTCTAAATCTTTCAACAGTCGCAGAAGACAGCTACGGGGGCCTTACGAAGGTTTCTTTGGAAAAAGGTAAGCGAATTATGGATCACTTCCTTTTTTTACGCAAGGTACCACGAGGTTATAAATTGTACCATCTGCTTAACCCCAACCTAGGCGTCTTAACAATAAAGTGCAAGCCAAACGTAGTGACGGTTCACGATCTATACCCTTTCACTAAAATGGCCTATAGAGATCTAATAGTGCATTCTTTTGGTCTAGACTTTCCAATTTTAGAGGCGATGAAATTTAACATGCGTTTCATAAAATTTACTGACAAAGTGATTTGTGTCTCACAATATACTAAAAAAGAGCTTACGGCTTTAATGCATATAAACCCATCTAAGGTGCATGTAGTTTACTTAGGAGTAGACCACAACTATTTTCGTCCAAGAAATAAAATGGAAATGAGGCGAAAATTAAATCTCCCTCAAAATAAGAAAATCATATTGCATGTAGGAGTTGACGAGCCCCGAAAAAACATTGAAGTTTTACTAAAAGCTCTTTACCATGTCAGAAGAAAAATGCCGAATACCGTTTTGGTTAGAATAGGGGGAATGCGCTCCAGAACAGCAAAACAAATTTCCTCCATGCATTTAACAGATTCACTAATTCATTTCGCCAAAGTTTCTGACATTGGACCCTACTACAACGCTGCCGACGTACTCGCCTTTCCATCATACTACGAAGGATTTGGCCTACCAGTCCTTGAAGCCATGTCTTCAGGCCTTCCAGTAATCGCAGGAAAAAGCACTTCTATCCCAGAGGTTATAGGCGATGCAGGCATGCTTTTCCCGCCAGACGACACAAGTATGCTCAGCGAGCTCCTTTACCAACTCTTAACTGATAAGAACTTACAGCAAGAATTGTCACTAAAGGGGTTGCAAAGAAGTAGAATGTTTAATTGGGAAACTTGTGCAAAGAAAACCCTTGAAGTTTATAAAACCCTAATTCATTAAAAGGGATAATTAAAGGAAGACTTGGTCTCTATGGTACAAGTCTTGATAAAAGCAGAACGGCAAATAAAGCAAGAGGAATACACATCATACTTCTCGGTTATAATTCCAACGTTAAATGAAGAATCCAAAATAGAAAGATTACTAAAATCTCTAAAAAGACAAACGTTTAAGGATTTTGAGGTCATAATAGTTGACGGAGGCAGCCGCGATCAAACCGTTGAAATTGCCGAAAAATTCTCTGCAAAAGTGTATGTAAAAAAGGGATTAAAAGAATTCCCATCAAGAAACTACGGAGCAAAAGTGTCGAAGGGAAAGATTTTACTGTTTTTAAGCGCCGACGTTTTACTTCCATCCGATGCTTTAGAGTATTTGAAAATATTTTTTGATAAGGGCTATGATGGAATATGCGCAATGGGCATGCCCTTTGAAGCCCCGCTATGGATGAAACTGGGATACCTCGCCCACTGGAAGATCCTCCGCTTATGGATGGCTCTTTCCAAAGATTATCATGGCAGCACCAATTTCATGGCAGTAAGAAAGAAAGATTTTTTCAGGATAGGCGGTTTTGAAGACAAGTTTTGTGCTGATACACTTTTCTTCAATGCATTAGGACGAAAAAGAAAAGTGAAAATTCTCAACAGAATCTGCGTATTTGTTTCCGGAAGACGTGCAGAAAAAATGGGATTCTTCCGTTTTTATACTCACTTCCTTTGGGTGATAGTTTATGACTATTTCCCATTCTTAAGAAACACGGCCATAACACGCTTTCTGCAAAACTATTCCTCTGGCTATAGAGCAAAACACGGCTAAAGCAAGTGGAAAACTTCATTTTAGTCTACTTCATGGAATTGCTAACTATCATTTCTACCCATTTGTAGGTTTTAGCCAAGCCCTCTTCGAGGAGGGTTTTTCCAATTCGACGCCTATAAATTCTTTTTCAAACATTAGCACCCAGCCCATGCTACTACAACCTTTCAAGGTAAACACGAAACATTTTTTAATTCAGTGACAAAGAAAGGATCAAGATGAACCAAAAATCTCTTGATTTTGTTCGAGAACTTTTTAACACATATTATAGGCAAGAGTATTCTCCAAAAAAGTTACCGTTTATGGAAAGGCGCGAATTTGGTTTCGTTATGTTTGAAGGCTTTATGAGTAGGCATAGAAGTTTTAAAGATATGGAAGAGTTAAAAGAGTTTTTGGAGAGTTCTACTCCAACGGATGCGTATTATTCTTGTGCTTACTACGAAAACCCAACGGTGGAAATGGATAAAAAAGGTTGGTTGGGCGCGGATCTAATTTTTGACGTAGACGCTGACCACATACCTACTAGTTGCGACAAAATTCACGATGAATGGAAATGCGGTAATTGTGGTTTTTCCGGGAAAGGAATAACGCCTGAAAAATGTCCCGCCTGTAGCAGCGAAAAGATTGATGTAATCACGTGGCCTTGTGAAGTTTGTTTAGAGTCGGCGAAAGCGGAGACCGTTAAGCTTTTGGATATGCTGAGTAGGGATTTCGGTTTTTCCGATAAAGAGATACAAGTGTTCTTCTCAGGACACCGCGGCTATCACGTCCATGTTGAAAGCGAATCTGTCAAAACTCTTGATGCCACTGCACGGAAAGAAATAGTTGATTACATAACTTGCTTAGGTTTAGAAACATCATTTTATTACGCAAACAAAGAAGCAGGAAAAATGCCTCCAGAGAGCTTAAGTTTGGTCAATTATGGATGGGGCAAACGCCTTACCACTGGAGTGGCAAACTTTATTCGTGAGGCACGGGAGGAAGATTTCATAAAAATTGGAATTAAGCGAAACATTGCAAAAACAATTAACCAAAATAAGGATAAACTGTTGAAAAGTTGGACGAATTCGAGGATATGGGGAAGCATTAAAGGTGTGGGTGCGGAGGCTTGGAGGAAAATGGTTGAATACGTCGCAAAGATGCAGTCCGCAAAAATCGACACTGTAGTAACGACGGACATACACCGTTTAATTAGACTTCCTGAAACCTTACATGGTAAAACGGGATTCAAAAAAACCGAGCTTCCAGTTTCCAAAATTGATGTTTTTGATCCCTTTAGAAACGCCGTAGCCTTCACAAAAAACACAGCAACCGTCTTTGTTTCAGATGCTCCTAAATTTAGGCTAAACGGCGAAACTTTTGGACCTTACAAAAAACAAAAGGTTGAATTGCCGACAGCCGCAGCTGTTTTGCTTGTTTGCAAAAACAAGGCAGAGGTGCTAGATTAAAATGTATAATCAGCTATATGCTATTTGGAAAAAAGAGCTTGAAACCCCAGAACTTCAGAAACTCCCCAAAGATTTCTATTCTGAAATTAGCAGTTATCTTAAAAAACTTAGAGAAGAAGGCAGAATGCTTGATAAAAAAACGGCGAAGGCGAAACTTCTAGAAACTGAAATGAAAAACGTTAAACTCATGGTTCATGGATTAATGTGGTTACGATATAAAAAATTAGTCAAAAAGACTTCTGAAGGCCAAAAACTTCCGCTAGAATCATTGACAACTCAGGAAGAGAAAACATTTACTGAGTTTCTATCCTTTGCAGAAGTTTACCGTAACTTAGTAAAAACCGTTTTACAAGGTCATGGTCCAGAATTGAAAGTTGAATTTAAACACAAAAGGGTTGTTTTGCGTTTTTTAAGTGAAATCCCAGAAATCATGGGCGTAGACGTGAAGACCTATGGACCTTTTAAAGCTGAAGATATAGGCTCTGTACCGGTTGAAAACGCAAAAATCCTAATTGAGCGAGGCTTAGCTGAAAAAGTGGAATTTACGTAGAAACGGGTGACAAGCGTTTTCCACTTCTAAGCTTTCTCCATAAAACTTGGCTTCCGACAATTATTAGCGGGTAAGAGATAATCCATGTTATGGAGTATAAAGAACCGTAATAGTCATGAAATCTTGCCCAGTCCCCCCCATTTATCGCAATGAGAAAAATGCTTACTACTCTTAAGACGTTAATGGCATACGTTATTATTGCGCCCACTAAAAAGTATGCTAACCCAGCTTTTAGCGAAACATTTTTTTTCTTTAAAAACGCCAAGGTGATGATGGAATAAATTAGTAGGCTGTCTGCACCTGCGCATGGCCAACCTATGGCAAACCTAGTTAGGGTTGCACCTTCGGAATTGTAAACACTTAAAAGTGTTAATGAACCATAAACAGGGTTCCTTATGTTATCAAGTTTTGTTTGGAATCCCATGAAGTTTAAAACATTTGCTGCAAGCTGAGCCGTTGTAGGAACCATTATTTGAAAGGGGGTAAACCATCCATAAGGATACAAATTGTCTATTAAATATACCATTCCAATAAGGCCTAGAAAGAATATTGAAATTGCGTATTTTGGTAAACTGCCAATACCATATTCTGCTAAGATAACAAGAGCAAAAAATACGGTTAAAACCAGATATTCGACTGAAAGGGGCATCATGTTGGCAAAAGAGGCTTCAGAGCCGCCTATTTTATATCTGAGGGCCAAATCCACGATAAAATTGTTAAATCCATAGTAATTTGCAACAACCACGTAAATGGTTGGAAGCGCGATGAATGTGGCAAGGGCAACAGTTTTAATCGTTTTTGCTCTCCATTTCTCTTTTTTAAATTCTTCCCAGCTTAATATGGTTTCTAATAAAATAAGCCATAGGAAGAAGAAGTAATAGGTTCTACCCTTCCATGTTGATTCGAAGGAATTGGGATAAAGACTGTATAAAATGGCAAAGGGTATTATGAAGGAAAGGACCGGTAGGAGTTTTTTAAAAATTGAAACAATTTTTCCAAGGTTTCCTTCCTTAGATTCCATCCAACGGTCTCCAAATGTTTTTCCAGCATTATTGCTGTTCAATTAGTTAATTTGTACGTTATATCTTTATTTTATTTTTCGCAGAAATCCTTAGAATATTCCTATAAATTTTAAATAGTTGTAAAGGAAGTTGTATTAAGATAAGATAATTAATGAGGGTTATAAAATGGAATTTAAAAAGGGATTCTTTGGGGGTTTTCTGGTTTTAGGGTTTGTAATATTTATTGCTGGTTTACTGACTGGAATGTTAGCAGTCCTTTTGGTAGCCTCAAAACTTGATTCCGCCGTTCTCTTTATGGTTTTTTCCTTAGGTTTTATAGTAGGTAATATAGTAGTCGTCTTAATATGGGCAATGATGAAGTTTAGGGAATTAAAGCCAGCTTTATGACTGCTTTAATAATTATATACGGAAGTGGTTGACGGAAAAAGTATATGAGTAGGTGTGTTTTCTTATGCACAACTGGTCGTGGTTAAATTGAATGTTCCCAAAGAGATTAGAACATATTGCCCAAGATGTAAAACTCATCAGATTCACACGGTTTCGCTTTATAAAGCTGGAAAGCGGAGAGCTTTAGCGAAGGGTGAACGTCATCATGAACAGGAGAAAAAGGGTTATGGGGGACAGAAATACCCTCTCCAGCGGAAGTTTGCTAAAACCACTAAAAAGCAGACTTTAAAGTTAAAGTGTAAGATTTGTGGTTATACTAGGCATAAGGAGGGCATTCGATTAAGGAAAATGGTTATTGTCTAAAGCGGAGGCTTGTTTGTGGCTGAATGGGAGAAGCTTATTCCAAGTCCTAAAAGCAGTTTTCTAAGAGTTAAGTGCTTGAAATGTGGTAATGAGCAAATAGTTTTCAGTCACGCTGTGAACAAGGTTAATTGCAACGTTTGTGGAGCTGAGCTTGTAGAGCCCTCGGGCGGGAAAGCGGTGATCAAGGGCGAAACGGTTGCAATACTTAAGTGAGAGATGAAAACGTATGGCTTTAAAAAAAACGGAGTGGCCTGAAGTTGGCGACCTAATTATAGGAACTGTTGAGACGGTTACTGATTACGGTGCTTATGTAAGGCTTGACGAGTATGATAAAAGGGGGCTTCTGCACATTTCTGAAGTATCCTCATCATGGATTAGGAATATCCGAGATTTTGTCCGTGAAGGGCAAAAGGTTGTTTTGAAGGTTTTGCGGGTAGATGCCGAAAAAGGACACATAGACTTGTCCTTGAGAAGAGTCTCTAAAAGGGAAAAGATAGAGAAGATGCTATCGTGGAAAAGGGAGAGGAAAGCTGAAGCGCTCCTTCGAAGCGTTGCCGAAAAGGCCGGATTGTCTGTGGAAGAAGTTTACGAAAAAGCCGGGGGGATTATTGAAAAAGAGTATGGGTTGTATGAAGGTTTTGAAAAGGCCGCCAGAGACGGCATAGAGGCTTTAGTGAAAATAGGTGTGCCTGAAGAGCTTGCAGTGGTTTTCGCTGAGGTTGCGAAAGAAAGAATACGTTTACCGATGGTTAAAATTAAGGGAATAGTTGAACTTCGCTGTCTAAAACCTAATGGAGTAAAAATCATAAAAGAAGCCTTCTTAAACGCTAAAAAATCTGAAAAAACTAGAGATTCAAAGATTCGTTTTTATGTTGTAGCAGCACCAAAGTACTGCATAGAAGTATTAGCCGATAATTATAAGCAGGCGGAGGTAATATTACAACGGGTTGCAGAAAATGTTGTGTCGAATGTTATTAAGGCAGGCGGGCAAGGAGTGTTTAGAAGGGAGAAGTAGTGGCTTGGCTTTTAAGAAAATGCGTAAAATGCGGGCAATACACGCTTAGAAGAGATAAGTGCCCCTACTGTGGCGGAGGGGTTCATGTACCCCACCCCCCAAAGTTTTCACCAGACGACAAGTATTTGAAGTATAGGATGGCTTTAAAAAGGGAGGCATGACTGTGAAGGAAACTTTAATTAAAGAACTTGCAAAAGTCGAGTTAAAGAATCCCATCATGGTTGAGGGACTTCCTGGGCTTGGTCTGGTTGGGAAAATTGCTATACGCTATTTAGTAAAACAGCTAAAAGGTCAAAGGTTTGCATATCTCTATTCACCTCACTTTCCATATTTTGTACTTGTAAACAAAAAAGGGAGTGTTAGACTTTTAAGAGGCACTTTTTATTTTTGGAAGAATGAAAAAGGGGAAAACGACCTAATTCTTTTTACAGGGGACAGCCAAGCGCAAACTATTGAGGGACAATATGAAATTTCCAACCGGATATTAGATTTAGCCGAGCAGTACAATGTGAAGCTAGTTATAACGATAGGCGGCTATAGGATGGAAACAAAAGACAAGCCTAAAGTTATAGCCGCAGCTACTAGTCGAAGTCTTCTGGAACATGCGTTAAAGGCCAATGCTGTAATAAGCCCTATGGGAAGCCCCATCGTCGGCACTGCCGGACTAATCTTAGGTTTGGCGCCTTTCCGGAAAATTGAAGCTCTCTGCCTTTTAGGCGAAACACGGGGATATTTGCCAGATCCTAAGGCGGCTAAAAGCGTTTTAGAAGTGTTACTGAAGATTTTGGACGTTAATGTTTCCTTGTCAGATTTAGATGCGGAGATTGCTAAGGCAGAAAGCATGGTTGCTCGTCTACAGAAGATTGAGGAAAAGAGAGCCCGACAAGCGGAAGAAATGCGAAGAGGAGAAGATAAAAAGATTACATATATTTCCTAAAGGCTATACTTGTTAGGGCTTCATCGTTCATTATTCTGACAATTTTTTCAGCCGCGTCACCATCCCCATAAGGGGAATTTATAGGCAGTTCTTTCGGGTTTTTTAACGCCTCTTCCATGGCTTTCAATATAGCTTGTTTTTCGGTCCCGATAACTTTTGCGAATCCCGCTTCAACAGCCTCTGGTCTTTCCGTTGATAGACGTAAAACTAAAACAAATTTCCTTATTTGAGGAGCTGTTGCCTCTTCTTGTACGCCCCCTGAGTCGGTTAATATTATTCTGCATTTTTTCATAAGCATTAGAAAATCTAGATAGCCTACTGGTGGCAGAATTTGTATGTTTTTTGATTTTTTGATTTTAGCATATAGTTTATTCTGTTTAAGCCTTTTTCTGGTGCGAGGGTGCATGGGATAAACAACTGGCAGAGGAGATTCTGTTAAGGCTTCTACAAGATTTTTAAGAACCTCGGGGTTGTCCACATTTTCTGCTCTATGTGCGGTTGCAAGGGCAAACTCTTTAAAATTGATTCTTTTAAGTATTTTGGACTTCTTTTCGGCTATCGAAAGATGTTGAACCACAGCATCTATGACCGTGTTTCCTGTAATGTAGATTTTGCCCCATACGGATTCTCTCTTCAAGTTGTTTTCAGCTATTTTAGTAGGAGCAAATAGATAGGTGGATATGTGGTCTGTCAACCGCCTGTTGTGCTCTTCTGGCATACGCAGATCAAAGCTTCTTAGTCCAGCTTCCACGTGTCCTACGGGTACTCCAAGCTTGACTGCCGCCAAAGCTGTTGCCAAAACCCCATTAGTATCGCCCTCGACTAAAACTAGCCTCGGCGATACATCCTTCAACAAGCGCTCCATATTAGCGATTATACGCGCGGTTTGTTCTCCTTGCGAAGATGCCTTAACCTTGAGACAATAGTCAGGTTTGGGAAGTTCAAGTTCTCCAATGAACTGTTGAGACATGTTATAATGGTAGTGTTGGCCGCAGTGAACAAATACCATGGGGATTTTGTTCTTCTTTAGCGCCCTTATCAGCGGGGCCATTTTAACAATTTCTGGCCGTGTGCCAACAACAACCATTATTTTTTCCATTGCGCTCACATTTGCCGCTTCAATATCTTGAAATGCTTTAAAATGTTTGCGTGATTAAATTAAAAATTATATTGTTAAAACTTAATTCTAATATTTTGGAAAAGTTCTAACTTTTGATCCGTTATTTTAATAAAAATTGTTAAATTGCGTTAATTTTGTGACATACAAAGCATCTTACTTTTCCTATTCATTTTAAAAATTCAATAAAAGCGTATTTGGAGATGAAGGTATGCGTTTGCAAAGGAATAGGAAGGGCTTAAGTGTTGTAGTAACCACTTTAATAATTCTGGTAGTTTCAGTGCTTCTAGCGACCATTGTAACTTTTTACGCCATAAACGTCACCACGACAAGGGTGCAAGAAGAATCTCTACATATAAGCAAGCAACACGTATGGTATAATACAAGCGGTTGGGCTGCAGCAGCCTTAGTTATTTTAAATACTGGTGGAAGAGATGTCGTAATCGATAAAATCTCAGTCAGAGGACAGGAATGTTCCTGGTCAAAAGTTTACTTTTGGAGAACCAACTCTACAGTTTCGAATGATCTTAACTCACCAAGAGTCGCAGTCATCAACATGACTCAAGACATGTGGAGAGAGATATTCTCATACCTTGGCGCTGACGAAACTTTCGAGCAAGCCTCGCAAGATTTAACGCTAAAGTCAGGTTGGACTCTTGTCTTATACATTCATAACCCTGACAGCATTGCGTCGAATGATGTCGGTAGAACAGTAGGCATAACAGTGTTCACTGCGAATACGCAGTATTACGTGGAAGCCAACGTGGAAGCAAGTGGATAACGTCTTCTTTTTTATTCTCTTTAGTTTAAGCTTACGTCTTTTTTAAGTAGCCTTCCCTGGGTTCATAAATTGTTCCTTCACGCTGTAGCTGCCCAATCAAGCGTTCCGCCTCATTCCGTGAAATTTTGTATTCTCCTTCCAACCTATTCAATAACGCTATTTTTTCAACCAGTCCTGTTTCCTTCTCCATTTCAGCTAGCAATGAAAGCACTGTTTGAAGTTTGTCCCTCAAACTTTTAGGCTTTCCAGTCATTATTAGGTCAATGTCAAATTTATAAGAGGAAAGATCTATTCCAACCTCTTCTAAAGACCTTTTCATTATGTTTATAGCTGCTTCAGCGTCTTCAGCTGAAACTTCTTTTCGGAGGGATGCCCGTGCCCTAGCTTCGGCCAAACGTATAAGCGATTCAAGTTGACGGGCTGTTATGGCTACAGGGGAGCCTTCTGTTTCGCTAACTGAACGCATGGCTAAGTAGAAGTCTTTTAAGCGTTGCAGTGCCTCATTAGTTAAAACTGGTTTTATTCCCTTGGCATAACTTATATATTTACGTAAAAGATCGAGATGTATTGGAGGTTCTATAGGACTTAAGCCCTTCCTGTGGATTTCAAGGATGTGCTCTGACATTTTACTATCCACCTCTTTACTTGGGACATCCCTTAAGACAAAGATTAGATCAAACCTTGAAAGGATGGTTACTGGAAGTGAAATGTTTTCAGCTACTGTGCGGTGCGGCTCATATCTTCCAAGAGATGGATTTGCAGCTGCAAGGATGGCTGTTCTTGCATTAAGTGTCGCCACAATGCCACCTTTCGCCACGGAAACGGTATGCTGTTCCATGGCTTCATGAATTGCAACACGGTCTTCTGGACGCATTTTGTCCATTTCATCGATGCATGCTATTCCTTTATCTGCAAGCACCAGCGCCCCGGCTTCAAGACTCATTCCGCCACCTTTCTCACGTATAACCGCAGCAGTCAAACCAGCTGCAGTGGTTCCCCTTCCAGAAGTGTAAAGCCCTCTAGGGGCCACTCTCGCCACATACTGCAGAAGCTGGGATTTTGCAGTTCCAGGGTCGCCTATGAGGAGAACGTTTAACTCTCCTCTTATTGTAATGTCTGGGAGGGTTTTGGGAACCCCGCCGAAAAGCAAGTACATTATAGCCTCCTTTATGTGGTCGTATCCATATATTGAAGGCGCAATGGAGCTTATTATTTTCCGGTGTATCCACGGGTCTTTTGCGAGCTCTAAAATTTGCTCCTCTTCCTCAGGGGAGGGAAGCGTTGTTTCAGGCTCTTTTCCCAAAACCTCGATGGAGTTTGCATCCAAATGCAGAACAAACGTGCGAAGCTTTCCAACCCTTGGCATGGTTGGAGCGGATGCACGAACTATCCCGACAATTGAAACGTGATCGCCTGGCCTTGCAACATCAACTATTTCGCTTCCAACAAGCTTGACATGTAATGTTCGAGGAAGCTGTCCCGGAGGAAGGTCTTCAGGTCTTTCTTGTACACGTAGGTCTTGCGAGTCTATGAATATTGATTCTTCTTGTATAAAGTCGAAGGGGCCCTTCCTTCTGCAAGAAGGATCTGAACACGCGAAGGGTGCTTTGAGGAATGGGCCGGCTTGATCCAGGTAAGTTATATTTCCACATCCTCGGCATTTGAAAGCTGCCCTCATTACCATGGGGCGGACTGGAGTTGACCGTACAACAATGCCCTCAACCATAACCAGTTTTCCAATGTGGGCTGCACCGAGTTTCCGAAGAGGAGTTGCCTCTAAAAGTCTTACAATTCTAACGGTCAATTTCTGCTTTTCTGCATATTCTGGGGCTTCTATTCCCAACTGGTTTTGCGCCGCGTTATCTGCATGCCTCAGATACTCTTCTGGTCTTTCTAAGAGCGCGTCTGCAAGCATGTGATCGAACGTGAGGATATCTTCAAATTCAACCACTAAAGAAGTTTTACCGCTAACCGCCAATTGGGAAATTCTTTGGCGGTACTTTCCAGTCTTAAACAGCTCTAGAAAACGCTCTTGCGGGTCTATGACTTCTAATTCTCCAGTCATCCCTCTTCGCCCTCGTATGTTAATAACTGGTTTTTCCACTTAGTGATAAAATTGTAAATATTTTCGTAGAGAAACCTTTCTTCCTCTGTGAAATTTTTCAAAACATGTTCTGTTTGGGCTGGAGCTGAGGCTAGTAAAACAATTTTCTTTAACCTCAAATTTAGAATGTCCAGCGCCAAATATTTTGCTTTTTCATACTCCCGCATTTTTTCAGGATTCTTAACCATTTCTTTATTTAACTCTGCGAGATATCTGCGGACCTTTGGGTAAAAATATTTGGGAAGCTCCGATATTTGCCCAGTGGTTTGAATTCGTTCCTTCCATTGGATTTTGTGAAGCTTAGAAGCGTCCAAAAGTTCTTCGTTTCGAAAGCGGACAACTCCGAATTTTTCAAGTTCCCGCGCCACCCAATAATAGACTTCATACTCGTTTCCCTCTTCAAATGGTCCAACTGTTAACCCAGCCAGCTTAATCTCTGGACAATTTCGGTTAGCTATAACTTTCACAGATGAATTTTCAAACATGAAGTCTAAAGCTTTAATCCTGCTGGAAATGTTAAGCTGCAAACCGCTCTCCTCTTCAAAGCGAGTTTATCACTCAGCAGACATATAAAAAGTATAGTCTAAAAAATGTCACAAAGAGGTTTAGAATTTTCACCGTTATTTCAGCTAACACTTCCGAATCCTTCAACTGCGACTTGTGCATCTTTAATTTTTAAACTAGAAAGTTTTGCGGCCTTCTTAAAAATAGTGTAGCGCCCAGTGAGGAAGTTTCTGTTCGATCTTCGGCTGCATTTAAAGTTTTTACAACACAAAAATAAAGAGGGAACATATTTTCAGCATAAAATTCTTTCAACAACATCTTTTCCGCCTCATGGGCATGGGTATCTAGGAACTTTGGCAGTCAAATTCTGATAAACTCATTAAATCGTTTTGGTTTATGGGTTCTAACTTCCATTTTCTTGCACCAGCCTAGAGTCGTTTTAGCCCTACACCCATATGGTCAGTTAGTTACTTGTAGATAGTTACTGCTTTTCATGGTATTTCCTTGAACCGTTTCACCTATTCTTTTCAGCTACGGAACAGCTTACGCTAAACGATTCGTTTAAAGCTTATTTGCTTGCTAAAACATAATAGATAGAGGTTTCCTACATTGTTGTACCCTGAAGTCGACAGAAAAGTTATTGAAATTCTAAAGATTCTCAGCGAACAGAATGGTCCAATTGGTGCTAGGATTATTGCAAGAAAGCTTAGGGAAAGAGGTTACGGTTTAGATGAGCGCACTGTAAGATATCACTTGAGATTTCTTGATGAGAGGGGCTTAACAAAAAATCTTGGCTATACGGGCAGAATAATCACGGAGAAGGGTTTTGAAGAGGTAAAGAATGCCCTTGTAACCGATCGGTTAGGGTTTATCATCACAAAAATTGAATCCTTGATTTTCAGAATGGATTTCGACTTACGAAAAAGAAAAGGAAAAGTGATAGCAAATGTTGCCACATTAGACCGAGAACATTTCAAGAAAGCTTTACAAATAATTAAAAAGATTATTTTGGCAGGCTATTGCGTCAGCCCCTACGTGAAAATTGCACGGGAAGGCGAGTCCCTTGGGGGCCATAATGTTCCTAATGGGAAAGTTATGATTGCAACTTTGTGCAGCATAACCCTCGACGGGATTCTTCATCATTCAGGGATTCCTGTCACCCCCAAGTTCGGCGGCGTAGTTCAAGTGTTAAACCGTAAACCAGTACGGTTCACAGAGCTAATCTCTTATTCTGGCACAACACTAGACCCGTTAGAACTTTTTTCAGCTAAAGGATTAAACTCCATTTTGAATGTTGTTAGAACAGGAAGTGGCTATGTCCTAGCGAACTTGCGGGAAATTCCCATGGACGCCTTACCCACGGCCAAGAAGAAACTGCAAAAAGCCGAAGAAGTTGGAATTAGGGGACTCATGGTGGTTGGGGAGCCAAACTTGCCTGTGCTAGGGGTGCCCGTGGGTATTAACAAGGTTGGAATAGCCCTTATCGGTGGAACAAATCCCCTTGCAGGAGTCAGCGAGGCTGGGATTCCTATAGAAACAAAAGCTATAGAATGCATAATAAACTTTGAAGAAATGACTCATATAAATGAGTTATAGGATTTCCACAGCAGGGAAAACTGGAAAATTTTATATACTTCTTAGCTCCCACGCTGGGAGGTAGGTAAGCTATTTCCTAGGTGAGTGAGTCGGTTGGCAGAAAGAGAAGTGCTCTTAAATTCTTCCTATATAAATGGAAAATCAGTCACCGGTACCGTGACAAGGGTTAAGGATACCAGCAGCATAAGTGGCATGTGTCCCATATGCCTCTATGACTGCCCCGTCTTATGTCAGATAAGCCTCGCAGCATTCCGTGGCAGAGAAGCCATCTATCCAATGCCAAAATACTTTGGATACAGCACCGCGGGAGCATTAAAAGACTTTGGATTAGATTGGTCCCACTTCAACATTCAAGCTAGTCTTCGCGGAGCTGAAGGAATCGAACCAGAATCTGACAAGGCCATCTTTCCTGCGGTCTCAACGGAAACCATCGTGGGCGGTATACCCTTAAAACTGCCAATTTTGATAGGGGCTTATGGCTCAACTGATGTAGCTAGGCTAAATTGGGAAGGCCTTGCTGCAGGCGCGGCGATATCAGGCATCGGCATAATCGTCGGCGAAAACGTTTGCGGCGTCGATCCAGAGTCACAGATAACCAACGGAAAGGTAACATACTCAAAAGAGCTTGAGCGCAGAGTTAGAACCTTTCGTGAATTTTGGGATGGAAAATACGGAGACATAATAGTGCAGACGAACGTTGAAGACCAGAGGCTTGGTGTGGACGTTTATGCGATATCAAAGCTTGAAGTAAATTGTATCGAAAGAAAATGGGGTCAAGGAGCCAAGGCTATAGGCGGAGAAATCAGAGTTCGAGATCTTCAAAGAGCTATACAGTTGAAAAAACGAGGTTACATAGTAATTCCAGACCCAGAAGACCCAGAAGTCCAAGAAGCTTTCAAACAGAAAATCTTTGACTCTTTTGAAAGACATAGCCGCGTCGGAATGCCCGCAGAAAAAAGCACTATTGAAGATGTCGAATGGCTTAGAAGTCAAGGCGCAAAGAAGGTCTCTCTGAAAACTGGAGCCTACAGACCTGCCGACGTAGCTTTCACCCTGAAAGTTGCGTCCGAAGCCAAATTCGACTATGTGACCTTCGACGGTGCTGGCGGCGGAACCGGCATGAGCCCTGTGCCCATGATGGATGAAATGGGTATACCAACAGTATATCTTGAAGCCATAGTGCTGAAATGCGCTCAAATCCTTAAAAAGAAAGGGAAATACGTGCCTGACTTGGTTATGGCTGGAGGTTTCATAGAGGAAACCCAAATCTATAAGGCCATAGCCCTCAGCAACTTTGGCAACGGACCACTGGTAAAGGCCGTTGTTATGGGCAGATCCCCCTTAACAGCCGTAATGAAAGCAAACTACTTCGTAGAGTTAGCCAAACAAGGCAGGCTTCCTGCAGGATTTGTCGAAGAATATGGTGAAACCCCGGAGAAATTCTTCCGATGCACATCGGAACTCAAAACTAATTTTGGCGAAAAGTTTAAGGAAATACCTTGGGGCGCTGTTGGCTTATACGGTTACCTATACGATAAGATTGGAGTAAGCCTACAACAGCTTTTAGCCGGTTCAAGAAAGTTCAAGCTGGAATTAATAAACAGAAAAGATCTCATGGCCTTGACAGAAAGAGCCTCAAATGTCACAGGAATTCCCATGCCCCATGAAAGTGAATTGGAAGCTATTGAGCAAATACTCGGCTAGTGATAAGTTTTGAGAGCAATATTCTGCTCTGAATGCAAAAACTTCGAGGACCGTGTTGAAATAGATAGGACACTCTTCTGCGCCAGAGGCCACAGACCAAGGGTTGCATGTCCAAACTTTAAAAAACGCTCTGAGGACCTGAGAGAAACGGTTCCTAAAACACACTTTTGTTATCAGTGTGAAAACTTTGAGGACAGAACATGGGTTGATGGCACAGTCTTCTGTGCTACGGGCCACAGGCCGAGGGTTGCCT
>JAWCNE010000006.1:0-41757 GCA_038849025.1 Bathyarchaeia archaeon
AACAGTGTTGTTTGAGATCCTAGTGTTGTTGGTTGATAAACGCCGTTGCTTTCTGTTAGATACTCTGAAGCGTTGTAACCAGCTATATGGGCAATCCAATAGAACTTCTGCAGTTCATCAGGAGTGAAGACTAAAACGTATGACACGTTATATTGCCTCATCAACTCTAGAGACTTCTCCTCGGGAAGCATAAACATCCTTGCCATGTCACGGATTTTTTCTGATGATCCCCATTTTCCGAAGATTTGAGCTTCCAAGTTGTGCAGTGGGTCTCTGCTTACGCCTAAAGTGTACCATATGTCCCTTGAAGGGTAAGCCTCTATCACCTCTCTGTGGCTCCATTCGCGTACTGCCCTGCCATAGTCCCACCAGCAAAGCATAACTGCGCCTTGAGGGGTAAGTTCCTCAAGCTTCGCAAATGTTTCAGGCATTCCTTCCTGTTTGGAAAAGTAGTTAAGGACTTCATCCTCCCTTTTGCCATAATCTATTCTAATAGCCACCAAAGTTAAAGAAACCATAACCCCAACAGCAAATAAAGCGATAAACCATTTGCTTCGCCAAAATTTCCCAATCATATGCGTCCTTTTTGGAGAACTTTTGTTGTTGTTTATAAGTGTTTTCTCAACAACAACTTTTGAAACATCCGTATAAGAAACATGCACTTGTCCTCATTATACCAGTTTCTATTCTACAGCCTTTTTGACGGCGGCTCTTGCCAAAATTCGCGTCGAATCCAGCACTGGTGTTGGAGAATTCTCCTTGCTAAGGATTAGCGGCAACTCGGTGCATCCTAAAACAACAGCGTCGCAGCCCTCCCTTTCAGCCAAACCCTTTATGATGCTGACAAGTTTTTCCCTGGAACTGGGCTTGATAATGCCGTAAACGAGCTCATCGAATATTATTTCATTGACCACTTCGCGCTGATTTACTTCTGGGACAGCCCACTTTATTCCGTAATCCCTCAGCTTTGACGGGTAAACCTCTGACTCCGTGAGAAAACGGGTTCCAAGGACCGCCAATTTCCCAAAACCGCGCTGTTGGGCTTCTTTGGCAACCTCCTCAGCTATATGCAGCCACGGCAAAGGCGATTTCTCGACAACCTTGTCGAAGGCTATATGCACAGTGTTGTCGGGGCAAATAGCAAAGTCTGCACCGACTTTTGCAAGCTTTTCAGCCGACGCCAATAGGAGTTCGGCAACGCCATTCCAGTCACCGCGCTCTATACGCTTCATGTAAGTGCTGAAGGAAAAGGCATGCATGCTCACTTCTGGATGGGCGTACCGTTCGCCAATAAATTTCTCGCCTTCAGCGCATATGGTCTGATAGCATAAGGCTGCTCCAGGAGAACTGACGCCAATAATGCCTATGTGCTTAAGCTGCTTAAACCTACTCACACTTGAAAACCTCCAATTTTACATAAGCAAGGCTGAACATGATATTCTTTTAAAGGAATGACTGCCTTATTTTGATTTATGTTGGAAGCAGAAAACATGAACTAGAAAACTGCCTTAATGCTCTCACCAAGTTTAATTTTGGGGTAAAAAGTTTTAATTTTAGAATCTAACTTCTACTTGTGTCTGGAATTGCTGTGTTGTGGGATATATCACAAACGTCAATCATAATCTCGTCAATGCTTACGCTTCTGATAATTTCAGTTTTTATTTTTACTGTGTGATTGTTAATTTGTGGCGTAAGAATAAAACTGTGGAAGCGTTGCTGGTTTTTAATTCGCTAGTGCTCTATATCATCGCGTTAATACTGCTCTTTAAATAGACATACCATTAAAAATGCTGAAAGGCTATCAGAAGCAACTATGAACTTTAAACTTCCATGGTGTTAAACTGCCCAGAAAGGTGTTTTCTTTCGCATTAGATCTACATACTCGTTTAGGGTTTCCTGTTCTTCAAGCGTTAGTTTGTCCATGAAGTTTTTTAGCAAAGCTTTGGCGTGGGATTCTGGCACTTTTACGTAGAGCACGTCTTTCTCGAATATGTGTCTTCCAACCATAGGCTTGTCTATGCTTATGGCTACCTGCATTCCTGGTTTAGCCTCTGATATGGCTTGTCCTTTATCTTGGATTTGCTGGATTTCACCTATTTCTTCGCCGTCTTCAGCCCTTACTAGGGCTAGTTTAGGCTTTATTTTACCGGCGAGGACTTCTACGCCCACTATGGCGGGTTTGGCTCTTCTGAAGACATAGCCTTCCAGTATGCGGATCTTTGCTGGTTTAACCAGAAAAGCGAATTCCTGCTCAATTTTGGCTTCCTGTTGAGCTTTAAACCATGAAAGATAATTTTCTATTAAATGGTAAATTATTTTCTCTTTAAAAACTTGGACACCTTTATTTTGCGCTTCTTCTTCAGCATCTGGCAGAATTTTAACATTAAAAGCCAAAATAACTCCGTATAATGGTTCATGTTCCCTAACGACAGCCGCCTCAATTACATCTCGCTTTGAAACGTCGCCCACATCCGCCAGCCGCACAGGCACATTGTTGCGCTTTAGGTTTTCAGCAATAGCCTCCAAAGAGCCCAGCGTGTCCGCCTTCAAAACAACCCCATTCACGTCAGTTGCGATGCGAATGCGTTCAATTTCTTCGGAAACAAGCTTCACATAATTGTCAGGCGGCTCTCCATCAGGGACAGCGTAAAGGGGTGCCCCAGCCAAAGCCCCTTCAAGCTCAGGAGCAACAATTTTTACTCCAGCCGCGGCAGACACCACATCCACAGAAGAAAACTTGTCTCGGGGATCCCGAATCTCATCTAAGGGTTTAGGAACCAAAATAGCCCTTACACGCGTAATAATGGGCTTTTCCCTGCCGCCCACAACAATCAAGTCGTCTTTCCGCAGAGTTCCATCATAAATTATGGTGTTAAGCGTCAAACCCAAACCCGGCTCCTCCCGAACCTCTAAAACAGTTCCTTTGGCAGGTCCGGCGGTGGTCTGCAAACGCTTCTTTAAATACTGCTGCGCCAAACCCACGAGAACCGCCAAAAGCTCTGTTATTCCTTCGCCGGTTTTGGCACTTGTTGGCACAATAGCCACGGTCCGCGTGAAATCTTTTATGCGGTCAAAACGGTCAGCCCTAAAGCCTAAACGGGAAAAAGTGCCGATAATCTCGTAGAGGCGGTTATCCAAATCTTCCTGGACGTATTTGTCTTGAAGTTGATAAGCCTTCAAAAAAGGCGTGTCAGGATAAGAATTCCATCCCGGGATGCGGTCTATTTTGTTAGCTGCAACAAGGAAAGGCGTTTTACGTGCCTTCAAAATATCGATGCATTCGTAGGTTTGAGCCTCAAACCCCCTTAGCACGTCAATAACGAGGATGGCTATGTCGGCAACGCTGCCGCCGCGCTTACGAAGATTAGTGAACGCTTCATGACCCGGGGTGTCAATAACAAGCAATCCTGGAATCTCAATTTCACCCTTTATGGCTGAAAGCAAAGGGCCAACCATCTGTTTTAGGGTTTCAACGGGGAAAAAGCTGGCGCCAATATGCTGAGTGATGCCTCCAGCCTCGCGGGCTTGAACACTTGTTTTGCGGATTTTGTCTAAAAGAAGAGTCTTACCAGTATCCACGTGGCCGAGCACGCATACAATGGGTTGACGAATAGACATAAAGGGCTTCTCCTAACCGGGCAACAAGCCAAACCGCCAACCAATTAATAAATCATATCCCTACATAAATGCTATTTTACAAAACAGAACACAGTAAGACAGCCATATTCAACAAAAGAGTTATTCGGTTTTTGCGATTATTAGGAATAATCCAAGCGCCAGCAGTATTAGACTTAAAAAGCTGAAGAATCCTGTGTAGGCGCCTAGGGCTTGGCTGCTTGTTAAAGTGAAGTATGTAGCTACGGCTCCAACAATCAAGAGGAGTAGGCCGAAAAATTTTTCGGCGACTGTTATTCCGAAACCACCTTCTTCGCTCATAATCTAACCGCTCTATTCCTAAGTGTGCTCATAAATAGGCAAAGAGGTGTTATTTTAAATTTCTTCTTTCTATCGGGTTTCTTCAAGTTTTGCTGGCAAGTACTCGTCTACGATGTATGTTAGACCGTATCTGCTGAAAGCTTCCTGTTCGGCTTTCCGCTTTATTTTCATGAAGGTTTTTATTTCCCTCTGCCACAGTGGATCCTCTTTATATCTTGGGTCTTTCTGCAGTTCGTAAAGCCTTTTCATGTCTATTTCGTCCAGTGGATCCGTGGGCAGCTTATAGTTTACTATGTCCGTCGCCCAAACCCCACTCCATTTGGCATCCGGCGTGTTTAACTCCCTTATGTGGGCGGCGTTTGCTGAACCCGAGATTATGACCATGGCTATGTGCATTCCCCAAGGGTCGCCGTCTGTGAAGATATAAACTGGGAGGTTTAGCTCTCGATTTAGTCTTCTGATGAAGTGGCGGGTTGCCCGCGGCGCTTGCCCAGCTGTAAGCACCAGCAATGCGTTAAACTTTCTGTGCACGTTTTCCTCTATGAACCGCGTGAAAAGCCCGCCTTTTTCTATGGCTATTACCTTGTCGGCGCTTGTTTCCACAAACTCAGCGGAAGTCAAGGCTGGGCCTATCATGACGCCGTCTGGGTGGGATGTTAGGTTTAAGGTTTTTCCTTCGTAACCTGGCACAGTGTAGCTTATAGTTAGGTCGCCGAAGACTGCTGAGCGTTCTTCTGGGAATATGTTGAAGTCTTCCCTTGAAAAACCCAAAACTGTTTCGAGGTCAGTTATGATGTTGTTCGATTCCTGCTGGTCTTTGAAAGTCATTTCATAGGCCTGCGCCGAGTAGTAAACGTCCCTGAGGGTTGAGGTTTTCCGTTGGTGAGCAAGCTCGTAGGAAAAAAGGGCTGCCCAAACAAGTTGGGCGAAGGGCTTCAAGTGGCGAATATTGCGAGCGCTTCGCCTAACTGTTTTATCTCCCAAAATGAATTGCCTAAGTTTAGAGTCATAGTAAATGTTTTCTGTTGAGCGGCTGGGCATTTCTACGGATGGAAAATAGCCCTTATCCATCTGTTCGTAAATTTTAACTCCAAGATTTTGTAGGCTGGCTAAAACTTCTTTTTTTCTTTCCATAATGCTGCTCTTATATTCCTTCGGCTCCAAACTTTTTCACACTCCTTAAAAGTTTCTCTATATCTGGGGGTTTAGTTTTTCCAGCAAGTTTGGTTGAAAATTCAGCTATTCTGGGGAGGTATTTGCTGAAAACTCCAAGTCTTTTTCTCTCCTTATCCACGTGCTCCCTCCTCGTGAGGAAACGTTGTAGTTGCCGTGCAACCTCCCTTATTCCGTTAGCTATTTCCCGTCTAACTTCAAGTCTGTCTGCGATAAACTCTTTGCCAACGGTTTTATATGGAACCTTTGTGCTGCAAATATGCACAACTATAGCGATAGGCATGTCAGGCGTGACTTTATATCTTCGCCAGTTCATAGCGTTTATTACCTTAACCGAAACGTCACTGGCCTCATCATAAAGAAGCGGGATTCTGTTAGCGAAACGATAAATCAGAAAGCTGCCTTTCTGGGGAATTTCCCCGCCGTAGGCTATGGCAACCTCAACTATAAAGGGATGTCCAGCATAAGTTGCGGGTTTTCGCTGGTGAACAGCTACAAACTCTGGTTTCAACTCCTTTAGCACGCCTGTTCTCAGCAGTTCTTCACCAAGAGGAGACAAACAACTTGCGTCTGGCGGCAGAAACTCCTTAAACTTTTTAAGCATATGCATAAGCCGGACAATTTCCTCGTGGGAAAGCTTCTTCGGGTTTTTGGAGGGGCTTATGTTGCTGGACTCTAAAAACTTGTTTGCAGTGATTTCTCCAACCCTATGGAAGTGGTTTTTCAAGAAGTCCAGCATGTTAGTGTAGGGGGTTATTTGTATGAGGCGTTGTAGAAGTTCCACGTCGACTCCATAAGGGTGGGGAAGAGTTTCTTTCGGCGGCTCTGGCATGACCGTGGTGGCTCTAGTAAACTTGTAAAGCCTGCCCTTAGGATCTACAAAAGTTAAGTTGGCATATGGGTTAACCATGGCTGTCTGCTTGAAATACTCCAGGATTTTCGGCATGGCCCTCAAATAGTCGCCTTCAAGGCTGAATTCAACTATTGTTCCCCGCCACCCTTCTTTGTTCAGAAGGATTCTTCTATCAAGGATTATGGGACGGTTTTTCTGAATGTCAATCATAAGTTTATACATGAAAATTTTTGACATGCCCGTGCTGGAAATTATGGTGGCGGGCTGATGCGTTGTTATTTGCCCGTAAAGGATTGCCATTTTGCCGCCTAAACCGAAGGTTCCCCTCTGCTGTTTCAGCTTATATTTTGAGCCGAAAAGCACCTGCCCAAAAGCAGAAGGTATATGCCTAGGTGGAACCCCAATTCCGTTGTCTTCAACCCTCAACTTGTAAATTTGGGTTTCTTTACTTGCTTCCCCCTCAAAAGATAGTCTAACATAGATTTCAGGGGGGATTTTGAGGCTTTCAGCGGCGTCCAAAGAGTTTTCTACAAGCTCTCTTATAGCTGCAAAAATTGCCCTTGTAGGATTAGTGAACCCAGCTATGTCACGGTTACGATAGAAGAAGTCTGATGCGCTTATCTCTTCAAAGGTTACTTGCGCCACCCTAGCATCCACCGCAACACATAGATGAAGTCACTCTTAGGTATACGCCGCTTGTTCTTTAATTTAACTCTGTTGTTAGGCTAGAATTTTTCATTTATGGAAGGGTTCGGGCAACAAATCATTAAGAGTTTTTACCTTGAGGGTTTCAAACAGAACTTTTTCTCCATCAACTTTTGCCATAACAATTTTAATTTTGGGGTTTTCTGCGAAATCAGAAATATATTGTAAACATGCTCCACAAGGCTTAGTTTCACTTTCAGTTTTAAAATCTGTTACAATGGCTATTCCTTTAATCCTTTTGTTCCCATGCAAAACAGCGTGGTTTATGGCGCATCTTTCAGCACAAATGCCAAGCCCTGAAACCCAGCTTTCAACATTACAGCCACTGTAGATTTTTCCGTCTTCGGCTAATACGGAAGCGCCAACCCTAAAACCCCAAAGCACATGGGCATTATCCATAGCCTTCAAAGCTTCCCTTAATAATTTTTCTTCCTCTCTTCCAACCTCAACCATGTTTATTCCTCGCTGGCTATGCTTGTATGGCGCACATAATAATATTCTCCTATTTCCTTTTGAAACTTGTCAAGTTTCGAGCCTTCCTTGTTAACCCGCGGCCTTTTGGTGGCAGGATCTCTCCTAAAGGTAACTTTCATCTCCTTTAAGAAAGTGTTCATTCCATCCCTGAGACTTGTTGGCGGGTTTGCTATGCCCTTTATTCCCGGTTCTCCTGTGAAAACCATGAGGCGGTCTGCAATGAAGTCTTGGGCAACCACATCATGTTCAACCACAAAGGCTGTCACGTTACGGGCCTCTATAACTCTGCGGATGGTTCTCGCCATGTTAAGCCTTTCCTCAACATCTAAATATGCACTTGGCTCGTCTAAAAGGTAAAGCTGAGCCTTTCTTGATAGGCACGCGGCGATTGCGGTTTTTTGAAGCTCGCCTCCGCTAAGTTCAGCTATGTTTCTATCTAAAAGTTGAGTTATTCCTAAGGGCTGGAGAATTTCAGCTTTATACCAGCCAGAGGTGAAATCCTCTTTTGCCACGCTCATTAAAAGCTCTTGAACTGTTCCTTCATATTCAGCTGAAATATATTGGGGTTTGTAGCTTACCTCCAACTCTTTAAACTCTTTTCCATCGTCTGTTTTTTCTATTCCAGCCAAAATTTTCACAAAGGTTGTTTTTCCTATACCGTTAGGCCCTAAAATTCCAATGATTTCCCCCCTTCTTATTTCTCCCGGATACGCGGCGAACTTAAATTCTTCATAGGTTTTTTCTATTCTCCCCCACCGTAACAGCACTTCGCCGGCGCTGAAGCTTATGCTCGGCGGCTTCTCATGAAAAATTATCGGCTCTTTTCTGAAACGGACATTTTCGTCCGGAATATAGCCTTGGAGGTAAATGTTTATCCCTGTTCTTACACCGTGAACGTGAGAAACTATCCCGTAAACGCCTGCTTCACCATAGAAAATGCATATTTGGTCTGAGAGGTAATCTATTATTGCAAGGTCGTGTTCGGCGACCACAACGGTTTTTCCGTTTCTTTTCAAGTTTCTTATGGCTTTGGCAACTTCAAGCCTCTGCTTTACGTCAAGATAACTTGAGGGTTCGTCGAAAAGGTATACGTCTGCCTCCCTACATATAGTGGCGGCGACAGCTACCCTCTGCAACTCACCTCCACTTAAAGCTTCCAGCGGTCTATTCCAAAGGGTTTTAAGCTCAAGTTGTTCTGCAACGCTGCTAAGCACTCCTTGCTCATTCACTCTTTCTAAAAGTTCTCCAACTTTTCCCGAAACTACCTTGGGAATTTTGTCAACGTATTGGGGTTTATGCACAACTTTAAGTTTGCCTTGGCTCATTTTTTGGAAATACTCTTGAAGAGTTGAGCCTCTAAAATGCCTTATTATTTCGGCCCAGCTGGGAGGGTTTTCATAGTTTCCAAGGTTTGGCCGAATTTCCCCTGAGAGCACTTTTAAAGTTGTGGTCTTGCCAATCCCGTTTTTTCCAAGCAAGCCTAAAACAACGCCTGGAGAGGGTGTGGGAAGCCTATAAAGCTTAAAAGTGTTAGGCCCGAACCTGTGGCTGCATTCAGCTTCAAGCTCGTCTGGAAGATTAACTATTGAAATAGCGTTGAAGGGACACTTTTTCACGCAGATGCCGCAGCCTGTACAGAGGGCTTCAACAACTACCGGTCTGTCGTCTTCAAAGCGAATTGCCTCAACTCGGCTTCGAACCATTGGACAAAAACGATAACATAGTCTACCGCAACGTTTAGGCTTACATTTATCAGAGTCCAGCACAGCTATACGAGTCATGGTTTACCAGCAACTGTAAGATTATCCATAAATAAAACATGAACCTTAAACTCAGAATAAAAGAATGCTAAAAAACTTTTCGGTCAAAAAGAAAATAAAATGATGCTTAAATTCTTTTAGCCTTTCACCATTCTTCTTCTTCCCATTCCTCTTCTTCTTCCCATTCCTCTTCCCATTCCTCTTCTTCCTTGAACATGCCATTTCACCTCCTAAGGCTCTGTTGCATAGGGAGAGCCGCCTAACAATATTTTAAGCATTTTCATTCGGCATTTGTCGAGAATAAAATTCGAAGATGAACTGTTGCTTTAAAAGCTTACTCCTAAATCTTTGCCGTTAGAGAAGCCACTGGTTCCCGCATTTCCGGCGTCATGTAAGCCCAACATAAATTTGGAGAGTTGTGCGCGGCTCCGATATGCCCTCGTGGGTTAACTGCGATTAATCCCATGTGGTTATAGATTCCTGCCATTTTATGGTTGACAAGGTTTATGGCTAGCTTAACGGCTTCTTGGGCTGTTTTCCCATTCTCCATATAGTTGCAAACAGTTTTAGCCAAAACAAGCCTTATGGCTATTTCGCCCACACCTGTTGCGGAGCACGCTCCGCTTTGATTATCCGCATAGGTGCCGCATCCAATTAATGGCGAGTCGCCGATTCTTCCGGGGAGCTTTAACGGAAAGCCGCCAGTGGACGTTGCGGCCGCAACATTTCCATCCTTGTCCAAGGCAACAGCCCCAACAGTTTCTAGATCAAAGAGCTCTGGATGGCTCTGTATTAGACTCGCAAGTTTTGGCAATTCAAATTTTCCTTCAAGAAGAGCCTTTTTTTGCTGTTCATAACGTTTCAATTGAAACTCTGTTACAGGGTTCCTTCTTTCAAGGTTGAACATGTTGGCAAGCTTTTCTGCGCCTTCACCCACGACGAAAACGTGGTCTGTTTTCTCCATCACAATCCTTGCTAAACGAACAGGGTTTCGGATATCCCTTAGAAGCCCTGCAGCTCCTGCTCGGAGACTTTTTCCATCCATGACTGAAGCTTCCATCTCTACTCGTCTTTCTATGTTTAGGCTTGAGCCGCAGCCAGCATTAAAGGTGCCTTCATCTTCCATGATGGCTACAGCTTCAACTACAGCGTCTACGGCGCCTCCGCCTCTAACTAACAGGTCAAAGCCTGTTTTTGCAGCCTTTTTGACGCCTTCAAGGGCTGGCTGGCTGCGCTCTGGGCTCCATGCACCGGCGCCCCCATGAACAACAATTACGGGTTTCTGTATTTTCAAGGTTTAAACCTTCCTAATGGAATTAATAGAGAAGTTTCGACTTTAGATTTAAGGCTAATGCCCATATCAAATAAAAATGGATAAATCTTCGTAATAGGATATTTCTCTGGGATTAGGCACGCGAAAAATTCTTGGGTGGAGACGATATGGGGGGAAAGGCTATCGACAGAGGAAAGGGAAAAGTGAAAAAAGCATGGTTATTGGTTGTAACTCTTGCACTTTCCGCGGTAATAGCAACAGTCTCAGCAGTTGTATATTTCTCGCCAGAGAGAACCCGTTTACTCATGGAAAGTGAACCCGCGGAGAGCGAACCCACAGAAAGGCAACAAACTCATGTGCTTGAAGTTTACATCGGAGATGTAGAAAAGTTTCCAATAATAGAAATGCTTTCATTCCCCCTGGTGAATGGAAGCACTATAGACTGGGGAGAGCTGCCTTCAGGCGTCCATAAAAAAAGGTTGTCTGTGCAAAACAACATAAGGAATAACGGCAACGCCCTAGTACGGATAGTGCTTGTCGTTGAAAACCTACCCGAGGGTTGGAGTTTAACATCACCGGAAGTAAATCTAACTATTATCGGAACAAGCGTCAAAATTTATGGCAACTTGACTTTGCAAATCCCAAGTAACGCCGAAGCCAAGGACTACGAGTTGAATTTATGGATTAAAGCTATAAGATATGAGGAGAGGGAACCGCCGCCACGCGACTCCACTTTTAGCCAAATCAGTATTAATGGAACCGAACTGGCGAAACTTTTCTTCAGATTAAAACTCAAAGTTGTGCAGAGCTGAAGATATTCATAAAAAAGAAATGCTTAAATCACATAAATAACCCTAAATCAAGGGGATGATGTGAGGCGACGGCTAGGAGCCCACAAGCTGTGAAAAAGCCAACTAACCTGCACTGACCTTTTACAAAGGTGTAGGGCTTATGCTTAGAGACTTTAACCTTTTAGCAACAACATCGCGGGGCAACGAGGATGAAGCTTGTTCAGAACTTTGGTATTTACTTGGGCAAATAGGTGACTCGGCTCCCCTTGTGGACAAGACTGGCGTTGCGGGGTTAATTGCCGCAAAAACTGCGTTTAACCCCTTTGAAATTATAGGAAAGTTTCGCCAAATTCTCCGGGAACGCCCCTACGAGTTTCGATATATGCTTAGGGTTATTCCTATTGAAAAGGTTGTACGCACTGACCTTAGGGAAATTCAACGTGTAGCCATAGAGCTAAGTGCAAAAATTGGGGAAAACGAAACTTTCCGTGTGACGGTGGAGAAACGTTTCACAGAAACCTCTACGAAGGACATTATAGAGGCTGCGGCCTCAAACATTGAAAGGAAAGTTGACCTAAATAAGCCGGATAAAATTCTCCTCATCGAAGTTGTTGGAGGTTTAACGGGCATATCTGTGGTGAAGCCGGATGATATTTTGTCCGTCGTGAAAGAAAAATGGTTGTAGACTAGCGCTGAGTCGTAAGCAGAGCCATCCGTTCAATAACAACATCTACTATTGCCTTTTCTAAGTTGTCTTTTGACATGACCACTTCAATTTCAGCTTCTGAAATTTCAAAAGTCTTCTGTAAAGCCCTTATTTTATCTTCAGATAGCATCAGAACGCTGTCGTCACGCTCTGCACCTACAAGTTCAGCTATAGGGGCCAGTGCGGAATTCACTTTTCCAGCGTCTTCGCCAATAACGAGAACCGTAATTTCTGAAACACTCTTTTTTATTCCAATAAGCTCCATGGCTCTTCGGATTTGCCGCTGGGCAGAAGCATAGAGCATTATTTCCACGGCTAAACTTTTCGAAATGTTAGTTTTGTTTTTGAACGCTGTTAAGGCGTTTAAAGAGGCGAAATATAGATGCTGCCATGTGGCCACAAGCTTAGCATTGAAGAACTGAAATTCCACATTTAAACCTATTTTGCTTTTAGCAGCATCTAAAAGCGTTTCAACGTTCACGATTTTCGCATTTCTGAAGCCCGCTATTGCAATGTATTTTCCAAATTCTTCTAAATGCTTCAGCAACTTTCTTCCTCAATAATTTCTTTCAAAAATCTGTTAACAAGCATCTTTGAAAGGCCAGCTTTCACAAGCTTAGCCGTTTCCTCTTCCAAGGACGTGCCTTTTTCCCTGCATTTTTTAACAATTTTTCGGACGGTCTCTTTTACTTCCCATGGAAAAACTATCCAGCAACTGGTTTCCTTTACATAATAGTCTGGAGTTATTATGCTCCACGGTTTGTAGTATATTGTGGCTATTTTAACTTCAGCGGCGCCTTCTTCCGCTAAGTGCTCCTTAATAATTTTCAAGCTTTTGCCAGTGTCAGCGACCTCATCAACAACTAGCACTTTCTTGCCCGCTACTTTAACGGAAACTGGCTGGGTTAAGGTTGGGGTATCCTTTGTTTCCGCAACCCCCAAGTAGAATTCTACTTTAACGTTTGCAAGGTTTGGATTATCTAAAAGGTCTGAAAGCACACGGGCTGGAGGCCACCCGCCGCGGGCAACCCCTACAATTATGTCTGGTTTAAAAGAGTCTTTTCGAATTTCTTTAGCTAGATGCAGAAGCATTCTGTAGATTTTGTTCCATTTAGGAGTTTCAAACTCAAGTTTTTGACTCAATTGTTTCCTCCTCTTTAAAAGCGAATAGAAGTTGGAATAGTACACAATTTTAATCTTTCTAAAGCAAAAGGTGAAAGAGAAAAATTTTGCTTAATAAAAAAGGGTTAGAGCAGAAAAAGGCGGGTGGTTTAGTCGAATTCTGAAGGCTCTTTAGGAGTCTTTTCTTTTTCCTTCTCTTTTTCAATTCCCTTTGCTGCGATTACATCGTCTATCTTTAGAATCATGTTCGCTGCTTCGCTGGCGGACTTGATTACTTGAAGTTTAACCCTTAGAGGCTCCACTATGTTAAGCTCAAGCATATCGCGGATTTTTCCTGAAAACACGTCGACACCGTAGGAAGGCGTTGAAGCACTTTCATGTTTTGCCCTTAAAGCAACCATGATGTCTACAGGATCTAAACCAGCGTTTTCAGCCAATGTCAACGGAATAGCCTCCACAGCATCGGCGAAGGCTTCTATGGCGAGTTGTTCGCGGCCACCAACTTTCACAGCGTAGTCTCTCAACTGTCTCGCTACTTCAGCCTCTGGTGCACCGCCGCCTGGAACAATTTTTCCATCTTCAATGGCGTTTCTAACAACGCAAAGCGCGTCATGCAGTGAACGTTCCGCCTCGTCAACTACGTGTTCTGTGCCGCCTCTGACCACTATGGTGACGGCCTTCGGGTTTTTGCATTCGCGCACGTAGACGAGTTTGTCGTCGCCTATCTTGACTTCCTCGACAATTTTTGCCTCGCCGAGCACGTCGGGTGTTAAGTCTTTGACGCTTGCCACTATTTTGCCGCCAGTCGCTCTAGCAAGCTTCTCCATGTCACTGCTGCTAACATTTTTGACGGCCAAGATACCTCTTTTCGCTAGGAAGTGCAGTGCCACATCATCTATGCCCTTCTCGCATAAAACAACGTTAGCGCCTACTTCAGCAATTTTGTCCACCATCTCGCGGAGCATGCGCTCTTCTTCATCCAAGAAAAGCTTCATTTGCTCTGGGCTTTCAATGTTGATCTTGGCATCAAACTCCGTTTTCTCAATCTCTAATTTGGCGTTGAGCAACGCAATTTTCGCATTGTTGATGATTTTGGGCATCTGCGGATGCGCCACTTCCTTGTCTATAACCATGCCCTTGACAAGCTCTGTTTCCTCAAGACTTTTTCCATGCTTTTTCAAAACCTTAATCAGATCCACATCAGCCTTAATCTTTCCATCCTTCTCTTCAGCCACCTGCTTTACGGCTTCTACGGCCAGTTTTGCAAAATGTTCTTTGGCAGCGGATATGCCCTTGCTTCCCATGGAAGTTATAGCTACATCTAATAGGCGCTTGTCATCATTAATGCTTATTGGAATGGCCATGTTTTCCAAAATTTCTCTGGCTTTTTCGCTGGCTTTTTTGAAACCTTCGATTATTATTGTTGGGTGAATGTTTTGGTCTAGCAGATTTTCAGCTTTGGCTAACAGTTCGCCGGCTAAGACTGCGGCGGTTGTGGTTCCGTCGCCTACCTCGTTGTCTTGGGCTTTCGCAACCTCGACAAGCATTTTTGCCGCTGGATGCTGTACATCAAGTTCCTTGAGAATTGTGGCGCCGTCGTTTGTTATTGTTACGTCTCCAAAGCTGCTGACAAGCATTTTGTCCATTCCTTTTGGGCCTAAAGTAGTCTTCACAGTCTCAGCTATTATTTTCGCAGCCATTATGTTGTTTCTTTGAGCTTCTCTTCCAGTGGTTCTTCCCGTTCCTTCTTTTAACACTAAAACTGGAACTGTTCCAGAGGGTATGGCCGACATCTACCATCACCCCCTTACATTTGTTTGAAGTTTAAATTGCAAAATCACACGAAAAATTACTTCTATATAAACATTTCTCAACGGCTTGCCTTAACGATTTTATAGCTTGAAGCTTTTCTCAGTCTATTCATAATGGCCAAGCCTAACCCTTCTGCGGGTATTCCCTCAGCAATTATTATGTCAACTCCTTCCAAGTCGAACTCCCTTAAGAGCTTGAACAAATTTTTTGCTATTTCCGCCAAATTGCTTCTACTTCCAAGGGATTTAACAACATCGGCATTGTAGTGAGCAACAGTTTCAAGAGTTGCTAGTACGCCTACTTTACAACCTTTCCGCCTATAATCTTCTGTTAATTCTTTTACTTTTTCAATAACTGCGGAGAGTTCGCCTTCAACTACAACCATGTCCGCTTTCGGAGCATAATGCTTATGCTTCATTCCTGGAGAACGCGCCCTATTGATGGGCAATTCTTTCTCGGCAACTGCAACTGGGTGAAGCCCAACTTTTCCAAGGGCCTCCTTTAATGCTTCGTAGGGTGTTCCTCCCGGGCGTAGAACTTGGGGAGGATCAACAGTCATGTCCAAAACTGTGGATTCCAATCCAATCTGTGTTGGCCCAGCATCTAAAACGGCGTCTATCCTTCCTTCAAGGTCTTCCAAAACATGTTCAGCTGTGGTTGGGCTTGGTTTTCCCGCGAGGTTCGCACTTGGAGCAGCGATGGGGCATTGGCTTTCTCTAATTAACGCTAAGGCTACGTTATGTTTAGGCATTCTAACCGCAATGGTGTCCAAACCAGCCACAGTTACAGCAGGCACGATCTCTGACCGCTTGAAGATCAATGTTAAAGGTCCAGGCCAAAAAAGCTCCATAAGCGTTTTAGCTTTCGCTGGTACTTCTCTCGCAAGCTTGTAAACATCTTCGATTTTTCCCACGTGCACAATTGGGGGGTTATCATGTGGTCTCCTTTTAGCCTTGAAAAGAGCCAGAACGGCGTTTAGATTTAACGCGTCGGCTCCAAGGCCGTAAACTGTTTCTGTTGGGAAAGCCACTAAACCTCCTTGGCGGATTAAGCTTGCAGCTAGGCGAATAGTTTCAGAATTCGGAAGATGGGGATCAACCTTTAACACTAAAGTTTTTTTCATTAACCTGCAAACCTACGGTTCTGGCTTATGACGGAATCTTTAACTTTTCCCTTCTTTAAGGTTGCCGAAAACTGGCGCCTCACACCACATAATAGTCCAAAACTTTCTTCATGCTTTTAGGCGCGGTTTGCCTAATGGCCAGCTGCTTCAATATTTTTATCATTTGAGGCTGAAAACGTGCTATGTCTGTTAAACTCACTAAACCCACAAGGCGTTTTTCTTCGACAACTGGCAGCTTTTTAATCTTTATCTGAAACATTAATCTCACTGCCTCCTCCAAATCCATGCTTGGCTCTACAACCACTAAGGGGCTTGACATAACGTCCTTAACCCTTGTCTTATTCACATCTTTCGCCTCAGCCACCACCCTTTTAAGCAAGTCTCTTTCAGTTATTATCCCAACGGCTTTTCCCTTCTTAACGGCAATTAAACATCCTATTTCAAATTTGTTCATAACGTCGGCTGCTTCCCTAACAGTGGAATTCTCATCGATGGTTATTACTTCTCTAACCATGACATCTTCAACTTTCAGAGACAGTGAGCTTTCCTTCTTTCCGTCCATGGACAAGGGTATACACCGAATTCTCTATGAGATGCCCTTTCATATATAATTTGGTGCGTGATAATCAGTATTTTAAAGTATGCAGTTTTTGGGTTAACTCTTCAGCCCTTTTGCTTGTAGGAATTTTTGCTCGCTCAAACTTCTCTTTAGGTTTTGTCAAAGGTCTGGTGGCGTCTATACCCATCTTGGTGGTTAATCCGGTTTCTTGATCCGCCGAAGAATCCAACGTTGACCCTCGCACGTTTTCTATAATCAATAAATCTTCGCTGGCTTGAAATCTTGTTGCAATCGCCCATTCCACATCAGAAACATTAAAAACATCTATGTCCGAATCTACAACAACAGCATGTTTTAAGCTCGGATGGGCTGCGAAGGCTGCTAACAAAGCATTTTTTCCATCGCCCTCTAACTGTTTTTCAATGGAGATTATCGCGTGAAGCCATCCGCTCCCGCCTATTGAAAGGTTTACCGCATGAACTTTTGGCACAACTTTGGAAACAGCCTCATAAATGGAAGCCTCACGAGGCAAGCCCATCAAAAGCCTATGTTCAGCACCAGAAGGCAAAAGCGCCTGATAAATGTAGTCTCTCCGGTGCATCACGTTTACAATCTCTACAACAGGCTGCTTCCTTTCAACATCATACGTTCCGGTAATATCCACAAAGGGTCCTTCAGTCACCTCCTTAGTTGATGAAATTCTTCCTTCCAGAACAAGCTCCGCATCGGCTGGAGCATAAGCATCCACATACTTACACTTAATGAGGCAAAGACTATCATCTAACAACGAGTTTGCTACATCAAACTCGCTTATCCCGAGGGGAACAGGGGAAGAGGCTGCCAACATAATGGCGGGATTAACTCCAATGGAGATTGCAACGTCCAAATCCATCCCGGCTTTTTTTGCCATTTGCCACAGATGATAAAGATGGCGGGGAACCAAGCGTATCGCCAGGTGCTTCTCATCTAAAACCTGCAACCTGTGAATCGAAACATTTTCAACACTTCCCTCTATGCCCTTCGCATGAACCACGGCAGAAGTTATGTATGGACCAGCATCCATTTCGAAATGGGTTAAAACAGGAATTCTAGACAAATCTGGTTCTTCAATTACCTCCTTAACGGGTCCATCTTCTACAAGTTTTGGCTTCTTAGGAGAACGCCAAGCCTCTAATAGTTTTTGGTAAAGCCTACCGGGCTCGACGCCGAGGGCTTCACAGATACGGCTTCTTGTTCCGCAGACGTTAGCAACAACTTTGGTTTTGCTGTCCTCGACGTTTTCGAATAGGAGAACAGGGCCCTCGTTATCAAAGCTTTTCATTAAATGTGAAATTTCAAAGTTTGTGGATAATTCATCCTTTATGTGTAATACCTCTCCTCGTGTTTCCATTTTTTCAAGAAAACTTCTAAGGCTCATGTTACACCCCTCTCCTTCTCTAATTCTGCGAGGATAAGTTTCTCTATAAGCCTCTTGAAAACTGACTGCGCTTGCATTTCACTAATCGTCTCCAAATAAATTGAGACTAGGGCTATTTTCCTCTTCTTCGAAGCCAAATACTCTGCGAACATGCGGGCTGAAATCACGTTTCTATCACCTAAAAGGGTGGAGGAAGAAGGAAGTCCAGGAATATCTTGAGGCTTTGGCACAGCTACCGCCAACGTTCCAAGTCTATCTTCATTTTCGCTTAGGAGAAGCAAGCATGAGTTTTTTGTCTCCAGATAAACTGCGAGAAAATGAACGTTCTGTTCAACAATTTCATCCTTAACAATTTTGGCGCGCTCCACAAAAATCACCCACTGCCTATTTATAGCTTCACACATTCACTATTTATTACTTTCAAAAGGCGAAAAACAGATGGCTGAAAACAGAGCTGAAAAAATTCTGCAGACGCTTCGAAAAAATTTTACCCTGCCAAGCTGGGTGACATCGGATAGAGAACTGTTCAAAACTTTGATCATAACAATAATTTCACAAAATACTGCTGATAGAAACACTGCAAGAGCCTTCGAAAACCTTTCGAAAAATTTTCCACTCACTCCAGAAGCGTTGGCAAAAGCAGAGAAAACAAAGATTGAGGAGTGTTTGAAAACCGCTGGGCTTTACAGAAATAAGGCTCGGGTAATAAAAGAAGTTTCTCGAATAATTCTCGAAAAGTTTGGCGGAAGCCTAAAACCCATTTTAACAATGCCCTTTGAGGAAGCGAGAAAAACATTAATGCAGCTTCCAGGAGTCGGGCCTAAAACCGCTGATGTGGTTTTGCTTTTCTCCGCAAACCAGCCGACGATTCCTGTAGACACTCATGTTAAACGGGTGTCGAAAAGGCTCGCGCTTGCACCAGCAAACGGAGACTATGAAGACACTAGAAAAGCCCTTCAATCATTGTACAAGCCAGAAGATTATCTAGATATTCACATTATGCTAATTTTGCTGGGCAGAAAATATTGTCGAGCTAGAAACCCCCTATGCCAAAAATGTCCCGTGAACACCCTTTGCCCATCGCGAAGGAAATAAATGGGTTTACTGTTTCTCTTCTATAGGGGCTGGAGGAATTTCCTTAAGGTTTTTGTCCAGTCGCACTTTTCCAAGGGCAACTGCGCATATGCCAGAAGAAACAGATGTGTAAATTTTCATTATTTTTTTCCAGTAGTTAATTTCACGTAAAACACCTATTCCGAGAAATCTCTTTTCACCATCATATAAGGCAGTAAGTAGACCTTCCTCTTCGCCCTTCCATGAAACTACAACCTTTTTACCGGTAAATTCTTCGATTTTCCTTATCCTTTCAGAATTTATTAGGTGCTCTTTACCTGTGACTATGAAGATTTTATCCGCTAATTCTGCCATGTGTAATGGCTTCATACCCAGCAATTCACAGATTTCCCTTTCTCGTCTTGGATTTCCTAAGTTTTTGCCCAGGCCTAAGTTTTCATCATTTTCGATTCTCAACCAATTTAAGGGTATAGAGCGCACCCTGGCGTTTCTCAAGTATTTTATGTAACCCAGCTCCCTTAGACTTCTTCGTTTCTCCTTGGTTCTCTGTTTTATGGTCAAGGGCGAATCAATTATGAAGACTTTGTAGTTTTTAAGCGTGGCTAAAAGAGGTGCAAGTTTTTCATCTTTTTGTATGCAAAAAATTACATCAGGGTTGATTTTTTCCACAAGTTGATTTTTGTATTTGACGGCGTCTTCTCCCTCAACCCAACCATCTGTATTCACAATAATGAAGTCTGGATTATTGCTGAGAATCTCCTCCTTTAAAAAAGTTAAGCCTTGAAGGACTTTTTCAACGTTCATACTTGGGGAGGTTACGCCTACGAAGAAGGCGTTTTCCACTTCTAGATTGAATAGGTCTGTGACTGGTTTAGAAACAAAGGCATAGGCAACGGTGCATGGGGGACCAATGTCCGATTGCCCTAAATCTCCATCTAAAATGACTATTTTACGTTCTTTGTTTAATAGTTTGTTTATTAGGTATGTGCAGAAGCTTGTTTTCCCAGAATCTGCTGCCCCCAAAACCATTGCTGTAACTGGCTTTGACTTAAGAGTTAATAATTCTTCATGGGCTTTACTCCACGACTGGGGGATAGTGCTTCCATATACTTCCTCTACGTTTGCATTTTCCCCTATGGATAGATGGAAAGTGGCGGTTTTCTCAACTGTGAAAGGCATCCGTTTTCCATCGCGTATAATAACCTCGCTTGTATTTCCCAATTGGTAACCGAAAACTTCTACTTTGCCTGAAACAAGGGTTACTGAAGCTGGTCCATCAACGAGAAGTGTTTTTCCGCCTTCAACAGTTATTTTCATCTACCCTTCTCCTAAGATATTTGTTTCCGTTTCTTCTGGCGATTTTTATAGCTGAGACGATGTCTCTCAATCCTCTTCTATGCTTAGCTTCGCTTATGTAACGATTTGTTCCAGCTTCACTAACACTTTCCAATACTACGTTTGAGGGCAGCATTTTGTCTAAAGCGCGCAGAAGCTTCTCTTTATATTCGGGGATGCCGTCGCCAATTTTAACTGCAATCACTGATGCTTGGATTTCCCTAAGGTTTTTTAGTATGTTTTCTATTTCGCTTAGCGTTTCTTTTATGCTAAAGCAGTTTCCAGTTTTAATCACCTTTCCATCTGCCAAAACAGCTAAACCTAAAACTTCGCCTGGATCGACGCCTATAACAATTTTTTCGTAAGAAGTTTTCCCCTCCACATATTGTAGCGCTTGGTTTATCAAAACTTGGGGATCCATTTCATCTTTAAAGGCTAAAACCTTTTCGTGATTTATTAAGGGGCGCTCCTTTTCAGTGGTTATTACAACTTTGATTTCAAAGGGTATCGGCTCGTAGGGTGTTAGGCTTATGAATGGGATATTCATTTTCTTTAATTCGTTAACTATTATGTAGTAAGCCTTTCCTGAAACTGTTGCTACAGCTATCTTTGCCCTCATATAACGTTCCTATCATTTCAACCCTGAAGCATAAAACAATTATTGCTTTTGCTGCTTATAATCATTGATGTGCGCTGCGGTGCTACATAAAATTCCAACAAACTGCAGAGGACTGGATGAAATCCTAGAGGGAGGCTTCTCCCTTGGCGAAGTAAGCCTAATTTACGGAGAAGCAGAGACCGCAAAAACAACTTTATTAATGCAGTGTGCAGTCAACTGTGCAAAACTAGGGTGTAAAACCTTCTTTATAGACTGCGACAACACTTTCTCCGCTAGAAGATTATCCCAAATTGCTTCTGGAATTTTTGAAAAAGTCGCAGAATCGATATTCTTGGCGAGGCCGAAGGATTTCAAGGAACAAGCACTCATCATAGACCAGCTGGCAAACTACTTAACTAAAGATTTTGGTTTAGTTGCTATAGACACTCTTACATCCTTATATAGGGTGGAAATTGCTGAAAAACCTGAAAAAAGGTTTGAGTTAAACAGGGAATTGAATAGGCAAATGGCGTGGTTGGCGCAAATTGCCAGAGCCCAGAAAATCGCGGTTCTAATAACAAGCCAAGTGAGAAGCGTTTTCGATGAAAATTTCGTAAGCACGGAGCCGGTGGCCACAAGGGTGTTAAAGTTTTGGGCAGACATAATAATCGCCATGAAACCCACTGAAAATCCAAGGGTGGTAAAAGCATCCTTAGAGAAAAAATCAAAAAAGGTGCACCCCCTTTTCTGCAACCTAAAAATAGATGAAAACGGATTACATGAATACTCAACCCGCTAATTTGAAGGGTAAATGGATGAACGCTGTAATACAATTGATTATTGAGGCGTTAAAATTCATATTTCCAGCTTACTGTGCAAACGCCGCACCCGTTTTAATTGGTGGGGGCTTGCCCATGGATCTTGGAAGGAAGTTCCTAGATGGAAAACCAATTTTTGGAAAAAACAAAACTTTTAGGGGCTTTTTCTCCGGACTGGCTGTAGGAACCGCTGTCAGTTTTGCTGAAAGTATTTTCTTCCCAGAATATCCTGTGCTGTTTGGTTTTTCAATTTCTCTAGGAGCCTTGCTAGGAGACTTAGCAGGAGCTTTCATAAAAAGGCGGATGGGAATAGCCCCTGGAAGTCTTTTGCCTGTGGTGGACCAAATTGACTTCATAGTAGGTGCGATCGTATTTTCTTTGCCGTTAAAAATTCTTTCTTTTGAGCTTGTCTTAACGGCTTTGATAATCACTATTCCCTTGCACGTATTTACAAATTTTGTAGCCTACAAATTAGGTTTGAAGGGTAATCCTTGGTAAATTTCCTAAGAGTGAAAATGAGAGGGTTAGACGCCTTTCCAGTAGTGCATTACAGCCTCTATGGATATATAAGCCAGTACAAGAAGCGTCGCGCCTACTAGGAACATCATGTAAGCTTGTCTTGGCTTGTACGCATATTTCGTGCTTTGGTACATTGTCACTAATCCAATGATGCCCAATGAGAAGAGAATCATGGCTATAATGCTGTCCGATATGAACTGTTCAGATAATTGGGGATAAACAAAAAGAAAACGCCCACCATAATAGACCGCCGTGTAGGGTTTCATTATCAAGCTATAAAGTCCGCCTCCAAACAGAAAAACTGCAATGGCCATGGCAATTACGGAAAGAACAAAACTTGAGGGTTTAGCCGTTGACAGTCTCCTAAAAAGCTTCTGCAAGGAATAGGATATTGAAGAAATTGTTTTTTTAGTCTTACGTGCCACCTTCTCTCTCTCCGCTTTTCATTAAATATTCTGCCACTTCTTTAGCCCATTGGCCTGTTAATGGATTCTTTACAATCTCACTTAAATACTCTTTCCAAGAGATGCCCAGAGCCTTTCTCCACGCATCATACGTTTTTAAAACACTTTCATAAGCTTCAACGTGTAAATTGCAATAACTCTTTTCAACAGCTTCCCTATTGCACACTGCGCATTTCAGCGTTTTTCCTCTCCTCTTTTAATGGACAATCTGGATTAAAGCACAATATCCATGGACGCCTCCCCTTAATTCGAACCTGAAGAGTGGGCCAACCGCATCCACGACAATTTTTTCCAACAGGCCGAACACCGCCCTTTTGTGGGAGGGGGAATGAGGCTTTACATTGGTTTTTGAAATAGTTTGTGCATCCTATAAACCGTTTGCCACTTTTTCGCGAATATAGTATCATTAGGTTACCCGCGCCGCAGACTGGGCACGTACCCACGATTCTTTCCTCAAATCTAGCTCTCTTTATGGCGTGGCTTAACTGTTCGCCTATAATTTTCTCCTTATTCTTTAATTCCTCTACCACGGGCTTCAGAATTTCAATAGCATCCAAAAGAACGTTTTCCCTCTTCTCCACATTTGCTTGAATATTATCCATCCTTTCTTCAAGATTTCTCGTCAAACTTACGGAAATAATGGGCGGACAATGTTTTTGAAGAACCTCAAGAACTTCGAAGCCCAAATCTGTTACAACCATCCTTTCATCTCTAACATACTTCCTATCATAAAGGGTCTGTATAATATCCGCCCTGGTAGCCTTGGTTCCAATTCCAGCCTCCTCCATTTCTTTTAGGAGACTGCCTGGGTTATACCTTGGTGGCGGTTTTGTGAACTTGTCTTCTAAGATTATCCGCCTAACATTAAGTTTTTGTCCTTCATGTATTGGCGGTAAAAGGACTTCCTCAGACCTTGCATAGGGTTCATAGAATCGTAGCCAACCCTCCTTTAGGGTTTGTCGTCCCCTCAGATAGAAACAGTGTCCATCGATGTTGATTTGAACCTTTACGCTTTGCCTTATTGCGGGTTCGCCGAAAACGGCCATAAACCTTCTGATAACAAGATCCCAAATGCGCTTTTCAGAATCTTCCAGAATTCTTTCAGGCAAGTTTCCGGTTGGATAAATCGCGGGGTGCGCTGGGTCCTCTTTTTTCCCCTCGTTGGGCTTCAATTCCTTTTTAGAAAGAAGCTCTTCAACAAGCCTCCTATACTCCGAAACCTTGCCTAAGCTTTTTAATATGCCTTCGTAGTTTATTGCTGGAGGCAGCTTTTGGCTGCTTGTTCTCGGATAGGATATTAAAGCGTCTAGGTAGAGGCGTTGGGCAATGTCTAATGTGCGCCTCGGCGTGTACCCAAATAGGTTATAAGCTTCGCTTTGCAGTGAGCCGACATCGAAGGGTGTTGGGGGCATCTGATGGAACTGTTTAACGTCGATGTTCTCCACTTTTCCATCTTTTCCCTTACAATTATCTACGACAGCATCGGCTTCTTTCTTGGTTTCAATAATTTCTTTTTCATATTCCGCCTCAAAAATTTCCCCATTTATCTCAACTTCAGCTTTGATTTCCCAGTAAGGTGTGGGCACGAAACTTCTGATGGACTTCTCCCTTTCTACAAGAAAACTTAGGGTTGGCCCTTGAACCCTTCCAGTGCTTATGGTTGAATATCTACCACTCCAATCTTTTGCAGCTATGGTTAATGCCCGCGAAAGATTAACCCCATAAAGCCAATCAAGCTCATGGCGTGTTCTTCCAGCTTCTATGAGACTGAAATCCAGTTTTGGCAGCAGTTCAGCATAAGACTTTTCCAGCTCCTCCTTTGTCAAAGTGGAATACTTCATTCTTTTAGCTTCGCCCTCCTTGTTGCCACATGCGTATTTCAGAATGTAATATCCTATGATGCTTCCTTCAATATCATAGTCGCACGCGTCAATGTATGTGTCGGCGTCTTTCGCCAACTTTGAGATTGTTTCAAGCCAGACTCGGATTTGTTTTGCCCCTCTTTCGGCAAGGTGCCGTGGAACCCATCTAAAACTGAATACGGGATAATAGTTTCTCCCACCCCTCTCCTCAGCAACCGTGTACAAGTGTCCTATAGCCGGAACAACGACTATCCGCGTGTCTCGTTCAGCCACGTAAAAGGGCACTCCGTTATCTTCCATTTTTTTAGCCTTACCCTTCAAATCAAGGGCTGAAGCTATTCTCTGGGCAGCGTCTGGTTTCTCCGTAATAATCAACGTGTATTTTCCCATGTTGACACAGACCATTGCCTTATTAGGAGAGATTCTTAGAAATAAGCCTTTAATAGTTAGAGTTAAAAGTTTCTCCAGAAAATGCCTTGAACGAGTTTAAATCAGCAACCAATAAATATGTCGTAGATATTTCCATTATTGTCGAGGGGTTGGAATTGCCTCAACATGTTGTTTGCCACGAGTGTGGCTTTGTTCTATATGAGGGTGATGAACTTAAACCTCCGGACGAAATTCTCCATAAACATAATGGGAAATGTCCCAAATGCGGTAGGAAACTTGCGTTTATACCCTTGAATGTTGAAGTTAAACCCGTAAAATAAACCATCTGCTGAAAAAAAAGTAAACAATTGCGCTGTTTCCCTTTCAAAGCCTTGAAAATGTGTATGTGAAAGAAAAATGCCTAGCAAAAACCTTTGGACTAACCGTAAGAGAAATAAAGAAATAGCTCTCTCATAATCTGTTCAAAAGAGTTGAAGCGAAATGAAGATTAAAGAAATGCTAACGAAAGAACGAATAATTAATGGTTTAAAAAACCTTGGGAAGCTCCGTCCAAAAATAGACCACGCCTCAATAATAACCTTTTCAGCTTTAATACTCATACTTTTCATAGCCTTTGCCATACGCCTTTTTCCAGTGCGCTGGGAAATAGCTCCGACAACTGGTAAATCTAATCTGCTATTGTCAGAATTTGACCCTTACTTTCAATACCGTTTCACAGAATACATTGTAAAAAACGGTTTCATTTCCTGGGCGTGGCCTACTCAATGGATTGATTATCAGCGATGGTACCCTCAAGGGATAAACGTTGCAGTAAACGGCTTTCCGGGGTTGCCCTTTACAGCGGCTTTTCTTTATAATATAGTTTCCGCGTTGGGCATAAGTATAGACTTAATGAGTTTTTGTGCATTGTTTCCAGCTATAATGGGAATGTTGGCTTCCCTCGTCATGTACTTTTTAGGAAAAGATATAGGAGGCAGACCTGTAGGTTTATTAGCTGCACTCTTTTTGGCTCTGCATCCATCTTACATTCAGCGGACCAGTGTGGGATTTTTTGATGATGAGTCGATAGGGCTATTTGCTCTTCTATTGTTTGCCTTCCTGTTTTTAAGGGCGATTGAAGAGAATAGGCAGATAGGTTCCACAGTTAAGTACGCTCTTGCTTCAGGATTGGTTTTGGGATACTTCTGCGCTGGTTGGGGCGCCGCCTACTACCCAATAGGCGTCATAACCCTCTTTACTTTTATATTAATAGTTGTAAAGAGGTACACCCGCCAACTCCTTTTAGCTTATAGCCTAACCTTTGGGTTAGGATTGTTTCTGGCCATCAATGTTCCAAAGCTTTCACCAACTTACCTGCTGACCAGCGCCATACTGCCAGTTGCCGGTGTCTTTGCCCTTTTGTGCCTTGCCGAAGTTTTTAAAAACATAACCACTGCAAAATGGAAAGTAATATCAGTTATCGTCTTTCTGGCAATAATAGTGGGCGGTTTCGCTATTCTTTCGCAGATGGGCTACGTACAAGGCATGGCTGGAAAGTTTTGGTCTGTCATAAACCCGTTCTACCGTGAGACTTCTCCGCTCATAGAATCTGTGGCTGAGCATAGAATATCTGCATGGGGCTCCATATACTATGACCTTGGCATAGGAATAATTTTCTTTGCTGTGGGTTTGTTCTTTGTTTTCGGAAACCTTAACAACAGAAACTTGTTTCTTTTGGTTTTAGGTTTAACCTCGCTTTACTTTGCATGTTCCATGGTACGGTTACTGGTGTTGATGGCTCCGGCATTTAGCCTTTTAGCCGCCGTAGGAATAAACGGTCTGCTAAAACCCTTTGTCACCCTTTTAAAAGAACCGCCAAAAATCAGTGTGAAGAAAAAGTATGGGTTTGAACATGTTGGAAAAGAGTTCAGTGGAACAGCCATATTCCTCATATTCCTTGTCTTAATGACAAGCATAGCTTTTCCAATGCCAAAAGTGTATAGACAAGTTTATGCGCCAACCACTATATCCGGAGGTAGCCTTTCTATAGTCCCCGAAGCACCAGTACAGGAGTGGGTAAACATGTTAAAGTGGACTAGGGACAACCTGCAAGGGACAACTGTTGTGTGCAGCTGGTGGGACTACGGATACTGGCTGACAATACTGGGAAACGTGACATCGCTTGCAGACAATGCTACTATAAACTCAACCCAAATAGAAAATATTGGCTTCATATTTATAGCCAACGAGACCCAAGCATTAAGAATGCTGAAGCTGTATGACGCAGAATACGTTCTTGTATTCGTAACCATCGACTATAACGGGAATTGGCTTAATGCTGGCGGCGACGAGGGGAAATGGATGTGGATGGCAAGCATTTCAGGAAAGGCCCATGACCGCCTCGTAAGCAATGGTTTCATTCCAGAATGGGAAATGTGGACTGAAAATTTCGATGAAGTTAGAAAGATTTTTGGAAACTATACTTTAGGAACCCACTGGGCTGACACCAACGAAAACGGGCAAGTGGACAGCGGTGAAACCTTTCCTGCAAGTAGGGGACAAAATTCAACCATTTACAAACTGATGAATTACGGGAGGGAACGTTGGCTACAGAAACAAAAAGGTGGTTCATCGCCTACAACGAAGCTTTTATACTTTACAGAAGCCTACATTGCTGGACTGGACAATGATGGAAGCAAATATGGCGGCGTGGTTCCGCTTGTATGCCTCTACAAAATCAACTATCCAGACCAGTAAAGGCGAATGTATTGTTTCCGAAAGTTCCAGATCACCATAAACCTGATAAGCCCCTAGTTCCAACAGGTCTAGGCGTAGCCTACGTAGTGGTAAGCGCAGTATACCTCTTTTTATTGCACTTTTTCCTAGAAAGCGATGTATCCAACAATATTAATAGGGCTTTAACCTTGGCTGTTTGCGTTTTATTTGGAGGTTTTATGGGGCTGCTTGACGACTGGATGGACTTGCGATGGCGTTACAAGGCTTTTTTACCATTAATAGCATCAATACCTCTTATTGCATTGGCCTATAAGCTTCCTTATATACGCACAAGTATAACAATCCCAATATTTGGGACTATAGCCTTCGGCAACTATTATTATTTCATATTGATTCCTCTAATTGTAACTGTAACCACTAACACGGTTAACCAGTTGGGCGGATTAAATGGTTTAGAAACCGTTTGCCCAGCAATAGTTATGATAGGGTTAATGGCCGCTTCTGGGCCAAACGCTATTCTCTTGTCAATTCCGCTGGCTGTTTGGCTTGCGCTTGCCTTTTTCAATTTTCAAGGAAAAATTTTCGTTGGAAACACAGGCTCCTTTGCCATTGGAATAACACTAGCTGCTTTTGCAATAATCTCTGATTTGAAATGGAATTTAATAATCTCGCTTTTGCCCTATATCCTTAATTCTTCAATGATTCTGTTAAATTACTTTATTTTCAGGACCAAGGCACAGGTCTCTTTTGATGGTAAAAAACTGTTTTCAGACCATAGAAGAAGTTTGATTACGCTTATAACTTATCATAGACCTTTGACTGAACGCCAAGTCGTTGTTATAATAGCGATTTTGGTGGCGGCTTCAACTTTTGCAGCTTCCGCGGTTCAAATATTTTTAGTGTAGGCTGTATGTAGTTTTTTGCTACACACAAAAGGCAAAAATTTGTTAGGAGCGAGGCTTAATCACGGAGGTTGTTATAGTACAAATCCGCATAGTTTAATGTGGGGAATCAAATATCAGTCCAACACTTTACGTTCCCAACGTTTCGGTTAAGGTAGAAATTACAAGTATAGTAGGGATTAAGCTAGATGTTAAAGGTGGGAGTGGAGCAGTAAATTTTGACGTTAAAGCGAAACTTGAAGAGAAAGAGCGGCGAAGCCAGCTGGTAGTTGTCTCTTTCAGTCTCCTTTTGACAACAAAACCTAGCATCGTAAAGTTTGAGGTTGAAGGCACAGCTACTTTAACAGGTAAAGACACAGAAATAGATAAAATGTTAGAGGTGGACCCGGAAACAAGAATTCCTTATGTTTTTCAGAAAGTTTACCAGCATGCTTTCACAGCCATGTACCTTTTGGCAACAATTTTGAACGCTCCTCCGCCGCCACATGATCTTTTGCTTTCAAAAAAGGAAGGAATACAGGTGGAGGAGGCTGCCGTAGAAGCGGAAACCGCTGAGGCCATTAAAGAAAAAATAGCCAGCGATACAGAACACGCAACTTGAGCGAAATTTATTAATAACTTGGCGCTTCAAAGAGGAACATTTATAATGTTTGCTTAAGGTAGTCGTTTTCTGTTGGCGGGTGAGTGGGCCTCCACCCGTTCCGCCATATAAACCCCGGAGTAGGAGGTGGAAAAGTGAAAATTGAAAGTAAAGACTTAGCCTTAACAGCGGTTTTTGCTGCACTCTATGCTGCAGGGGTTATTATTCTGGCGCCCATAAGCTTCGGAGTTTACCAGGTCAGAGTTGCTGACGCTTTGCTTCCTTTGTCAATGATTTTTGGCATGCCCGTTGCGGTAGGGACTAGTTTGGGCTGTTTAGTTGCAAACATTTATGGCGGTTTACACATAGTCGATATAGTTGGCGGAGCAGCGGCAAACTTTGCGGCGTGCACTTTGGCATGGTATGTTGGCAGAGGCAATATTGTCCGTAGACTCCTGGGATGTTTTGTCGAAACAGCAGTTGTAACAGCAATCGTTGGAAGCTATCTATCAATTATATTTGATGTTCCATTGGAACTTGGATTATTCGGCATTCTTGTTGGTTCCATAGTGGCGATTGACATTTTAGGCTTTGCGCTTTTAGAGGGTTTGCACCGGGGCGGGGTAAGGAGAAGATACGCTGAAAAGGAAGCAGCATAAAACAGGGATAGAACGGTTTTACATGAAGCGTTCCAGCTTTGTCAACCCGATTATTTCGTCGAAATCTAAGCCTAAAGCGTCCAGAACCTGATCGAAGGTTGAATGGAGGTAGGCTACGTATTTATCAACGTCTATCTCATTTTTTGTCGCTAGCTCCACTGGTTTAACATGGGGTTCGTTAACCACTTTCACGAAGCTTATTAGGTCGCCTGCCTTAAGCTCTACACCCCCCTCTTTTAAAATTCTTGCAGCCTTTACATGCTGCGGAGTCGTCTTGGTGTAACGTTCTGGCTCTTCGCCTAAAACAACGTTAAAAGCGAGTTCGCTTAGGCTTTCCCACTCGCGTCTTTTCAAGCGCATGTAACAGTCGCGGATTTCTCGGATAATGTTCTTTTTAGCTTCTTCAAAGTCCGATGGAGTTTTCACCATGGCTAGGCGTTCTTTCATCCTGTCAAAGGCTTTTTTAATAAATATGGGGATGTGGCGCTTTTTGCCCGTTAACCCCTTCACGTCCACGCTTCCATCCTCTAGAACCCCGAGATAGTTCTTCTTCCTAGAGCTGAAAACTGCATAGCGGTAAATTTTGTCCACATCCAAGCCCATTTTCAGTTCATGCTCAGTCCATTCTTCGAGTTCACGTATCTGGTCTTTCGAGGGATTTTTTAGGAAAACGCTGTCTGTATCCCCATAAAGCACTTGGATGCCGAGCTTTTCCGCCATATTGATTATTTGAGTTATGGCGTGTCTTCCTATGGCTGCTGTTGCCTCAGCAACTGGTGGACAGTAAAGGTCGAAGGTTTCAGCTCCAAAAACTCCATAGCTCGCGTTTAAAATTACTTTAAGGGCTCCTTGGATGATGTTATACCAGCTTCTCAGCTCTGCGGGCAAAGTCTTGTCTTTCGATTTTGACTTGTACCATTGGACTCTGAGGTCTCTAAGGGAGCCTATTAGAAGGCTTTCTAAGGCGCGTTTCTTTCGGCAAACCCAATTAGGAGTGTCAGGAATAAGGTTTGTCCGGCATTCTTGATGGGGACATAAGATAGACTGGTAGCCTAGGTTCCAGACTTTGATTATGGATGGGTATAGGCTTGGGAAGTCCATGACTGCCACGTTGAAGTGGACGCCTGGAACGGGTTCGACAACTATGGCGCCTTTGTATTTTTTGCCCTTAATTATGGCTTTTGTGGCTGTCTTGCCCTTTAGGGCTAGAATATCCTCTGCATTGGGAATAAGCATGTTTCTTCTGCGGTGTTCACGGTGCATGAAGTTTCTTATCCAACGGGAAACCCCTTGGCGGCTTACGTCTTCCATGGGCATGCTGCTTATTCTAGCCAAAACAAGAATCAGCTTCAGCACAAGCTCGTCTTCAAAGCTTGTTAGTTTGTAGGTTATTTCGGCGTCTCTGAAACAGTATTTGGCGAGTTCTGTGTAGGTCAAATCGCCTATGCCCTTTTCTAAAGGAATTTTTTCAAGTCCAACCAAAGCTCTGCCCACATCGTCAAGGGTAACGTCGCGGTAGCGGTTGTTGAAAGCATAGATTTGGATGGAGCGGTTGAAGAAGAACTTGTAGAGGTCTATGTGCACTCCATATTTTAGGAGGCAAACCCGCTTGCCCACTTCTATTGGAATATCGTCTCTTCTGAAACCGTGGTTTTCAGCCCTGTGGGCTAAATAACGCAAGTCGAAGTCGTCGCCGTTAAATGTAACCACAAAGGGATAGCTCCATAAAACCTCAAAAACAGCCTTGAGAAGTTTCTCTTCAGAGTCAAAATATTCGATTTTCACATCAGCGGGCAAGCGTTCAAAGCCTTCACGGACTCCATCACGCTTCAGAAGCAGAACCCGTTTTTGCCCGTCTGAACCGTATAGGGAGACACAGACAACGGGGTATGCGGCCTCACGGGGGTCAGGCATCCTTGTGGCAACGGGTGTACAAACCTCTATGTCCATGGCAACATAACGGAACTTTGGAGCGGGATACTCTAAAAGCCTAGCCCACTGCTCAATATGCTCTAACTCTCCAACAGATGCCTCGCTGAAAGTTTCAGTTATCTTCTGAACATTTTTTTCAGCTTCTTCTATGCGTTTAGGAATTAAACTGCCCTTTTTAACTTCGTAAACCATGCCTGGGAGAAGCCTTCTGTCATAAATGTAGGACTGGTAATACTTTATTTTAGATTCCCAAACCTTAACCTTTTCAGGAGCCACGGGAACTTCTGAAACCTTTGGAAAGTCTTCGGGAATAATGTCTCTTATACAGCCTTTTGGGCGTCCTCCAATAGCCAACGGGTCTTTTGCCACAATTTTAGTAACTTTAACAAGCCTGTCTGAAAGGGGGTCAAATTTTTCTTCAATTTCTAAGTGGTCGAAGCCCGGATGTTTCATTAAACGGTCAATTTTCTCAAGCTCATACGGCGAAAGATTTGTGTAACAGTAGGGCTTATGCCCCGTATTATCATACCAAAAATATATTTGCTTAGAATTTGGCTCGTAAAGCTTGATTAGGGCTTTTCCAGCCTTTCCATCGTAGGTAGCTGAAACAAAATAAGATGGTGGGAGGTTTTCTGGGGCTAAGGGCGGAAAACCTCGCTGCTTTTTCTCCTTTTCGAGCGCCTCCGTGAATGGTAAAGCCTCAGCTTTAGTTTCTTCTTTGAATTTAGCCTTTGGGAAGGAGAATTCATCCAGCCGTCTCTGCGCCATATCACTCTTAACCTAACTTTTAATACTAACAAGATAGACTAAAATCTTACTAAAGGGAAATTTTGCGTGGTAAGAGTTTGCTGAAAGAAGCTTGGAGCCTTGCAATTGAAGCCTTAAGCTGGATGGAAACCCAGAAAATTAACGAACACTTAGCCTTAGCTAAAACAGCTAAACAGCTAGAAATAACCGACTTTAACGCTCTACGCCTCGCCCATAGACTTTTATGCGAAACAGTTAGGCGCCGCAACTTCATAGACAGATTCATAAACGAAGTTTTGAAGCCGAAATCAATAAACGAGTTCACTTTGGGAGTGCAGTCTTTTCTAAGGCTTTATGTTTATCATACAAGAGTTGCCAAAAACTGGTCTAAAATGGATATCGAAGAAGCAAAAAACATCGTGAAACTGGCGCGTTCCATTCTTGGATGGAAAACCCTTCAAAAAGTCGAGCATGTTTTGGGATTACTATTAACGGAAAATCCCGCATCAATTATTAAAAGTGCAAGCGACGAGGAAAGGGTGGGGCTCTTAACTTTTCATCCCACATGGTTTGTAAAGTACTGCTTCAAACTTTTAGGTAGAAAAGAAGCTTTGGACATGCTGGACGCAAACTTGGAGATCCCTCCGACCTACATAAGGCTAAACACCCTTAAGGAAAGCGAAAACGAAATTGTCGAGAAACTCGCAGAGGAAAAGGTTAAAGTGGAAAAGGTTAAAGGATTAAGGCACGCCTACAAAGTTTTGGGAACAAAACAACCCCTCACTCGAATTAGAAGCTTCCATGAAGGCTTATTCTACATCCAAGACAAGGCAAGCTGTTTGGCGGCGGAAGCAGCGGATCCGAAACCCGGGATGACCCTATTGGATGTTTGTGCAGCGCCGGGAGCCAAAACAACATATCTAGCCCAGTTGATGCAGAACAAAGGTACAATATATTCTGTTGATTATTCAAGGCGGAGAATGGGCGTTTGGAGAAACGAAGTTGCTAGAATGGGCGTTGAAATAGCCACGCCGATAATTGCGGATGCATGTAACCCGCTGCCCCTCTCCATCGAAGCAGACATAGCGATTTTAGACCCGCCCTGCACAAGCACGGGAGCCTTCGCAAAAATTCCATCAGCCAAATGGAGGCTTACACAACGCTCTGTTGAAAAAATGGCTGAAATCCAGTGGCAAATGCTGGAAAACACCGCTGAAAAAGTTAAGCCCGGAGGCACACTGATCTATTCCACATGCAGCATAACGGTTGAAGAAAACGAAATGCTTATTGAAAGATTTTTGAAATGGCACCCGGAATTTCGGCTAACCAAGATAAACCTGAAAATCGGCTTGCCGGGATTGAGGGGAATGGAAAAATGCCAGAGGCTTTATCCACACATCCACGAATGCAACGGCTTCTTCATAGCAAAACTATCAAAAACAATATCTAAAGATTTAGCGTAATTTTGCCTTTTCCACAGCACACAGGATTTCGAAGATGACTTTTGCCGCTTGAATGACAGATACTCCTTGGTCGTAGTTTGGTGTCACCTCTACCACATCAAAACCCACAAGGCGTTTGTCGATTATGCCGAGTAAAATATCTAGCAAAGTGGATGTTTCAAGCCCTTCTGGTTCCGGGTTTTGCACCGCCGGGGCATAAGCGGGGTCGAGAACGTCCATGTCTACGGATAAATAAAGCCTTTCATACTCCGCCAACCTTTCTTTAAGCTGTTCTGTGATTTTTTTGCTTCCAATTTTCCTTACCTGCAAGGCTGTGAAAAATTCTATTTCAGCATTTCGGGCGTATTTGAGCTCTTCTTTGCATACGGCTCTCGTGCCTACCTCAACTATTTTCGCTGGTTTAGCTTCCTCGTTTATTCTACGCATAAAAGTCGTATGGGAAAGCTTCAATCCCATAAATTCGTCTCGCAGGTCAAGATGCGCATCAAAACTTACAACTGCGGTTTTTGAGGCTTCGCTACCCAAGCCTTTTAACACGCCTAAAGTGATTGTGTGTTCCCCGCCGATGACAACGGACGTTTTTCCATCGTCTAAAACCTCTCTAATAACTCGTGCAAGCCTCTCCAAAGTTTGCACCGTGTCAGCAGATACATGCAAATCTCCTAAATCATGCACCCGCAAATCTTCAAAGTCTATGCCGCTGCGGAAGCTGTAGGTTTCAATGTTTAGTGACGCCTCCCGTATGGCGTTTGGTCCAAACCTTGCCCCAGTTCTATAAGTGCTTGTAACGTCGAAGGGAACCCCCAACACCACGTAGTCAGCTTCCTCGAAAGACTTTTGAAAACCACCGAACACATTTGACTGGGAAACGAAAAGCTCCCGATAAGTCATTTAGGCTGTTCTCCATTTTTAGTATGCCCTATTTGGCGGGCAAGTTCTAAACCTTTTCGCTTAGCTCCCCCAGTTTACCCAAGCGGACCGATACGGTATGCCGCGACCTTAAAATCGACTAGGCTGACAGCATAATTTATTAATTATGCTATTTCATTTAATGGATTAATTTGAGGAAGTTTGGCGATGGGCATAAAATCAAAATTGAAAATTGAAAGCGTGGGCATTTTTGCAGCCGCGGTTTTTTATGCGGTTATCGGGATAGTTTTTTTAGCTGTTTTAGCGGCTGAAATGCTTATTCACGTTGCTTTGATAGGAATATTAAGCCTAGCCGCAGCCTTTGGCCTCTTCATGAAGAGGTCTTGGGCTATGTGGTTTATAGTAATCCTCTTTTTCACAATCACAACGTTTTCTGTTTCCACGCTTTACTACACTATGGGAAGCGACGTTTTCCTCGACGTAACCATGGTGGCGTTTCTAGTTTTAACGTGGATTTTCACAGCTTACACGGCTGCTAAAAGAAAGAAGCTTGAGAGGTAAACCGCCTTATAGCTTCTTGAAAAGGTAAACTGTAACTTCTTCGCCTGCGTCAATAAACTGTTGATTTTCCGGAATTTCTATGAAGCCGTCAGCCTTCGTAAGGGTTGTAATGGCTCCAGAAAGCCCTGTGGGAACTGGTTCGGCGAACAGTCGCTTTGACATGTCTTTTCTGAGGTTAACCATGATGAAAGTGCGTCTTCCCCGTGCTGGAAACATCCTTGTTGACGCTAAGGCTTTTACAGTGTAAGCTTTTTCAGGTTTTCGTCCAGCCAACTCTTCAATGATGGGACGTGCTAGGAGATGGAAAACAAACAAAGCGGATGTGGGGTGTCCTGGAAGAGAGAAAACCAGTTTTCCGTTTATTGATGCAACTGTGGTGGGTTTTCCAGGCTTGATGGCTATCCCGCAGACTATTAGGCCTGGCTTTCCCAGCGAACTTAGTGTTTTGGGAATCACGTCTTTTGGGCCTACTGAAACTCCGCCTGAAGTTATAACCATGTCCGCGGAAGCCAAAGCCTTTCTCAATGCTTTTTCAATTTCAACCGCGTCGTCTGGAAAAACACCCAGGTATACTGGTTTTCCGCCGCTTTCCACAACAGCCGTGCTTAGGCTGTAGGCGTTTATGTCATAAATTTTTCCAGGAGGAAGGGGTTTGCCGGGCTCTGTTATTTCGGCGCCTGTGGATAGGACGGCTACGCGGGGAACTTTGTAAACCTTAACTTTTTCTAGGCCCACTGCGGCTAGGGCGCCTATTTCCCGCGCGCCTAAAAGCTGCCCCTTTTTTAGAACAGTTTCGCCCTTTCTAATGTCTGATCCGGCCTTCATAACATTTTCATCTCTGGCTGCGGCGCTGTAGACATATATTTCATCATTTTTACGTTCGGTTTGTTCGGCCATGACAACGGCGTCTGCGCCTTCTGGCATAGGCGCACCAGTCATTATTTCTGCTGCTGTTCCATGCTCTACGGTTATTTTTGGCATTTCTCCAACGTTCACTGTCCCGCAAAGCTTCAGTTTTAATGGACGGTTTTCTTCAGCGCCAAAGGTGTCTTCAGCTTTTACTGCGTACCCGTCAACGGTCGAGCGGTTGAAAGGCGGAATATCGAGTGTTGCGGTTACGTCTTCTGCTAAAATGCGGTTATACGCCTCCAAAAGGGAAATTTCTTCAACGCCTAAGGGTTTAGCCTCGAAATATTTTTGGATGGTTTGCCTTGCCTCTTCTATGGTTAGAAGCTTCCTAAACATTTTCCGACGCCTCCTCCAGAATGTCGAAGAGGTGAACTTGAACTGTTTCGCCTTCTTCTAGGCCTTCTCGGTTTTCGGGAACCACAATATAGCCGTTAGCCTTAACCATGGTTGAGATGATGCTTGAACCTCTGGCGCTTATGGGCTCCGCCAACAGTTCGCCTTCGCGTTGGAAGACGCGGACGCGGACGAAGGTTTTTCTTCCAAGGGCTGTGGATGTCCGTCGTGTCAACCTAGCGTTTACGACGGGTCTAGGCTCATGGGCTAGTCCCAGCATTTTAAGGATTAAGGGTCTGGCGAAGACTTCAAAGCCGAACATGGCTGCAACCGGGTTGCCTGAAAGAATTATTACTGGTTTATTGTTCACTACTGCTAAGGCTGTGGGCATGGCTGGACGCATAGCTACGCCGTGAACGATTACGCCTGGCTTGCCAATGCTGTTTACGGCTGCGGGAACCAAGTCTGAGACGCCTACACTGGTTCCGCCTGTGGTTAAAACCATATCCGCCTTTTCCAGCCCAAGCCTAATCTTTTCGGAAATCTCTTCAACATCATCCTTTACTATGCCCAAGTCTAGGGGTTCAGCGCCCAGTTCGCGGCATAAAGATGCTAGAACAAGCCTATTGGCGTCAAAAATTTGGCCTTCTCCGGGTCTTTGGCCGGCTTCCACAAGTTCGTTTCCGGTGGCTAAAACGGCCACTTTGGGCTTTTCAAAAACATTGATTTCTGCAACGCCTAAAGAGGCTATTAATCCCAAATGGTGAGGTTTTAGTCGGGTTCCGGCTTTTGCTGCGATTTCGCCTTTCGCCACATCCTCGCCCTTTTTTGAGACATTTTCGCCAGGCGTAACCGCAGTCCAAACTTCTATGGTGTTGTTGGCGCGTTTGACGTTTTCAAGCATTATAACGGCGTCTGCGCCTTCTGGAAGGGGATTTCCCGTCCAAACCTCTTTTGCTTCGCCTCCCATGAGCTTATTTGCGGTTGTCAGTTTGAGGGTTTTCGCCTTGAACTGGGAAGCGCCGAAGGTGTCGCTGGCTTTTACGGCGTAGCCGTCAACGGCTGAACGGTCAAACCTTGGCAAATCTTCTTCGGCTATAATGTTTTGTGCAAGAACACGGTTAAGGGCATCGCGCAAAGGAACCCTTACACTTTTTAAACGTTCCAATTTTAAGCTGTTAAGGAGCAATTGCATTGCTTCTTCTGTGGATGTGAGTTTTTGGAAGCCTCTCAGCCTAACCAAAATGGGCACCTATAAACAGCACACAAACAGCATAGAAAAACATATCGCACAGAATTATACATTCTGCATTATGGTTTAGGCTTTAAGCTCTTTCCTTAGGATATCGCGCATTTTTATGGCATCCAAGTCTAGAATGGGGCTTTCGCTTATAATGACTGGGTTAAGCCTAAATTCTGCTATGACCTTTGCAAGCAGCTCAAAGTCAGGCCCGTATTCCGCCTCGTCTAAAACATGGTGGCGTTTTTCACCTTTATCCGTAAACTCAATCTTAGTAAAATGACAATGCATGTTCTTCACGGCTTCAGCGCCTAAACAATTCTCTATTTCCATAAAAACCTCGCGAAAATCCTCAACAGTTTTGAAGCGCCCCCTATCCCGAGCATGCAGATGAGCCCAATCTATCACAGGCTGAGTTTGCTCAACATTTTCGCACAAACTCAAAACTTCCTCTAAACTGCCAAACTGGGAAACCTTACCCATGGTTTCCGGCCCCAGCTTAACGCCTCTGATTCCCAAAGTTTTCATCTCGTTAACCACCTCTTTCAAGGCTGCTAGGCATTCGCTGAAAACCTGTTTTGGTGATTTCCTGCCATAAAACCCCACGTGAAAAACCACTATTGGCGAACCCATCCACCATGAGGCTGTGGCACCTGCAATTAAGCGTTTTTTGCTAGCCTCAACAGTTTCTTTGCCGCCGCAGAAATTCACAAAATAGGAGCCGTGAAGACTAACCGCAACATCGTTTTCCCTAGCCTCCAAACCGAGCCTTTCAGCATCCTCCCGCCTAATCTGAGGCTTCACACCCCAACGAACAGCCTGATACTCAAAAGCGTCGAGGCCTTCCTCCCGCAAAAGCCTAGGAACATCCGTTAGAGACGCCTTCAAAGCTCTAAAAGACGGAGGCACCCCAGCAGGGCCAAACCTTGGACGGTCAGCCATTTATAAGCCCCTAACCCCGCTTCACCCTCCGATAGCGATAACCTTTCCGCACATATACCCCGTAAAAAAGCACCGCCAAAGCAGAAAACCAAACCGCGAAATTTTGAAAAACCAAGTATTTGCCAACAGGCGGCAACTCAGCCAAAGGCTTAATCAAGTTTCCTAAAACTGCGGCAAAAGCCCTAAAGCTAGGCGCTGCAGCGATTATAGCATTGTTTATAGCTGTACAAGCCCATCCTATGGGGGCCAAGGTTTCCGCAAAACCCCTTGCAGCATAACTTGTCGACCTTGCAAAGTTAAACGCTGAGGGGTTGCTTCTATAAAGGGTTAAAAATGCATCGCGAATCAGCTGCGGGTTTACCAGCAAAGAAAAAAGAAGAACCAGCGCTGAAAAAGCAAGAAGTATCGTCAAGGCGCTTTTCAAAGTTGTTTTTGCAAAGCTCATCTTATTCCAAACATAGGCAACCGCTCTAAATTTTAAAAGCGCAGATTTCATTTTGCTAAGAGAGCCTTTTACAGCGCGGCTTATTTTTGGCGCGAATCCCCTCTTGTCTTTTATAGATTGTTTTTTCCCTTTGTCAAAGCGTTTAAATTTCTCTTCAAAAGCCTTCGGAGTTTTTAAAGCCAAATATTTTGTTAGGCAAATCCAGCTTAGAGTAAGCGCTATTATGGCGGATATAGGAACTAGATGGAAGAGGGGGCTTATCGCCACCGGCCAGCTAGTTAAAGGGTTTCCTTCTTCCACTCCAAGGCTTATGGCGTATACAACTACGAAATATTCGAGTATGGCAGCCGCTATAAGAAATAAGATGATTGCTATTAACCCTTTCAAGGTTGTCCAGCGGAGCATCAAACATTTAGGAGGATTCTGAAACGCCAAAGCATCACCGTTAACGCTGAGCTTTCTGGAAACCGTAATTTGCAATTTACGATATATGAACTTTCAAGTTAAAAAGCGTGACTGTAACGTCAGCATTTATTGGAGCGGAAACTCGTGCTCACATTTGGGACACTTGGCGTAGCCGCATTGAACTGTCGAGGGACAACTGGAACAAGCGAAAGCCCTACCATAGGAGATGTCAAAGGTGAAACCACATCGGGGACAGTGCACTATTCTTTTTGTTTTGGCGCTCAACTCGCGAGGCACCGGCTTTGTATACGCGAAAGTTTTAACAGTATAAATCTTATTAATAAGTTTATAGCCTTTAAGATGGATTGCACGTTTAATATATTGGTATGGGAAAATGGATGCTGAAAACTGGAAAGCTTGAACGGACAGAACTGTATAAAGAACGGAGCATTCAAGTTTTTCTAAGCAAATTTTTAAGCGGAGAATTAAGCGAACTTGAACCCGTTTTTGACAATAATTTTGGCTATAGATACCCTGCTGTAGAAGCAGTTTTAGGGAAGGACGTAGATGAAGAAAAGTTCCTAGATAGGCTTTATGAAGCGGGAATCCTTAAAAGGAAACTTTATGACAGAATAATTCATTGCCCCAGCTGCGGCTCCCAAAGCATTTCCATTCATTATTGTTGCCCATACTGTAAGTCCTTCAACATTAAAAAAGGCTCTCTAATAGAGCATGTTAAATGCGGATATATGGATGTTGAAGAAAACTTCAGAAAAGGAAGCAAACTTGTCTGTCCCAAATGCCATGAAGAACTTAAAAAGCCAGATGAGGACTATAGGAAAGCAGGGATATGGTGTACTTGCAGAGACTGCGGAAAAAGCTTTGACATACCCGTGCCTAGGCATTTCTGCAGAAATTGCCAAGCCAAATTCACCTTTGAAGAAATCGAAGTTAAAGATGTATACGCTTACAGCCTAAATGAAGAGGTTAGAGGCGAAATAGCGGAAAGCTGGATTTTCATTGATTCTATAAGGGAGTTTCTCCTCGAAAACGGTTTCGAAGTTGAAACTCCAGCCTTTCTTAAAGGAAAATCAGGAGCAAACCACATGTTTGATATAGCTGCTTACAAAGGAGAGAAAAGGGGCGTCACTGTTATGGATTTAGCAACCTCAACCGAAGACGTTATTCCAGAACAACCGGTAATCGCTTTATTCGCGAAAGTATATGACGTTTCCCCAGACAGCGCCTACCTCATAGCCATTCCAAAACTGAGCGAGAATGGAAAGAAAATGGCTGAACTTTACAACATCAAAGTTATAGAAGCTAGAGACGCGAAAGAAATAACAAGAATGCTTAAGGAAAAAATGGCTAAAAAATGACCGCTTACGCTTAGCCGCTTGTAAACACAGCTATGTTTCCCCTCTCAGTAACAACCTTGACAGTAAAGTTTCCAGCAGGCAAAGGCATGTCTGCTCTAATATATGCTTCACTTTCTCCGGAGTTTATAAAAAACTCTGCATCATACCGCTTATGATAAGCTGCGGTAACAACCCACACGGAGACTATTTGGGCTGTCAAGGGTCCGCCATTTTTTATATTAAGCAATGTCCCATCGAGAATTATACGGACACCGAAGAAATCAATGTTTATGGTTGATTGGTTTTCGCTGAGACCATAATCATAAAACTTTATTAGGAGGGTTCCGTTGCTGTTTACGTAATTTTCCAAGCCTTCGGTTATGCTTATTGAATAATTGTTCCACTCATTTAATGTAGGATAATTTCCTTCAGTAATATTGAAGCCTAGATCGCTGAAGCTTGCGCCACTCCAATTGTAAGTTTTTATAAACCATCTTTCGGATACTTCGGAGACGTTATATCTGATCAGCACTTCGATACCCTCAATGCAGTTTAGCGGGTATGTTGATAAGTCTATTGCAAAGTGATTGCTGATGATAAGTCTATAAATGTTAGGCCATGTTACTTTAAATTCTATCCAATCAGCCTTTAAATCGAAGGGTATTTCTGTGGCTTTTATTCCGGTAATTTTCAATTTCCAGTTGCCAGAAGCATCTCTAAAGTGTGTAGGGTTTGCTGTTATATTCTGCGTCACAATTTCATCCACTGTTCCAATAATAGAGGCTATGTATCCGTCTCCGCTCGTGGGATATTGCCCACTTTGATAATTGTAAAGTTGAAAAGTTGCGTTAACGCTTTCTGCTGTGAAACAGCTGTCTATGGTCCATGCCATGTTCGTCCAAGAGTTCGTGTCAGATATTCCTGTAAATTCA
>JAWCNE010000007.1:0-39554 GCA_038849025.1 Bathyarchaeia archaeon
CAATGCCTACAGTTCAAAGCGCATCCTTTCCCTGTCACAGAAATTGTTGGAAAATCCTTGATTGAGGAACAAAAATAGCTTGTCCTATAATACATGAAACTCGGCGCATAAAAATAAACCTTCCCGGTTTTAGGCAGGAACATACCGCTGTCTAAGAGTTCGGATAGTTCTTTAGCGGTCATCTGCCAGATATCTTCAGGCGAAAACTGCGCCATTTCCTCTCTAAGTAAAGCCTATCATCGCCGTTTAATACCTTTCGTTTTAAGCACACCTATACATCATCATTCATTTTAGACTCTTTTTCCTTCTCATCACTTTTCAGAGTAGGCAACGCTTCTAATGCTTCGCTAACAGCCTTAATAGACTCGGTGATTTTATCTAAACGTTTTTGGAAACTGAGCGCCCTATAAACAGCCTTACCCCTCTCCGTTATAGCATAAAAACTCTTATCCCCAGAAAATCTTTCCTCAACCAACCCATTCTTTGTTAAAAAGTCCAAATACTGCCTAACCACCATGCAGTCCATGCTGGTTTTATAGGCTATGCTGTCAACTTTCAAAGGCCTTCTAGCCAAAGTTTCCAATATAGCCTCGTAAATTTCAAGCTTTGACCTGCGCAACTGCTAACGCCTAAACCTCGGTTTAATCGAGCATTAATAAAAATATTTATGAATTCAGAATCCTTAGCAGAAAGCATACGCTTAAACAAGCTTAGTGAGCGCTGGAGACTTGCCTATAAGCGCAGAAATCCCTGAAAAAATTCGCGTTTCCCTAGGCTCAGCAATTACACTGGGTTTGCTGGATGGAAGGCTTGACGCTGCGCCTACAACCGCTTACCTAATGACATATAGAGACGGCAAGTGTCTTGCAAACTGCGGATTCTGTCCTCAAGCGAGGCAGAGCCGCAGCAGAGCCGACATGCTTTCCAGGGTTTCTTGGCCCGTATTTGCCACAGCGCAGGCCCTAAGCAAAATCGAAGGCGCTGTTAAAGAAAACAAGATAAGGCGTGTTTGCATACAAGCCCTAAACTATCCAGAAGTTTTCACCCATCTTGAGACGCTTGTTGAGGCAATTTTCCACCGTGTAAAAGTTCCAATTTCCGTGTCATGCCAACCTCTAAATTTTGAAAATATAAAGCGTTTAAAAGAAGCGGGTGCTGAAAGAATAGGAATACCCCTAGACGCAGCCACTGAGGAAATCTTTAACAAGGTTAAAGGAACGTTTGCTGGAGGACCGTACCAAATGAAAAAACAATTAGCTCTACTGGAAGAGGCTGTGAAAATTTTTGGAAAGGGAAAAGTCAGCACCCATTTAATTGTGGGCTTAGGTGAAACCGAACTGGAAATGGTGCACATGATTCAAAAATGCGTTGACATGGGAGTTTTGCCGGCGCTTTTCGCTTTCATTCCCGTTGCTGGAACCGCCCTAGAGACTAGTAAGCAACCTCCTATCCAACAATATCGAAGGATACAAATGGCACGGTATCTAATTTTCCATGGGTTATCTAGGTTTGAAAACATGATCTTTGACGGTGAAGGCAGAATAGCCAGTTTCGGAGTTGACGAGCCTACTTTAAGGCAAATATCCAACTCTGGCGAACCTTTTAGGACCTCTGGATGCCCAGGCTGCAACCGTCCCTACTATAACGAGAAACCCAGCGGCCCTATTTACAACTATCCAAGGAGTCTCAGCCCTAAAGAGTTGCAGAAAGTTATCGAAGAACTAAAACCTGTTTAAGACATCTCTTCGGTTGAAGGAGACTGAATCTTAGGCTTCTGCTTTGTGACCTGTTCCACTATCCGCCAGAATTCTTCCTCAGTTAAGCCTCTCCGCAGCTCCTTCATCAACTTTTTAATCTGGTAAAAGGTCATCTGTGCGCCACCCTTGTCTAGGCTTTCCTGCAGAGCCCTTATACGCCTAACTATTTCTTCTATCTGCCAACTGGAAGCCTTTATTCCAGCCGCCTCCAAGCGTTTCTCAACTAGACGTTTTCCACCGCCTCTTCCTATGTAAAACTGGATTTCCCTCTCAATCATTTCAGGCGGGAAAGGTTCATATATAAGCGGATGCGCCAACATTCCATTGACATGCTCGTCAACCTCGTAGGAAAAGGCGTTTTCGCCCACTATGGGCTTGTGAAACTGAATTGGCAAGGCAAAACTTTTCTCCGCTTGCTGCACAAGCCTATGAAGCTTTTTCACATCTATACCGGTGTCAATATTGTATAGAAGCTCCACTGCCATGACAACCTCTTCTAGAGGCGCAACTCCAGCTCTTTCTCCAAACCCTGCAATGCATGTATGCAGATATGTTACACCCTCTTCTATAGCCGCCAAAGTATTTGCCGTTGCCAAGCCAAAATCGTTATGACAATGAACTGAAAGGGGTACCTCTTTGCCAATTATTTGCGTAAGGCCTTCTCTAACGTGGGAGATCAGGTAACGCATGGAAAGGGGTCTTAAAAATCCAACAGTATCCGCTATAACCAGTCTATCTGCCCCAGCTTTTACAGCAGCTTCAAAAATTTGCAAAATGTCTTGAAGTGGGGTCCTTCCGGCATCCTCCAAAAAGAAGTCTACGGTGGCACCGTGTTTTTTAGCATACTCTATACATTCCACAGTGTCCTTTAAGACTTGTTCCTTCGACCTCTTAAGCCTATACTTTAGATTAAGCCCATTAAAAGGAGTGAATACGGAAATTTCTCTAATTCCACACTCTAAACAGGCATCTACGTCCTCTTTAACTGCACGTGCCGAAGCAGCGATTTTTGCTTGCTGGAAGCCTTCATTAGCTATCCTTCGCACAGTGTTTTTCTCCTCTTCGGAAACTGCTGGAAAACCCACAGTTATTATGGAAACGCCTATCTCATCCAACAACTTAGCAAGCTTAACCTTCTCCACATAAGTCAAAAAAACCGTTGGAGTTTGAACACCTTCCCTTAGGGTCTCATCCCAAATAAAAACCCTTTCAGGAAGCCTTGGAGGGAGATTTTTCCTTAGACGATTGTAATTTGCGATTAATCCTTCAGCCTCAAGCTTCTTAAATATTGTTTTCCGCATAAGTTTCACATTCCAGTCGGTTCATAGCTAAACTTACTCTTTTATTTTACAAGCTTTTATATAAAAATTGGCACAACATCATTTAGGCCAAAATACCTTCCACGCTTTAAGACTAGGATACCCATTCATAGGTTCCCATGAGCAGAGTAAAGCAGACGGCTTTAGCTGCAACCGCTTTTGGATATGGGACATGTTGGATAGAAATCTTAGAAAAATTAAAAGATTTGGAAAATCCCTGAAAATTTATCGTTATAGCTTTACTTTCCCTAGGCGTTCCAGACGAGAGCCTGCTCTAAAGCCTAGAAAATCGTTCAGCGAAATATTTTTCAAGAATGTTATGGAGCCCGTTAAAACTATAAAGTAATTAACTTTTAAAGCATAAGGCTTTATTTCTCTTCTTCCTTCTTGTTTTCCATTATCGCCTTTAACAAATTCTTAAATATTTTCATGTCTGAAACGTTGACTATGGGAATTTGGAGGCTCTTGTCAACCTCGTAAATTTTTTCATACTTTGGAAACTCAGCGTAACATATTTGGCTTATGGGAAACTCTCGCTTTTTCAGCTCATGCTCAAAAGACTTCTCATAGACTTCTAGACACAGTAAATATCCGTTTATCCAGTAAAGCCTATTAGCTCCATAAGTTGTGGCGCACCATGCAATGTCACCTACAGAACGCTTGTCCAACCCTAACACACATACCTTTTTTGTTGTAGCGATTTCCACGTCCATAAGGCTTTCACCCCTTAAACGGTGCATTCAACACTTCTTTCACTCTGCTGCTTATCTTTGGCCCAAGACCGTAAACTGTTTTAGGCCAATTGTCCACGTTTAGGAATGCATTTAACGGGGTTTGATAGGATTTAAGGATTGCTATGGCTTTTTCTCTTCCAATGTTGGGCAAACTTGCCACAAAGAATATTTGAGCATCTGACAAGGTTTCACATTTTTTGACAGGATGAACGGTTGGCGCTCTTTTTTCAACTATTTGCTCTTGGCGGGCGGCTATGTAAAGAAAGTCCACAGTCTCCTTATATGATGTGGTGTTTAATATGGCGATTCCGTTTTTTGCTAGATTAAATAGTGCTCCCCAAACAGAGGCCGGCTGTATTCTGCTGAACCTGTAGATTATTGGCATATACCCTTCCAAGAGAATTAACGCTTTTGGATACGCCTCCTTAAGCTTGAAAAGCTGTTCGAAAAGATAACGGTGCGTAAGCGTATAGACAAAGTCTTGAACCCTTTTCCGTTCTACAGCGCACACATCTGATAGAATATAGTCTCCCTTTTCTAATGCCTCAATTTTCACGATGGCGCCGCGTTCCCTAAGGCCTTTAACAACTTTTGCAGCGCTGTTCGCCTCGCGGCTGTCAACAATTATTATAGGTTCTTGTTCGCCGCCCTTCTTTTCCCTTAAATATGGAATTAAAGTTTCATCTTCAGACAATTGAGCCTCAACTCTAAAATGGTATCCTACACTTACGTTGCTATTTTCTCTTGTGGTACTCGAATGTTTAACCAGCTTGGATTCCACATAAACTACAAAAACTTCAAGCGCAAAGCAACATTTAAAATGTTTACAGTTAAAGTAAAGCATTGCTCACGATATAAAAAGGGATGGGGCTATGGACCTTTTTTAGTTATTTCCTTTACAATGCCTGCAGCTATGGTTGTGCCCATGTCTCTAACAGCGAATCTTCCAAGCTCTGGAAAATCTGCGTAGGTTTCAATGGCTATGGGACGTAGAGGCTCCATCCTCACTAAAGCAGCGTCTCCAGTTTTCAAGAAGGATGGCTTCTCTTCAACCACTTGCCCTGAACGGGGGTCAATTTTTCTTATGAGTTCTACGAACCTACATGCAATTTGCCCAGTGTGATAATGGAGAACCGGTGTGTAGCCTGCTGCCAGAGCTGTGGGATGGTAAATTACTATTATTTGGCCGATGAACTCCTTTGCGACGGTTGGCGGGTTAGATATGTGTCCACAAACGTCTCCTCGCCGTATGTCCGTTTTCGCTATGCCTCTCACGTTAAAGCCGATGTTGTCTCCAGGCTCAGCTCGTGGAATCCTTGTGTGGTGCATTTCTATGGACTTTACTTCGCCTTGCTTGTTCGCAGGCATAAATATGACTGTGTCGCCTTCCTTGAGGACGCCTGTTTCCACTCTGCCAACCGGAACGGTGCCTACGCCTGTTATGCTGTAAACGTCTTGAACTGGAATTCGCAAAGGCTTATTCAAGGGTTTTGGAGGGATTTCAAAAAAATCTAAAGCCTCAATTAAGGTTGGCCCCTTATACCATGGCATTTTGTCGCTTGGCTTAACTAGGTTGTCGCCTGTCCAGCCAGAGGTGGGCACGAACGGAATTTTGTCAACCTTATAGCCTACCATCCTAAGCATTCGGCTAACTTCGTTTTTAACCTCGTTGTAGCGTTCCTGGCTCCAGTTAACTGTTGGATCATCCATTTTGTTAACGGCAACGACAAGCTGGTGGACCCCCAAGGTGAAGGCTAGAAAAGCGTGTTCCCTTGTTTGTCCGCCAGGACCTATGCCAGCTTCGAATTCTCCTCGCTTGGCTGAAACGAAGAGTATGGCGCCGTCGGCTTGGCTTGCACCTGTAATCATGTTTTTAACGAAGTCTCTGTGGCCAGGAGCATCAATAACCGTAAAATAGTATTTTTTGGTTTCAAATTTTAGAAATCTGAGGTCTATTGTTAAGCCTCTTTCCCGCTCCTCTTTGAGGTTGTCAAGAATCCATGCGAACTTGAAAGTTTCCTTGCCCATTTTTTTGGCTTCTTCTTCATACTGCTTCACTGTTCTTTCGTCTACAACTCCGGCTAAGTATAGCATGTGCCCGGTCGTTGTTGATTTTCCATGGTCCACATGCCCCATGATCACTAGATTTAGATGGGGTTTTTCTGGTCTACTCATTCTTTTTCCTCCATATTTTAAACTCTTTTCAGTTTCCGCTAAATTTAGTGAATTCGTTTACACAACTGTTTGTTCAGTTATTTTAAGTTTATGATGAAGTCGCCTTAAAAGAGCAATATTTTAGAGCAGAAGCAAATATTCAGGAAAATGGCACTTTTCCGACAGCTGGTCTTTTTCTGTTTTTAGCCTTTGCGGTACTTAGAATATTCCATTAATATTTTAGAGGCGCTACCGCCTTTGTGCAGGCTTTAGATGGTCTAGACTGTTTTAAGGTAAGGATATACGGGCTGGTTAAGAGAGTGTCTTGCAGAGACATACAAAACCTAATAATTGGTGAAGCTAAATATGTAGGCAACCCAGTGAAGAGGGATTCTATGAGAAAGACTGTGGTCTTTGCTTTAGTGGTTATAGTTGCAATTGTTTGTTTGTCTCTGATAAGTTTTGGACCTTACCTGTTCCCAAAGGAAGAGGAGTTTCGTAGAAGCAGACTCCCAGCTATTCACATTCAAGGAAATAGAATTTTGGACGAAAATGGCAACCAAATTACTTTTCGCGGTGTAAATTCAGTCGGGGTTGGTGAGATGATATATTATTATGAGAAATGGAGTGAAGAGTATTTTGAAAAAATGAAGGATTGGAACGTGAAAATTGTAAGGTTTCCAATCCATTATGCCTCATATAAATGGTTTGAAGAGAATCAGCCAAGATTCTTTTTGAAGTCGCTTGATCAAGGGATAGAATGGGCTGCAAGAAACGGCATTTACTCAATTATCGATTTTCATTCTTGCGGTTGGCCTGTGACCGGCGAATATTTCGGCGGAGGATATGATTCCAACTGGGGACGAAACATTTACGAGTTCACTCCGGAGGAATTGAAAGATTTTTGGGACAAGATCTCAGCATATTTTGCAAACGACACACGAATTGCGTTTTATGACCTTTTCAATGAACCTGCGAAGGATGACCCCAACATCGGCGGTGTTGGAGATGACATATCCCTTGAAGCATGGCTTGAATGGCGCACCTTTGCTGAAGAACTTATAGATATTATCCGTGAAAATGATCCTAACCGCGTTGTCTTGGTGGGTGGACTACAGTTTTCCTACTACGTTAATCATGCAGTGGATTATCCTGTTCGCAGACCCAATGTGGTTTATTCCGTGCATATTTACAATAACACGAATTGGATGGTAAGCTGGGATGAAGCCCTTGGTAACGCGTCATCCCATATTCCGGTATTGGTTGGAGAAGTTGGCTTCGACCCAGATGATCCGAATATTGGCGGAACTGTTGAAAATTTTGCGAGTCCTTTGCTAGATTATTTAGAAGAAAAGGGCATTGGTTGGTTAGCATGGAATTTTGGTCCTGAATGGTCTCCGAAACTTTTGCTTGATTGGAATTATACGCCTACTGTTGCTGGAGAATTTTTCTACGAAAAGTTACACAGCTAGGGGTTTTGAAAGCGTGAGATTCAAAATTCGCGCGTAACAGATATTAGCACTATTTTGGAATTATTTTTAGGCGTCTAGTTTATGCCAACGAATTTGCCCGCTGAAGCCAAGCGTAAATGGGCTGAGGTTTCGGCTTCCAGGAATCCCCGTGAGAAACTTCAGCTTATGCAAGAGTTTCTAAGCCTAGTTCCAAAACATAAGGGTACAGCCAAACTGTGCGCACAGGTTAAAAAGCAGATGGCTGTTCTGCGTAGGGAAATTGAAGAAGGAAAGCGGAGAAAAGCTGGCAAGGGTGGGCCGAAATTTTTCATAGAGAAAGAGGGCGCCGCACAAATCGTAATTTTAGGATTAACAAATGTCGGAAAAAGCAGTCTTCTTGCGACAACGACAAAGGCAAGGGTTGAGGTTTCACCGGCCCCATACACTACGAAGGAGCCTGTTCCAGGCATGCTTCCCTATGAGGATATTCAGTTCCAGCTGGTTGAGGCTCCAGCTTTAATAAAGGGAGCGGCTGATGGAAGAGCTTGGGGTCTTCAGACATTGGCTTTGGCTAGGAATGCTGACGGATTAATATTGATGGTGGATTTAGGGCAGAACCCTGTTGAGCAGCTTTCCCTAATTCTTGAAGAGTTGGAGAAAACTCGAATACTCGTTAGCAAGCCGAAAGCGCGGGTTGAAATCGAAAGGAAGTTCATGGGAGCTGGCTTGCGCATAATTGTTTTTGGAAAACTTTTGGGCTGCACCTTTAAAGAAGTTGAGGAACTTCTTAAAGGCTATAGGGTTACAGATGCAGTTGTCAAAATTTACGGCGAAGCCACCCTTGACGAAGTTGAAGACGTTATTTTTGAAAGCACCGCGTATAAGCCAGCCATAATAATTGCGAACAAGCTAGATTTGGAAAATGCGGATGTAAACTTGAAACTTTTAGAAGCGTATGTGGGCAATCTGCTTCCAATAGTTGCGGTTTCATGCAGGACTGGAAAGGGCGTAGAAAGAATAGGCGAAACCATTTTTAGAACTTTGGAGATTATTCGAGTCTACACGAAAGAGCCAAATGTGAAAAATTTCTCTGAAAAACCCTTCATTTTAAAGAAGGGGGCAACCGTTTATGATTTAGCCAAAAACATTCACAGCGATTTCGGTGAAAAATTCGCTTATGCAAAAGTTTGGGCTAAACGTCTCGTTTTCAGTCCCCAGAAGGTTGGAACGGCATTTCCGCTTGAAGACGGAGATATCGTTGAAATCCACACAAAATAGTTCTAAGGGCTATCTTGAGGCTTGAGCTATTCTTTCCAGTTCGTGGCGTCTTGAAACTGCGTAACTTTTCATGTCGTGGTTTGCGGCTAGAATAAGCTCTTCGGCTAAGCATTCTTCAATGGAGCGGGGGTTATGCATAGCCGCTTGTCTTGCTCCTTCGCAGATATGCCTCAAAGCTAGATCAATTCTCCTTTGCGGTGAAACGTCCACTGACAAGTGGTAGACAATCCCACCGTAAGCTATCCTTGTAGTGTCCTCGCAGAGTGCAGAGTTCTCAACGGCTCTAACGAGAACTTCTATGGGGTTTCTTCCAGTGCGCAGGTGAATGATTTCAAAAGCGTGTTTAACAATGTTTATGGCTTTAGCCTTTTTCCCAGCGTTTTTCCCGGGACGCATTAAATTGTTTACGAGCCTCTCTACAATGTTTACATTTGCTTTGCCGAAGCGCTTGTGTTCATGGCGGCCCATAGTGTGGGGAACAGCGATAGGTTTAAGCGAAATATACCTCTGTAAGCCTAAGTCCTTGACTTCAATGCCTTTAAAGCTCCATTTACCGAAGAGTTTTACCTCCTTTTCATTTTTTTCTTGTTCTTGCTCTTTACTCAAGTTTCTCACCGCATGGGTTTCTGTTTTCTTCCAAGCACAAGCTCTTTAAGGGATACACCGTTAACCATTATGACTTTCCAGCGGACTCCTGGAATATCGCCCATGCTTCTTCCACGGGAGCCTCCTATGCCTTCAACTATTACTTCGTCGTGTTCGTCGACAACGTTTAGGGCTCCGTCTCCTGGGAGGAAAGCAGTGATAACCCTTCCGTTCTTAATTAGCTGGGTTCTGACGCATTTTCTTATGGCGCTGTTGGGCTGTTTGCTTTCAACGCCAACTTTTTCGAGAACTATGCCCCTTGCCATGGGTGCGCCTTCTAAGGGGTCTGCTTTCACGTCTAAGCCTAGCATGCGCCTTTTATAGTACATGCTACTCCATCGGAACTTTCGCCTTTTTTCAGCAAGCTTTCTCGCTGCGAACTCGCCTCTTGGAGACTTGGAACCCATAGCTTCTAAATTCCTCTCGCTACGTCTAATCACAACTCTAATATTTAAGCTGAACGAAGCAAACTCTGCTAGAATATTTAAACAGATAGTTAAAGCTACAAAACTTGGAGTTATAAAACTGTATTGACTTAAAGTTTCAAGAAGGTTCAGCTTTAACAAAATACAAAAATGGGATGAGGATTAAACTTACCAGCTGGGCCTAGTGGAGGAGGTTTCATGAGTTACTGGCGCTTGTTAAAACTTGAAACTTATAATGCTTATATGAATATGGCGGTAGATGAGGCTGTGCTAAACGCAAGAATGAAGGGGCTGGCGCCTAACACTGTGAGGTTTTACCGTTGGAACCCCTCAGCCGTCTCCATTGGAAAGTTTCAAAGTGCAGAAAAGGAGGTTCACCTTGAAAGTTGCGCTAAACATGGTGTAGATGTCGTGAGGAGGATAACCGGAGGAGGAGCCGTTTACTTGGATGCAGAGGGCGAATTAACCTATAGCGTCATAGCAAGTAAGGACGACTTGAAGGTGAAAGATGCGACAGAAGCCTATGCAAAAATCTACGGGGGGATGGTGCGGGCCCTAAAAATTTTGGGATTGGAGGCCGACTTTAACGAAGGTGCTGAAAGAGCAAGTCCAAATTTAACCATTAATGGTAGGAAAATTTCGGGAAGCGCCCAATGCCATAAGGCTGGAATTGTTCTACAGCATGGTACGTTCCTTTTAGACGTCGATTTAGAGAAGATGTTCACTTTCCTAAGGGTTCAATGGGGCAAAACCCTTATGGAAATAGTAGACATCGCAAGGGACAAGATAACCTCAATAAAGGCGGAGATTGGAAAAGAAATTTCGCTTAATGCTGTGCACCAAGCTTTAGTTGAGGGGTTCCAAGCAGCCTTCAAAACGCAATTTCAGAAGGGAGAACTTACGCCCTACGAAAAGGAGCTTACAGAAAAACTCTACAAAGAAAAGTATTCTACAGCCGACTGGAACCTGCACGGCAAAAGTGTAATTTGAAAATTTAAGCATAATTTTAGAAAAGTGATAAAGGAAGCGAGGAAGTTGAGGAAAAATAGAAGGCTTCGAAATAGGCTTACTTTTTCAGCTGTGCTCTGCTGCGTTTTTCTTTCTCTAACCAATATGACTTTTTCATATGAAAATTCAACGTTAGCCACGGTTTACTTTTTTGATGTCGGTCAAGGAGACTCCATTTTCATAGACACTAATGGTTTAGACGTGTTAATCGACGGTGGGCCTCACAGTGCCGGCGCAACGTTGATGAGCTATTTGAATGGGCTTCATGTTTCACGGATAGATGTCGTTGTGGCTACGCATCCCCATGAAGACCATATAGGCGGTCTCATAACCGTGTTAGGTTCAAGTATCATTGTTAGCACTGTCTTGTATAACGGCGAAGTGACAACCACTCAAGTATATTCGGATTTTATTGGCCTAGCCCAAGGTAAAATTGAGATTGCTGAAAGAGGCCAAGTATATGTTTTAGATGCTAATGTAAACTTTACAGTTCTAAGTCCCACACAGCCTCTTGAATTTAATGATGTAAATAGCAACAGCATAGTTTTGAGGCTTCAATTGGGAAACGTGGCCTTCCTTTTCACTGGAGACGCAACTTTTGAGGCTGAAGATAGCATGATGAGTGCTGGCTTGAACCTTGAAAGCCAAGTTTTGAAAGTTGCCCATCATGGAAGCAAATACGCAACTTCAACCGAATTCCTTAACAGGGTTAACCCAACATATGCCGTTATAAGCGCTGGCCTAGACAATCCTTATGGACACCCGCATAACGAAACAATTCAAAGGCTATTAAATAAAGGGGTTACAGTTTACGGAACCTATGTTTCTGGAACCCTAATTATGAGCACTGATGGCCAAACAGTGAAAGTTCATGGAAACCCAACGCCTATCCTTGAATATCCTCAGAATATGATTTTGTTCTTAATGCTCGCCTTAACAATTTTAGCTTTTTGGGGTAAAATTAGGAGACGCTCAAGTCTTCTTTATTAGGCGTCCTTCGCGGTCTATTTCTCCCTTGCGGATTCGCGTTGTGGAGATGGGCGCATGATTTTCTGAAGGGACCATCTCAATAACGACAATGCTTAGGGGTTGCAGTCCAAGCCGTTTTCTTTCTTCATTGATCTTTATGGCTGTGGGCTCCGTTTCTCTGCTTACAACTATGGCGTCCATGCATCCCTTTGAAAGGGTTATCCCGTAAGCGTCGTTTAAGGGGATTATTTTTGCTTTTTCCAGAAGACCATAATTGCGTAGAAAATTCTTCAAGTAGGTTAGTCTCTCTTCGTAAGGTGCCGTTATGTGGGGCTTATTCATTTTTTTTACAAATTCATCTGTGCATAAGCCTATTAGGACTTGTTCTCCAACTTCAAAGGCTTTTAAAAGGAGGGTTCTATGTCCCTTATGGAATTCGTCGAAGGTTCCTCCTACAGCCACAGCCTTAAACTTTTTCTTCTGCAAATCTTTTACCCCAAGAGTCTGGCTCCTTGGACATCAACATTAGCCACCAGCACGTTTTCCTCTGGTAAAACCCGCTTAAAAGCTTGAGCCACTCGCTCAGCATTTTCCAAGGTTGTTAAAGCATGGGCAGCCTCCCCAACCATGTTTTGCGCCACACCTATAGCTCCAGCTTCATCAGCATGCTTTATCAGCTTCTTAACTCGCTCCGTCATAAAACCAGTTTTCTCAGCGAACTCTCGGCAGCAAGCCAAAAAATTTTCAAGGGAAGGTTCAGCGAGAATTTTCTCCAGGGTTCTTCTTCCCCACTTGTTCACGGCTAAACGTTTTTCATGTGAAGATAAAACTTCTCTTGTGGGTATTGTGCCGAAAACTCCTGCAACAATTACATAGTCTGCAAATATGGGTATGCGATCTATTAGGGCTATTCCAGGAGCACCCGGCTCTACAGTGATTATGCAGCCGCCGAGCATAAGCGGACCAACGGTGCCCAAGCCAGTCTGGCATTTCACCTCTGCAACATGAGCTATTCGGCCAAGCTGGTTATAAGTTAGGTTTAAGCCTAAGGCCTTTGAGAGTGCTAGGGCTGTGGTTAATGCTCCGGCAGCGCTTGAACCAAAACCAGCACCTATGGGAACCTCAACTCGATGCTTGACCGTAACATTGTATTTTTCGCTTGCTTTAGCTAGAAGCGTTTGCACGACGGTTCTTGTGGTTTCAGCTTCAGGAGCATCCCGCCCATTAATGAAAACGCTTATGCTGTTTTTATCCGCCTCTGAAACAGTGACTTCTGTGGTTACACCTCTTTGAAATCCAAAACCACCTCCCCTTGCTCCAACCTTTTCAAGGTCTAAAATTGGACTTCCATCAGGCAAAGTGTCACATATTTCGAAGAAACTTGAAATTCCAGCCGGAGAGAAGGCCTTTGAAAATCTGTTCAAGACTGGTCTTCCTTATTCTTCTGTTTTCTGCAGGATTTTCAGCGATGGATAAGCTTTGTAGCAGGCTTTAATGATTGGGGGCCCTAGGAGAAGTATGAAGGGGATTTCTGTTGCGAATGTCCAAACAAATATTATGGGTATAAATGCAGGTGGAATAGGCGTCTTGAAATAGCCTTGAGGCGAAAAGAAGATTTGGCTGTAGGCCCAGACCACTAGGGCAATTATGGTGCTTCCCACACCTAAACCTGTAACGGAACCGACGCTGTAGTTTCTCCACTGAGGCCAGTATTTTGCAACCGCCATTATGATGAGCATGCTTGCAACGACTGTTATGACGAATAGGATAATGCTGTCAAAAGAGGATAGTCCAGTGTAGAGTTGGGTTTCAGCTGGCAGCAAGATTGTGGGCAGTAATAAGCCTGTTACTATGGTTATGCTACCTATGACAGCGCTTGTGCTTACTTTTTTCCAGCCGAGTTTTGTGCGGGAAACGTAGCCTATTATGAAGAATCCTGCAAAGTTTGCTGTCACGCCGGCGGAAAGACTTAGCAAGGCGTCTCCGTGGAAAAGCATGTCTCTGATGAATATTCCAATGGCTGCTCCTATTCCGCCAGTCCATGGTCCGAATAGAACAGCGAAAACTGCGGGTATTACAGCCGCAGGCCAGAAGGCTACTCCGCCTACTGTTATGCCTAAATCTGTTAAGCGTCCAACCACGGCGTATAGGGCTGCGCAGACGCCTATCATTGCAACATTTAAGGCTTTCATTTTATTTTGCTTCCACGTCTTAAGGTTTCATTGAGGTTGTCTTTCTAAATAAAAGTTTCCTATGGATTGTTTAAACATGTTTAAACTTTTGTTTTAGCGGATTCTGTTGAACTGTTGTACGGTTATGTGTAGCTTTGTTCTACGCACAAACTATCATATTTAAACATGGCTGATTTTTGTGCACGGAGCGCAAATAAAATGAAACTGTTGAAAAGTAGGAAAGCGTTAAGCACAGTGGTGACAACGCTGATTATTCTAGTGGTTTCAGTGTTGCTGGCGACAGTAGTAACGTTCTACGCCATAAACGTAACAACCACCAGAGTACAAGAAGAAAGTCTACAGATTTTCAAGCTGCACATATGGCATGATGGCTCAGAAGGTCAAGCAGCCTTCCTCATAATCAACACTGGCGGGCGAGATGTTGTCCTTGACAAGATTGCCGTAAGGGGTCAAGAATGCCCATGGAGCAACGTGTTCTACAACAAGACTCAAGCAACAATAAATGATGACCTTCCCTACGGAGGCACGAATGTAACTGATGGCGGAAAGATATACGTTGATAATAAACCATATGAATTAGAAGCAGCTCAAGACGACTTGATTTTAAAGTCAGGTTGGAGCATGATAGTTTACATAACGAAGCCAGATCACGTTTCAGTGAATGACATAGGTGTTACCATAGGCGTTACTCTTTTCACAGCAAACGCCCAATATTACAAGGAAGCAAACGTTGAGGCTACCTCTTAGCGGACGTCAACCTCTCTCTTTTTCTTTCCACACCCTATTTTTCTTTTATAATCCGCTTAAGGCAGAGCACACCAAAAATAAAGACTAACCCTTTATGTTTTCACTTTTAATTTTACACGCTTATGTGTAGTTTTGTTCTACACACACTATCTTATCTTAATATAAATTCCAAAATTTTTCACGGCTAGCCAGCCAGAAGAGAGGAGACCATTGAAAAGTTGACCAAAAAAGAATTCAAAAATTTCAGGTGCTCAAGAAAGGCTTTAACTATTCCTGTTACCTACCTTATACTTTTTGCCTCGCTTCTAGCCATAATCTCCATTACATACGGCTTCGCAATCACAAAAATAAACGCCAGAGGAGCGTTACTTAAAGTTTCTATGGCTAAACAGAACATGCAAGCCCTAGATGAGGCTGTTCATTCCGTGGCGTGGAACTTTGGCGCTTCAAAAAGCGTTTACATGGAAGACTGCGGAGGAAACTTCAAAACAGACCCCGCCGCCAAAAGTCTTATAATTAACTTAACTGATGGACAAACCTTTTCTGACATAGTGTTCAACAGCTCCCTTGGAAAAGCTTTCTATGAACTTGAAGCTTCCACTGAAAGCCAAGAAGGCTTATTCATTAGGGGCGACAGCAGGGCCATAATAAATCAAAGCGCCTCCACCATGACGCAGCTTTACTTTGCAAGAGGTGAAAACGCGCAGCAACTAATCCTCTATTATCGGCCTACGGCAACTGCCTTAACGATTGGCACAAGTAATGGGAAACCCCTAAACTTAATTCGCATATACATAGTCAGCCTAAATTGTTCGCAAACGTTGACTCTCAGCGGAAGCTTTTACATTAAAATTTCAGCCCTAAACGTAACGTCTACATCGTGGCTTTACGAGTTTAACAGTTCAGTCTCCTCTTTAGCCTTAAAAGCTGTCTCAGACGAAACCCAAAACACGGTTTGGCTTCCAATAACAACCAGCGAGGAAGGCGCCTTTGTAAAATTGGAAATCCTCATTTGCTACATCAAAATTCAAAAGGTGACCATATAAAATGCCAGCTATAACGCCTGGCTACCTCTACACTTTCTTCGCCCTAATTGCCGTAAGCAGCGTCCTAATGGTCTCCTTCATGGACTACTCAGGCGCCATACGCCTTTCAGCAGAAAAGCGAAGCCTAAAAAACTTAATGGATTATGTGGCGGCAAAAGCCACAGAACTCCTAACTCTAACCGAAACAACAAACTCAACGGTTGAAACCTTTATCCAAGCGCCATCAGCCATAGGCAATGCGCAATACTGGCTTAGGCTGCAAAACGATTCTTCTAATACTTGGCTGGATGGCGGCCTAGGAAATGTGCCCACGGAAGAAACAGAACTGCGTGTTTATCTGCCAAGTGGAACTTTAGCTTCAGGCTATTACATTGGAGGTTATGGGGCAATCCGCCTCATATGTTTTGCAGATAGAAATGCTCCTCACATTCTGCTTTCAAGCTCTAATGGAGGCTAAAATTTGAAATTCAGTCTAAAACTTAAGAAAAGTGAAACTTCACAAAAAGAGTTAATGAAGGAAGAAGAAATATCGACTCTGCTAGAAATTCAAAAATGGAGTGTTCCTGAAGGTTTTGTGGAAGTGGAGTATTACCCTCTTAGGCCTCCATTTTCTTACGCAGCGATAATTCAAAACGAAGAAACTTTGGAATACTTATATGTTCTCGACGAGCTCCCCCTAACAAAAAAAGAGAGGGAAGACTATTTTAGACTGAGAAACATTTTGGAGTATGAACTGCAAGCACCCGAGGGCGAAGAAACCCTTGCAGAATCCTTTAGGAGACAAATGCCGACGATTGTTGCAAGTCACCAGAAAATGCTTAAGGAAATATCTCCAATAAGCCTGCGTAAAATTTTTTACTACCTTGAAAGGGACATAGTTGGCTACGGTAAAATAGACCCATTGATGTATGATGATTACGTTGAGGATATAGGGTGCAGCGGAATAAATAAACCCATTTACTTGTGGCATAGGAAATATGAGAACATTAAAACTAACCTAATTTTCAGAGATGAACAAGAGCTTGAAGACTTTATAATGCGCATAGTCCACAAGTCTGGAAAACACGTGAGCATAGCCTTCCCTATAGTTGACGTAACCCTTCCAGAAAAACATCGTTTAGCCGTCTCGTTTGGAAAGGAGACCACTCCTTATGGAACAGCCTTCACCATAAGAAAGTTCCGCAAAGATCCCTTCACGATAATAGACCTCATTGAAAACGAAACCATAAACGAAAGCATAGCCGCCTATTTATGGCTTTTAATGGAAAACAAAATGTCAGTAATGATCATAGGGGCAACAGGCGCAGGAAAAACAACAGCCCTAAACGCAATTGCATGCCTCATAAAACCAAACCACAAAATAATATCAGTTGAAGAGGTTGCCGAAATAAACCTTCCCCATGAAAACTGGACATCCACAATTGCCCGTTCAGGCTTCGGAGCCGAAAGCGAAGGAGAAATCACCCTTTACGACCTCATAAAATCCGCTGTTAGACACCGCCCAGACCTGATAATTGTAGGCGAAGTTAGAGGAGAAGAAGCCTATGTGCTTTTCCAAGCCTTAGCAACAGGCCACGGAGGCCTTTGCACATTACACGCCGAAGATGTTGACACAGCCATAAAAAGGCTTACACAGCCTCCCATGAATATTCCTACGTCTATAATTCCGCTGATGAATTGCGTAATCACTGTTAAGCATGTTAGAACACCGGTTTTCCTAGAGTCTGGAAGAAGGCTTTCAAGCAGAAAATTCATAACCGTGTCAGAGATAAAGGACTACAATAGCTTCCAAGAAGTTTTCAGTTGGAATCCTTCCACAGACATGTTTAAAGAAAACCTTTCAGAAAGCTACCTTTTGAAGAAAATGGCTTCAAGCCTCGACATCCCTGTTGAAAGGCTTATAGACGAGTTGGAATACCGCAAAAGAGTTTTAGCTCACATGGTGGAGCACAACATAAGAGATTACAGAAGCGTGAACAAAGTCCTAAGCAAATACTACAATAATCCAGAGCTTTTCCAAAGAGAGTTTCTAGAGAAAAGCGGATGGTGAAGACTTTGCAGCCCCCGTTTAAGGAACCGAAAATTTTCAGGCAAATGCTAAGTCGCTTCGTTGAAGAGGATACAAGCGAAATAAACAGGGAACTTCCCTTTGCTGCTTTGCTCTTCACAATACTGGCTGCAAGCGAAGTAACTCTTTATGAAAGCTGGAAAAAACTTTGCAGCATAGATCATCTGCCAAAATTCCAGAAGGAAGCAAAAGAAGTTGTCAGACAAGTGGAAGTTTTAGGATATGATCCGCTAACAGTCATGCACAAAAGAGCTGAAAAGACAAAATCAAAAAATTACCGCGAATTCCTTTTGGGTTATGTTTCGGCGGTTAGAAGCGGCGGAAACATTGTAAACTACCTTAAGAGCAAACTGCGCTCAATTTTTGAGGTCCAAAGCGCTGATGCAATTCGTTCTATCGAAAGGCTTGGAACCCTCGTGGAAGCCTATGCCGTCATGCTTATTGTAACTTTGTGTTTCTATGTACTCTTCATAGTGTTCTCAACAACATCAATATTCGAACCCATGAAAGCTACAGGAACTCCGGGCATTTCCACCTCTGTCGTAGTTCTTCTAATATTCATCGTAACCCCGCTTATCTCGGTGATTTTTATGATTGTCGCCCACATGGAGAGAAAAAGCAATCTTGTAGGGCTAAAAAGACCCTATCAGGTTGCTACCATATCATTAGTTGCAGTAAGCTGTTTTATTGCAGCAGTATTTGTAGCGCCTCCGCTCCAATACTTGACTGGGCCCCAGATTCTCCTCCTCGTCATAACTATCTGCCTACTAACAGTCTCCGTTCCATCGGCAGTAGTCTACATAGAAACAGCAAGGATAAACTCTGCAGCGGAAAATGCCATGCCAAGCTTCCTAAGAGATGTTACAGAAGCAAGAAAAACAGGGCTTTCTCCTGAAAAAAGCATAGTACACGCCGCGAAACGTTCGGGTTACGGAAAATTCTCCGAAGTTCTGAGGCTTATTAGAAGTCAAATAGAGTGGGGGGTACCCCTAAGAAAAATATTCGTAAGCATTAAAAGAAAGATTCAGACATGGCCTGTTCTGGTTAACTTTCTCATACTTATTGAGACTATAAAAATGGGTGGAGGTTCAACCGCAGCCCTAGAAATATTGACTGAATACAGTGAGAAGCAGAAGGATGTGGAAATTAATAAGAAGGCAATGTTGAGGCCTTATATGATTTTAGCTTTCATATGGAGCGTTCTTATAGCTTTAACAACAACGATGGTTACCCTAACCGTCTACACGCTAACTCAGATATCGCTTCCCGGAACCATTGCAACACCCATTGGAGTAATGCAAGAGCAAATGAACCTCTTCTCTGTGGGTATATTGCTGCAGTGTTGGCTTTCAGGGTTCTTTGTGGGCAAGGTTAACGAGGGCACTTTTGCAGCAGGCTTCAAGTATTCAGTCATGCTTATCCTCACAGCTCATATTTCTCTTACGCTTTCCCAAAGCCTCCTAAGTGTAATGTTCGGACTTACCTCTTAAGCCAGTCTAAAATGGTGTTGTCTATGCCAACAATATCCATTGACACCTTCTTTGCATGTTCTCTAATGGTTTTGCTTGTGCTTTCAGCCATGGCTGCCACTACAAAGCTTCTTTATCCTTCGATAAATGAGGCGGTGGATGTTGAAGCTGCCAAGAGATATAGGGAAATTGCAGAATATTTGCTCCTAAACCATGGAGAGCCTTCAGACTGGGGACAAAACGGGCAAGCTGTTCCAAAAACATTCGGCTTAGCTGATGCTGACGTTGAAAACCCCTATGAACTTGATATAGACAAGGTTTCAAGGTTAAATAGTGAAAACCTTTACGCTTTAAGCTACGCTCAAATATTCATAAGCCTCGGAATTCCAGACATATCTCTTAGGCTGGAGGTAAAACCCGTTTTTGAGGCTAATATAAATTTGGCAGAGATTTTTGAAGGCTTAGATGGAACCACTTATGAGTTTGAAGTGTTAACTGAAAAAAGCGGCGGTGTTGTTCCTGTAAAGCTAAAATATTATGTTATTGCTGAAAATTTTCTGGAAGCATCAGATGTTTACAGTTCTTATGGAGAAATTAGTTTCAACGTAACTATACCGAACAATGCTAGTGGACCTGCCTTATTGGTTGTCTTCGCGAAAGCTTCTTCCAACACTAAAATAGTGTCTTTTAATGTTTACGCGTTCGCCCACAACTCGCCTGAACCAGAGGCTGAAGGAAATTTTTTGAGGCTTTCTCCCCTAAATTATAGTTTAACCGCGTCGCTTAACAGTCCTGAAACAACTTTGTCAACAGCCTACGCCCTAACCTTCAACTACTCTGCAAGGCTGACGCAAACCTCAAATGCGAACCAGTCTGCCACTTTCACCGTCCCCAAACTTCTAGATTCAAGCCCCACAGTGCTTGTTGTCACGGGATGGAACTCCACGAAATTCTTTACGGAGTGGACTGCCTATCCGCAGATACCCCTACAAGTAGGTGCAAGCCTTGCAGATTCGCCAAACCTATCAAACGTTTTCGCTTACACATACCTCGTCACAATAGGCTCGGCTATTTACCAATGCACCGTTTGGCTTGGAGGCCCGAGACAATGAAAGGCCAAAACAAGGGTCAAATAAGAATAATTGAGGCTTTCCTCGCTGTATTGATAATTTTTTCATCTATTGCCATTTCGGCAAATCTTGCCGTAACGCAAAACGCAGTCGAGCCTAATGACTTGGCTTACACTGGGTTGCAAGTCCTCCTGAAGCTTGATTATGACGGCAGCTTAGACAAGTATTTAGACAATCGAGACTGGACTGGGTTGCGGGAGTCCTTGAACCTCTTGTTGCCTACTGGCATATTCTTCAATCTAACGGTTTACGACGGGGAAATGCGGCGGATAAACGAAGAAGTCATTTCCAATGGAGGTTTCAACAGCCAAGAAGTAGCCTTTTTAAAGTATGTTTGTGTAAGCCAAAACCCGACTTTCCACTATTATGTAGTCTATCTATATTTGGCGGTGGCTAAATGAAAAACAAAGCGCATTTTAGAGCAAACAGTTCAGCACAGCTTTTGATAGTGGCTGCGTTAGCCATAGCCATCCTAATCTCCTCAACAACAATATATGTTTATGAGCTTAGCAGGGAAAGGCAAGGCGCTGAAAATCTTTTCATCAGCGATTTTATTCTTGCAATAAAGCAAGGTTCAAGAAATGCGGTCATAAGTGCGCTTGCAAACGCCTCAAATGGCGGAGCTAATATCTTAGCGGAGAACCTAAAGAGCCTTTCACATGCTTACATGGATCTAAACCAACGGGGAATATGGAGTTTATCCTACGCTGTTCTAAACAATTCAAACTATGAAAGCGGCATATGGCTTTCATGGAACACGAGCGGATTAGGAGTTTCAAGCGCCTATGCAAATTTCACATTGACAGTCTGCGATCCAACATCCAACGTTAAGCTAGGCTATGCAGTTAACATAACAACCACTATCGCAATAAACGGCTATTACATAATCAATGAAACAGAAAAAACTGTTAAATTAGTCTGCAAGATTTTCAACGAAGGGAAACCAGCCTTAGCCAGAAGCCTAAATTTATTTTATGAAAACCTTGGAGTTTGGATGCCTATTAACTCATCGAATAATCTTTCAATAACTGATTATGGTGACGGTACCTACAAAATATCTTTCACAGTTACAGAGCCCAGGGACACTATGCAAGTTTCAGTGCATGCCCAAGACTTACGCGGCATACTTGTTCAAACAAAAATACTTTGCTGTGAAGGTTAACTTATCCAACTATTGCGAGTTCCTTAAATATGGAATTTGTCACTTTAAATTGGATAGCGCAAACACGGGGCTTGAAATGGCTGAAAACCAAAATTGGCGTCACATTTTCACCCTTTTGAAGCTGGCTGAGATGGGAGCCCATAAAAGGACAGCTAAAATTTCCACGGAGTTCTTGGCGAGAAAGTTGAGAATTTCGCAGCAGTCAGCTTCCCGTCGTCTAATAGAACTTGATCATAAAGGCTGGATTAAAAGAACAGTTACTCCGGAGGGTTGCTTAATAAAACTCACAGACTCTGGCATGGCAGAGTTAAAGAAACTTTATTCACGCATGCACTTTTTAATGGAGGCTTCATACCCCCCGTCGGTAACTCTTGAAGGAGTAGTTTTCACAGGGTTAGGCGAAGGCGCATACTATGTTACACGGGATCATTACCGAAAGCAGTTTATGGAGAAGTTGGGTTTTGACCCTTATCCGGGCACATTAAATTTAAAGCTCGTAACAGACTACGACATTAAAACTTATTCCGAGCTTGAGGCTTACCCGGCAATAGAGGTTGAAGGGTTCAAAAATGAAAATCGCACGTTTGGATCTGTGAGGTGTTACCCTGCAATAATAGAGAATAAAGTCAAGGGGGCGCTGGTTTCAGCCTTAAGAAGCCACTACAACTCCTCAGTGGTTGAAATAATTTCTCCCTTTTGCCTTAGGAAGACTCTTGAGTTGAAGGACGGCCATAAGGTAAAAGTGGAGGTTTTAACGCTTCCCTAAGGCGGGCTTCGCACCTAAGCTTAAGTTAGCTGTAAACAACTCTATATTGATAGGCCATCCGAATTTTGCGCCTAGAAGCAAGCACATACCCAATTAACAGTCCAGCTGCTAAACCGCCGAAATGCGCCAAAACATTTACGCCTGGAGCTGTACTGACCATAAGAAGGAAAAAGGAATAAAGCAGCGCGCTGACTATAGACTGGCCGATTGCGCGTCTAATGTAAACTGTGCATGCCCCGAAAAGTCCGAAAATCGCGCCTGAAGCTCCCGCTGAAACTATTGTAGGCCCAAGAAGTAAAGTCAACAAGTTTCCAGCTAAGCCGCTTAAAAAGTATGTTGCAAAATATTCCGGCAGACTGAAGAGCTCCTCTGCCCTTAAGCCGAAAACTGTCAGAAAAAACATGTTGCCTAAAAGATGTATTATGTTCACATGCACGAACATTGATGTGAAAAGCTGCCAATATCCGCCCTGCATAACAAAATAGTTGACTTGGCCATACCTTTCAAGCGCCTCGTCGCCCGTAAATATGAAGTTTCCACTGATTATGGCGGTGTATGTGTAGACTGCGAGATTAACGAAGATAAGTATGTATGTTGACTTAAAAACTTGGGAGCTTTTAAAGGGATGTCTTTGCATTTGCTCACTTACCTTTTATAATGTTCAATAATTTTCTGTTTAATCTTAGAGGAGCTGTCCAGTTCATCTTCACTGAACTTTCCAATTTTAACAACTTTTATTTTTAGGCCTTTTCCCTCCACATACTCTTTTACGGCTTTCTCCACGCCATCTTGGTCGTGGCCTACAGCTATTATGTCTGGCTTTATTTTCTCGATAACCTTGCCCATGTTGAAGTCTTCAAAGCCTAAAAGGGCTTCGTCAACAACCTTTAAGGATTCCACTAGTGCGCGACGCTGGTTTTCCGGCATAACAGGCCTAACGCCTTTCCTTTTCTCCACGGTGCTGTCCCTAGCGACAATAACGATTAGCTCGGCGTTTTCTCCACCAGCTTTTTTGGCTTCTTCCAAAAACCGAACATGCCCAAGGTGTAGAAGGTCGAATACTCCTGAAGCCAAAACTACTTTTCTTTTACGCCGGGCCACTCAAACTTCACTGCTCCCAACATTTTTAAAGCGTCTAATAATCCTTCGCAGTAAGCAACAGAGGCGAGGCTTACCTCAAATCTCCTTTTATCCCTATAGTATTTGGCGTCCTCTAAATAGGCTTTTGCAGACTCCAAAACTTGTCTAACACACTCAGCAGAAAGGCGTGGGTAATTTTCCAAAATTTCCATCTGATTGAAAACATGCTCCGCGGAGGCGATGTACTTTGAAACAAGCCTTTCCAAGCTCATTGAACCATCTTCCTAACCCCTAAAGGAGCCCCGGCAAAAGCTATTAAGGCTTCAGCCTCCATAAAATGCAATTTCCCAGGAAAAATCAAAGTGTAAGGCGGTTCTCCAAAATCATAACTTAAAAGATTTTTAATAAAATCTGCCTTCACCTTCGGGTTTGGGCCTCCAGCCCTCGCTATTCCCACCACCAGCCTCTTATCTGTTATCGCCCCATTTTTCCGCTTAGCTTCAACCTTCAAAAGCATTTCAAGCGCTTCCCTTATGCTTAGATAACGCTTCTCTTCAGCATTCATGTCTAACAAGCAGAGGGTGTGAAGCCCAAGGCTAAGGTTTTCCATCACAACCTCGTAAGGCGTTTCGGAAAAGTTTTCTGGGAATGGTATGGTAACGCTTTTTCCAAACTTGTAGTTGTGTAAACCTGACAAGCCCATAACTGCAGATATTATTGAAGCCCCGTGAACAACGCGAGTTGCTATTCCACGCTTTTCAGCCTCCAACCTAAGCGCCACATGGGTTGTTGCAATAAGAGGGTCACCTGGAACAAGCAGAACCGCCTTACCCCTCTCAGCCTCTTTCAAAATAACTTCGCCATTTTCATCTTCTAACTCCTTCCTAGAAACTATTCGCAGCCTCTTGCCAGACATCGCCTCAAAACGCTCTATTGAAAAACCCGGTAAAAGACTGGTGTAAAGTTCTACAAAAATGCTTTCCGCGCTTTTAACCTCCTCTAAGCCTTTTAGGCTTATGCCATTCTCATCATGCAAGCCAAGCCCAACAAACACAAGCTCACCCAAAGCCCAAACCCTCAAACCATAATCATCATTCTTTAAAATTCAAATCTCCTATAAAAGTGCAAAAGCTAAATTTATTAAAGCCTTATCCAATGCATATTCACGAAGCCCAAAGAGGGCCCGTAGCTCAGTAAGGTAGAGCGGCGGACTAACCTGTCGCATGGGGTTAGGTTGAGGCTCTTAACCCGTAGGTCCCGGGTTCAATTCCCGGCGGGCCCGCCATCCATAAAGCTTGTAACCCATGGGTTCTTTACGGAATTCATCTATGAACTTATATCTTATGGATTACAAATAAGTTGGCAAAAGGATGTCTAATTCATGAATATATTTGCCATAGTAATGGAGCAGGTTGTTAAAAAATTTGAGGATGTTGTCGCTGTAGATGGTGTTAGTTTTAAAGTGGCTAAAGGCGAGCTTTTTGGTTTGCTTGGACCGAATGGCGCGGGCAAAACCACCACTGTGAACATTCTCTGCGGTCTTCTGAAGCCGACAAGCGGTTTCGCCTTTGTAGGGGGCTATGATGTGCAGAAAGAAAATGCGAAGGTGAAGGAGTTGATAGGCGTTTGTCCTCAAGAAACTGCTATTTACCCTTATTTGACAGGCGTAGAGAATGTGGAGCTTTTCGGAAATCTATACGCCCTTGACAAAAACATGCTTGAAGCAAGAAGGGATATGCTTCTTGGAAAAATGGGGCTTACTCAAGATGCTAAGAGAAGAGTGGAAAAATACAGTGGGGGCATGAAACGCAGACTAAGCCTCATTTTGGCTTTAATTCAGGATCCTGAAATCCTATTCCTTGATGAACCCACCGTGGGGATGGATCCTCAGTCGCGCCGTGCTGTATGGGATTTTATGGGAGAAATGAAAAAGGAAGGCAAAACCATCTTCTTAACCACCCATTACATGGAGGAGGCTGAGGCGCTTTGCGACCGCGTTGGCATAATTGACCATGGAAAGCTTATAGCCCTTGATTCGCCCATGGAGTTGATTTCAAAAAACAAGGTTAAGAACCTGGAAGAGGTCTTCATTAAATTTACTGGTAGAAAGATACGGGAGGAGCTTTAGGATGAAGCTTCAGCGAGTTGCGGCTTTAACTAAGAAGGAAATAAAGAAGACTGTTCGGGAGCCTGCTGTGCTTTTTATGATACTCCTTTTTCCATTAGCCTTTGTATTGACTTTCGGCGTCTCCTTTGGCGGCTTGGGAGCCACGCAGCCAGTCTACGCTATAGGAGTAGTGAACATGGATTCGGTGAATGTAGCGAACTTTACACAAGCCTTTATTGCTGCGTTATCTGAAACAAAAATATTAAGTGTTCAAATTTATGTTGACAACCAAACAGCTCAAATCGATCTATCCCAAGGCAAAATTCACGCTGCCATAGTTATTCCAAGTACTTTCAGCCAGAGCCTAGCTTCTTACCATGCAGCGCCAGAGGACCCAAGCAAATGGGTAAACGCAAGTGTTTCCCTTTATCTTGACAAAGGCTCAGTTGTTGCAACTCAAGCTATACCACCCATAATCCAGCAAGTTCTAACCACGTTTACAGATCAAAATCATCAGCAAATTTCAACTCCAATAAATCTGCAAATCGCCTCCTTAATAGAAACTAAACAGGTCTCTGCCTTTGAGTTTATGGCGCCTGGCATGTTCACCTTCGCCTCAATTTTTCTTATCATGATGGTTGCCCAGTCTTTCACTCAAGACCGAGAAAGCGGTATGATGAAAAGAATACGGATAACCCCTACAACTCCAACAGAATTCATGACAAGCCAAGTCTTATCATACATGCTTATAGCCTTAATTCAAGCAGTAATCGTTTTCGCTGCAACTTACCTCATGGGATTCAGGCCGAACGTAGAGTTTTTGGCATATGCTTTAGCCTTTATTTTTGTGTTAATCTTTTCTTTGTCAAATGTCGGTTTTGGCTTAATCACTGCCACCGTCGCCAAAACCTCTGGTGCAGCCACCGGGATAGCATTCATTTTTGTGCTTCCCCAACTTTTTCTAGGCACTTTTGTGGGAGCTTCGCTTTCATCTTCTGCCCAAATGGTCAGCAAATTCGTGCCCAGCTATTACGTTACTAATGCATTAACTTCACTTTTCTTGAGAGGAGCAGCCGCCACAAGTCCAACAATACTATTAGACTTGATGATAGTCTCCGCCTCATGCGTAGCCATCTTGGCAGTAGGCATAATTCTCTACGCGAAATACTACAAAATATAAGTTGTTATGGTTCCAAAACTGTGAACTTTGTCTTTTACCTAGGCAACCAACTGGATCACTATTAACGCTACTATTAGAACCGCCAATAACTTCGATGCCTTTCTATTGAATTTTTGTGCTTCTTCAGTCTTTTTCATGTCTACAAGCTTCATAATATAAACGGAGGCTGAAAGATTGTAGAGGAAAATTACGTAGATTGAAAGCATCATTCTATCCGCCAAAGTCAGATAGCCTACTGGAGGTATGCCGCTCAGCAGAGCTAAATGAAAAGCCGTCGCCGACAAAAGAGTTGTCACACCTAAGCCTATCCTCTGGCCGAAGTTCTGAGGTGAAATGAAAAAAGTTAGAAGCGATATAGTTGTTATAACTGCCACTGGCAGAACGCTTTTAACAAAAGCCGAAAGCGTAGGTCGCTTCAGCTGAATGCTGAAAATAAACCTGGAGTAAGCTTCACCGCCGTATGAGTGCTCGGTTACGGTAGTTTCAAAATCGCCTATTTCCCAGCCAGCAACGTTAACACTTTCATCAACGCTTGATGTGGGGTCCGCTGTAAAGATTAAATAAGAAGCATTTAGGTTCTTGTGCTCCAGCTCTATAGTAAGCGTATGCGTTTCATAGGGATATCGTGTGAAGTCGAAAGTTTTTATGAAGTCTCCTCTAACACGGTACTCTAAATATCCATTTTCCGCGTCAACTTCAACCTCATACTTCGTTGGATAACCGTTAACGAACTCAAACTCCTTTACTTCATTTAAACTTATTTCAGAAGGATTAAACCTAAACCATAAGTAAAAATCTAGACGGTAGCTGCTTGCAGACAAATCCACTTTTTCCACGTTTACAAGCCAAACACCAACCTCAACAGTTGCATTTTGTGTTGAAGAGTCATCAGCCTTTGCAGACGGCACGAGTATAAACATGAAGACTAGCAATAAAGCGAACATCAACAACCGCTTTGACTTCATCAAATTCACCATTGCTCTCTGCTCGTATTTAGCTCAAATATATAAAAATTCCGTTTAAAACAAGCCGCGAACTACATAATCGCCTAAAAGTTTTGGGAAGACAACAACAAAATCCTTAATAAATGTCTTGTCACGTTTACATTTTGGGCCGGTAGATCAGCTTGGTATGATCGCAGCGTTGGCATCGCTGAGGTCGCGGGTTCAAATCCCGCCCGGTCCACTTAATTTTTCATCTTATTTCTTCTCTATATTGCAAGGGTTAGAAAGGCTCCCATGATTAACGGTACCGTTAGGTTGTCGTTTATTGGCAGCGGCAAACTTTCAACGAACATTGCCATTGTGGCGCCAGTCAACGCCTTCAAGGGGTTCACATAGGCTGTAGCTGCTAAAAAGCCGAAGAACAAGCCGGCTATTAAGCCTTCTAGAGTTTTTCCTTTATTAAAAGGCAATTTTGTTTTTCCAAAAATTTTTCCAACGATAGTGGCGGTGCTGTCTCCGATGGCAAATATGGTGATAGCTACACTGCTCGCCAGAGCAGGGAACACCAGTAAAGTAAGCAGTATGCCGATGGCGAAGAATATAGGAGCAGTGGCAAACTCGTAGAGTTCTGTATGTGTTGCTGCTTGGCGAGTTATTGAAGAGATTATGGGGATGCGTTTCCCTTCCATCATCGCCACCTCGGAGGCAATATACAAAGAGGTTACGGTTACTATGAGTAGGACGATGGCGTATTGCCCCACTAAGCTGGAAAGAATGGGGACTGTGAAGCCACACGCGTGAATGATCTCTCGGAAAACCTCATTTTTAGAAAGCAAGGCTTTCCTCATAGGCTCTTCACCGCTTATTAAAGGAAGAATTTCAATCAGCCTTCCCGTCACAACATGATCCACTTTTACTCGAACCAGAAAGTCTGGGTTATACCCTATCTTCAGCATCCCTTGAAGCAGCATTGGCGCATTGTTCCTGTCGTCAACAACCGCAACACAGTTTTCTGGAGTTAAACCTTCCTTTTCCAGGATTCTCCTCAGAATAAGAAGCTTTCCATGTTGCTCTATAACCTCGCCTGAAATCTCGCCCGTTGCAACTCCGTCTCTTATTTCTAGGTCGAAGCCAAAGGCGTAGTTCGCTTTAAGCCTAGACGCTAAGTCTTGAACAACAAAAGTTGGTAATCCAGAACTTATCAAAGCAGTTTTCCAGCCTCTCTTTCTAAGTTCTTCAAAAACTTTTTCCACGTCTGGCATTAGTGGAATCTGCCTAAAAATCTGCAGAAACTCCTCAAATTTAAAGCCTTTAAAAACTTTAAACATTTTTTTAAGAGCGGATTTTAAAGAGATTAATCCCAACTCATAGAGAAGCCCGTGAAAAGCTATTTTTAAAAACTTTGAAAAACTTAGCTTCGTGCCGATTTCAAAGAACAAATAGCGATTTTTAGGAATTAACACACCCTCAACGTCGAATATTGCCAGCCTAGGTTTTTCCCCTTGTAACATAGCCAATTTGCATCTTCTCTTAATCAGCTTTCTAATTCTTATAGCCTTTTCATATTCTCGAGAAACTCAAGCTATTAACACATAAATTTTAGCATTCTTAGACCTTAACAAAATGAAAATTTTGGAGTTAACTAATTGTGGTGTTCCAAAAGTAAATTTTAATGTATTTCCCTTCAAAATTGAATTCTGGGTCATCGTAGATTATGTCCAGTTTCAAGCCGTATTTTTCAATAAGTTTGTTCATGTTGTTCCAGATTTGAGAGGATATATTGTCCTGAGGCCACAGACCCCATATTTTGTCTTCCGGGTTTCTCATACCCCAACCGTAATCCTTGGGAAGCACAAGGGCAGCTTCCCCTTTCACCTTGTAAAGCGTTTTTCTCGGAGAGCCTATTAAGTTCCAAAACTTTTTCATGGCGCTGAAATGTTCTTCGGTTAATATGCCGTACTCATTAATTTTGGGGTAATTGAAGATAATTAGGTATTTTGCTCCTGCACTGTAAGCTGTTATCATGTCTTGAAGCATCTGCTTTCCGTTTTCCAGGTATGGTGGCTTTTCATAGGTCCATGTAATTATGACTCCCCAATCTTTGCCTTGTACATTAGCTGCTCCTCTGCCTAGAGCCACATGCTGTGTTCTACTGTGATTCCAACCAAATTCAACAAAGACACAATCGTAACCCGCCAAATAGTCAAACCAGTAAAGGGCGTAGTCAGACGTAAACATTGGAATTCCTCTTCTCTTCAAGTCTTTTGTGCTGTTAATAGAAGATATGGTCTCTACGAAGAGGGTTGCTGCCTCACTGTAGCTTGAAGCATTTTTAAAGAGAGGAATCATCACATCGTTCCATCCGCCAGTGTCGATTTGTTTTCCGCCAGGCTCATCGAATAGGTAAACTCCTAAAAATTTGTCTCCCCATTGCTCCTTCGCCGTGTCTAACCATGTTTGGTGCCACGGGTATATTACGCGGGAGACGAAGCTGAAGAAAACCATAAAATTGAGGTTTGCTTTAGCGGCATAATCGCAGATTTCGTTGAGAGCAGTTTCGTTTGTGCTAACGGTCAAAGAGTTTATGACGAAGAGGCTTGTGTAGTCTTTCACCCTGTCTATGAGAAGTTTCGCTTCGCTGGTTGTGTTTAAGCCGAAAGAAACTCCGAAGAATAAATCTTTCTTAGACGAACTATCGTCAGCCACGTAGTAAATGTAAACGACTGGTAAGCAGATTGCGGAGATAACCAGCAAAGCAATGAGTAGAAGTAAATAAGGGTCTTCATAGAGTCTCATAAAATGCTATCCCTTTGACTAAATATATTTTTTGAAGTGGAAAACAGCATTTAGGCAATTTCGCTTAAAGCAAGCCCAAATTACATTTTTATTTGGCTGTCACTAATTTAACAGCAACTAAACTTTAAGGTTGGAGAGCACTATGCTGTCTAAAATGCCAATGAACCTTGAGAAAGTTGTTGAAGAAAAGTTGGATATGGAGATTTTGAGGGCGGCAATAATTGCAGAGTTGGACGCAATAAACCTTTATGAACAATTCGCATTAACAACTGAAAACGAGGATTTAAAAAAGGTTCTACTTGAAGTTGCGAAAGAAGAAAAAACGCATGTAGGCGAGTTTCAAACTTTACTTCTAAAAATTGACAAGGAACAAGCTGAGGAATTGGAGAAAGGTAGAAAAGAAGTCGAAACCTTAACAGGCTAGACCAAAAGATTGCATCGCCACAATAAACACAATAAATTAGGATAAAAAACTGCAATTAAAGCTAAAAACATGCTTCTTTTTTATCTATGCCTATCCTTAGCTTTATGGTTATTTTGTTTTTGCTGAAAGCGGGAATACAAAATAAAAAGGGGTTAAATTTGAGTTTAGCTTTGAGAGGGTGGTTTCTTTCTTAGCTTAATTAAAGCAGTTGCAGAGCATATTGCTGCAATTAATGACAAGATAACGGCAGCCAAAGTTAGTAAAAGATTCTGGAATGCAGACTGGGAAAGGTCGTCGGTGGTGTCTGTAACTTTTTCTACATAACCTTCGATATCTTTAACGTTTACTTTAATTGTTCCTACTTCAGTTTTAATGGATGCCACACCATCATCGACGCTTTCAATGGTGCCTTTTAACTCTCCAAGAGTAGTCTTTATCAAAGTGGTGTTGCCCTCAATCACTGTGACCTTCAATCCAATAGTGTCTATTGAAGTTTTAACGGAGCCGAGCAAAGTTTTTATTTCCACCGTTGTGTCTTTTACGCTTTTCAACGTGGCGTTTAAATCTTCTAAATCGGCCTGTATTGTTCCGAAAGCCGTGCTTATGGCAGCAACAAGTTCCCCTTTACTATTCAAGATTAGGTTGGTCAAAGTGGCGTTTATTGAAGTCAGGTTCACGCTTATTATTCCTATGTCAGTTTTAATAGTAGCTACGTCGCCAGTTATGGTCTGAAGATATGCGTTCCAGTTGTTTAGAGTAGAGCTTACATCAAAACTATCCATGGATACCCCCCTATATAGAACATTAATGTCTTCAAAGTATGATTCAATGGAAACTACTAGACAACATGATGTAGCTTCTACAGGAACTTCAAATTCAGCCACGTATAAGCCCGAATCTAGGAATAGGGCACTCAGATTCGTGGAGAGAAATTCTCCGTCAGGTTTTCGATACCACAACTTCACTGGAATTGTATCAGCTAAGTGAATTGGCACGCCCTTATTAGAAATTTGCAGATAAACCTCGGCAATTTCGCCTGGAAAATGAATCTCGCCCACATTCAACTTTAAATCTAGTATTTCAATGACAGGGACATCAACGTAAATAAATATAGGAATGCCCATGGGAAGCTCTGAGGCCATAAGATAAACAGCTCCAAGATACCTCCCGGGAGAAAGATAGGAAGGCACATTTATAGTAACATTAATTGTCTGCACGCCCATTTCAGGTATTTCCTCTATAGTGGTTGGTTCAATCTTTAATGGAATAAAGAAATTGCTGGCGAAAGTTACATTTGTGAGCCTCAATCCGGTGGATAGGTTAAATGTTATCGACTTTGATTCGCCTGCCGGAATCATGATGCGTAGTGGAGACGCTGGATTAACTTTAATCATCTTGACACTGCATGATAGATATTCTGGGAATATTGAACCGTTGAATAGGACGTTGTGGAGCAAAACCGTATAGAGTTCAGGAATAGGCGGAGCATCAGGGATAGAACCAGTATACATGAACACTCGTTCTTCTGTGGAGCCTGTTCTGGTATTCCATTGGAATATGCCATTTCCCATGGAGTAATTGCCCGTTCCATCCATTATTATTCCTATGGGGTGTATGCTGAACATGTCCACATCCGTCATGTTACCTTCCCAGCCGGCGTAAACAAACGCCGCCAATGTTGTTGGATCGGTGAATTCGAAAAGCCAGTTCTTCCAGTCCCCTGCTTCGTATCGCCAGTTCCAGTCGAAATAGCCTTCAACCGCAAACGGATTATATAGGCCATCATATTGAGGCTTTGCTATGTCATAAACTAGTTGTCCAGCAGGTATTATGGTAGGCACGTTAACAGATATGGGAACAGCTAATTTTCTGCCATTTATATTAACGACTATTTGTCCTTCGTAGACTCCTTGAGGAGTATCTGATGGTACAGATAGGTTAGCATTAAAACTTACTATGCTATTTGAAGGAACCGTAAAGCTGGTTGAAGATAGTTCAATCCAGTTCCATGCAACTCTTTTGTAGAAGTTTATGTAAAGTTTGAAAGGAATTGATTCGAAAGCTACAGTATTGTTTCTTTGATAGATGAAGATTATGGGGTTGCCCTTGAATTTGGATTTTGGAAATCCCACAGTGACTTTGTTGGTTGTTCCAACATTATATCCGTAGTTTACCTGCCAAACTTCGTTTATGTCAACTTCTCCGTCAAGATCTGCGTCATTCCAGTCTTGAACCATTATGCCTAATCTTTGATTCCAAACATAATCTCTTTCAGGATCAAAGTAATCATATGAGAATACAAGTGAAACACTCATTAGTTCCGCGTCTTTTGGAATCAAACTATTATCTAGAACCGTGAGATTTCCCCAAATCCAATTCCAAGCTTTCCAGTCATCAGGCATCGGTCCAGTAGAACCTTCTAACCTGGTAGTAACGCCAATTTGTTTATGGATGACTGGAGAAATACTGACGCTAAGAGCTTCGGATGTAGGATTATAAACATCGAATTCGGCGGATGTGCTTCCCCCTGGTTTAACTGTTCCTGCAAACCAGCTTGTATCAGAGATGGATGGAGGCGTAGATAGTGGAATTAAACCGTTGCTTATCCAATTGTTTATCCATGCAGACGTCTGTATCGCATCTAAGACATTTTGCCAAGTGGTTTCTGAGGACACTGCAGCGCCCTCATTTCCCGTGGCAAGGGAAACCGCTCCATAACAGTCTACGCGTCCTGCCCCTTGAAGGAATGGGTCATAACCTAAATCAACAGCCGTAGACTTCAATATAGTTTTAACAGTTTCGTGGGTTGGAGAAAATCCATTTGCCTCTCTAAACCCTTGCAAGACAAGGGCTGCGGCTCCAGCTACAACAGGCGTGGCCATGCTTGTTCCACCGAAAAGATCAAAAGCATAGGCTCCGTTGCCTAATCCTAAAAATACAGCTGTGGGTGCAAATCCAAAGGCTCCTATTCCAAGAACATCTGGCTTTACTGTTCCAAGTGCTGTGGGTCCCCGTGCACTCCAAGAGATGACGTCGTCATAGTAGCCTCCAGCGAATCCAAAATAGAATTGTGTCCAATTCATAGATGTTGATGCGCCAACGCTTATTGCAAGCGTTGAGTATCCAGGTTCGGTGAATGTTCCATAGCCTGAACCACCGTTTCCTCCTGCGTGAACCACTATTGTTCCAGGATAGTTTGGATCGAGATATTTGGGAATTGTTAATGCATCTTCAAGCATTGTTAGAACATCGTACCATGGCACTCCATACATCCAGCTATATAATGCCCAGTCAGATAAGCCCCAGCTGTTGCTTATGATGTCCGCCTTATGATTGCCACCATATGTCCAAATACCGTATACTGTGCCGTATCCTGGAATAGGGCTCCATCCTCCGGTTCCTGGGATAAGGTCGAAGCCAGCTGCCCAGAGCTCTCCTTCTATCACGTCACCCATATATAGGGCGGTAACACCCATGATTTTTGCATCGTAAGCTACTCCATTACCGAAGAGAGGATGACCCAAATCTCTTCCAGCAGCACAAGATGCACATGAGGTCCCGTGCCCGTAAAAGTCGTACACAAAGCATGTATAGTTACCGTTTGGGTCTATGGGCTGAAGAACAAGGCCTCTGTCATCGGGGTTTGGAGACATTCCCCAAACATCTAGGAAATAGCCTAAAGAACTAACTGAAAGATCGTATATGTAATCGCCTGTGAAATCTCTGCCTCCGACGGGATTAACCGTGTTTAACGGAGTTTCATCTGCAAAGCTGAAGTCTGGTGGCCATGGAGCTGTCCAGAACGGCCATGGTTCACCAGTTGATTGGTTATACCAGTAGGGCATCCAGCTCCAATCAAAGGATATGTCAACGTATACTGTGTCGTAAATTCCATCTATGTCTGAATCTGCAACCAATACTGGAAATAAATCTAAGCCGAAAAGCCATTGAAACATTACTCCCCAATGGCAGGTCTCTCCACCTTCCAAGATTCCTGTAACATTCATGTTTGATGGAAAAACATCGCCGAAAAGCGTTGAAAACGCAGACGCAAAACCCGGCATGTAAACTAGTGGGTCAAGCCCAGCGGTGGGTATGAAAGTTCCGCTGGCATTTGAGAAGGCGGTAAGCGTTATATTTGTGTATACGAGGCCCATGGAATCTGCGTCAAAAGCAGCAGGATAACCAAACATATCTCTGGCTATAACATCCCAGTATCCTAAACCTAAAGAACCATAATCAACACCAGTGTCAACAATCGCTATCGTTACCCCTTCACCTGTAACATCATATTCATCCCATACGCTTGTGGCATTCATGATTTTTACAACTTCCCGCATGGTTACATTAGGGGATGCTGCTCCAGAAGGCGACTGTTTAGGCGCACTTGCATCAGTTTGAAAATTTTTTGCATTCTTTAAAAAGTTTCCTTGTGATAAAGTAGAATGGGGAGAATCCATTAAGTCAATCTCTTTATCTTTCAAGATGGCAAAAACAGCTGCGTCCGATGCTAAAAATTTGACCTTCTTTGCATCAACTGTTCCGAAGATTAGCCTTATACCGCCCAAAGAAGGGGTAATTCTACATGAAATCATATGACTGGCAATTTGGCTAAAGTTAGCCTCGTCTCTAACCACCATTATAACTCTAGTAGGTTCCTTAATTCTTGTTAAACCCGGATCTACGTATGGCAACCGACCATCGAGAAAGCCTTGAAACTTTCCAGATAATTCTGAAACCTCAAAATCCAGCGTAGATGTCTCAGATGCGCCTTGAACAGATTGTGCAAAACTGCTCAAATAAGGCATAAGGAAAACCAGCGTCAAAATTACTGAAACAAATTTCCTTATTTTTCCCATTTTAACCACTCAAAGTTTCCGATATCTTCTGTCTAGATATATATAATTTTATTTCACAAAGGATTAAAGAACGGGAGAATGCTATTTAAAACCAAAAGAGAATATATGAAAAACTTCAGAAACTCAAATGATGTGGGTAAGGCAGAAGCCCTTTTGAGGGTACTTTTGCGAAAGGAGCAGTAGCCCGGGGGAGATTCGAACTCCCGTCGGCGGGTCCAAAGCCCGCCATGCTTGTCCGCTACACCACCGGGCTTCAAAAATCTCTGCGTCAATTCTTAGATATGTGGTTTTTGATTAAGCGTTTCCTTTCTCCACGTATCTTAAGCATTATCCTTCTTATCATTTCAATTTTTTCTGAGACCTCTTGTTTTTCTATGTTAGCCAAATTTAGAAGTGTCACTATGTTTTGATAGTTTTTGGAGTTTTTCTTTTCTAGGCTTTGGAGGGAATCTATTAGGCATGTATAGTCTATTTTCAGCTTTTCCATCGAGGCTTTCAGCCAAGCATAGTTTTCAACCATTGGGAGGAATGTGCTATTTATGTAATGGGATGCTTCAGTGAAATTTTTAGAGGCGATTAATGAGTTTATCCGTAGAATTACGCCATGCAAAAAGGCGGGGTTAAAATAATATTTAATTTTGGTTTTAACCTTAAAATGTGCCTTTTCAAGCGTTTGGAGATTATGCCTAATTGTAAGGTCTATTTCATCCCAAACGTTTTTGAAAAGTTTCAATTTTTCTTCTACGGCACCGCTGTCCAGCTTGTCAAGTTTGGCTATTTCCAAGTATTCGCTGAAAAGAGTGGGTACTCCAAGCTTTTTGGCCGAGTTTTCAGCTTTTTCTATGAAGCGGCTGTTTGAAAAGGGTTCGAGGGCTATTTCCATTAAAACCTTTAAAGTGTTTTCCATGGCGGTTATGGCGAAGAGTTGGGCGCTTCTGAAATCTTGTTTTGAAAGGGCTGATGATGCGCGACTTAAGTATATGTCAGATTCGATTATGTGAGCTTCGGTTCTTATTTCCACCCTTTCTGGTGAACGGTAAGACTTAGCCATCCAAAGTTTGGCGTTTGCCAGGGACCAGTCTCGGTCGTAAAGAATATGAGTTTCATACAGTTTCTGGTCCAGTTCTGGGGGGATGGGGCCATGAATCCAACGTTTCGGTATGAAGTCTAAATCTATAAGTAAGCCGTTATGGGCGATTCTCTCCACGTACTCCTCTTCAAAGTTGCCGCTGCTGATGACGAGTAGGTCAACGTCGCTTGAGGCAGTGGCGTCTCCACGGCTCCAGCTTCCGAACAAACCCAAACCGTAAACCCCTTCTCTAGCCATCAGTTCCTTAACAACTTTCTCTAGGGTTCTTCTGACCTTTTCTGGAAGCCCAATCATGTCGGAGTCGCTCTTCTGGTAAATTAATAGTTTGTTTAAATATTCAAAATTTGTGAAAGGAAGGCATTTCTTTTTGGCTTCAAAGGGGCATGTTAGAAAACTGTCACAGTGTTTTTATGTATTTTAAAATGTTTGGCAAGCAGCGGGTCTCCCTAGGAAATGTTGACCTCATTTTAAGATCTGTTTTATTTAAGTTTAAACCGTAAAGCTTATATATTAAAACATTTCCTCTGGATAAAAGCGCGGGGCCGGATGGCTTTATTCTATTCCGAATTGATGAGGAAAATGAAAGGGTGACGGTTCTACGCAAAAATCGAGGTGTAGTTGAGTTGAGTGTAAAAGAAAGCGCGACCCGTCAACGTTTGGTGGACAAGTGTCCAGAATGTGGTAGTGTAAACCTTATCCATGACTATGATACTGGCGAAACTGTTTGCGGCGAATGCGGGCTTGTCCTTCATGAGCAGATGATGGATAAGGGGCCAGAGTGGCGGGCCTTCACTCAGGAAGAGAAGGCTTCAAGAAGCCGTGTGGGTGTGCCTACCTCCTATTCTGTTCATGATAAGGGGTTGTCAACAGCCATAAGCCAAGTGGACCGCGACGCCTTTGGAAGAAAGCTTCCTTTGTCAACGCGTCTGCAGATGTGGCGTTTGAGGAAGTGGCAGATACGTTCAAGGGTGCACTCGTCCATAGACAGGAACCTTGCACAGGCCATGGCTGAGCTTGATCGCCTTTCAGATAAGGTGTATATTCCGCCGCCAATCAAGGAGAAAGCCGCGGTTATTTATCGTAAAGCTTTGGACAAGGGTTTGGTGCGTGGCAGGTCTATTGCAGCTATAGCTGCTGCTGCGCTTTATGCGGCTTGCCGTGGAAGTGGAACTCCGAGAACCCTGCGGGAAATAGCTGAAGCCAGCCTGGTGGATAAGAAGGATGTGGCTCGCTGTTATAGGCTTCTGCTTCGGGAGCTTGACGTTCAAATGCCTATTGCTGATCCCTTGACATATATTTCGAAGATCGCGGAGAAAATAGGAATTTCAGGTAAAACTCAGGGGCTTGCCATTCAAATTCTCCGAGAGGCTAGAAACAGGCGGGCTGCAGCAGGCAAGGATCCCATGGGGTTAGCTGCTGCCGCACTTTATATTGCTTGCTTGCAGAATGACGAGAAGAAAACTCAAAAGGACATTGCTGAAGCTGCGGGAGTCACTGAAGTCACTGTTAGAAACCGTTACAAAACTTTGAAGAAGCAGCTTAATCTGGAACTTCCAGACTAGCTAAGCTAGGCTTTTAGTCCTTTAGCTTTTTCATCTTCGTCTTTTTCAAGTTCCATAACTATGGGGCCTGTGTATCCGCAGTTTTCGCACACGTATTTTTTGGGGGTTAGCCAATAGTCAAGGCTGCTGGACAAACGGATTTTGGGGCTTCCACATCGTGGGCAATAGGTTTTTTCTGGACCGCGATGCTTTAGAGTCTTGAATACTTCGCATATATTTTGTAGTATTTTCACGGGCTTGCACCTTTCGTGGGCGGCTATTGGACTTCTATGTTTTCTGCGGGGTATCCGAGTTTTATGAGGTATTGCTGGACTTTTTCGCGGTGGTCTCCTTGGAGGATTATTTGTCCGTTTTTGGCTGTGCCGCCGCAAGCGCAGAAGCTTTTAAGTTTCTGGGCCAAGCCGCCAAGGTCTGTGTCCTTGTCGTTTATGCCTTCCACTATGGTTGTTGGTCTGCCAAACTTTCTTGTTTCAAATCTTATGCGAATCCTTTGTTGTTCTTTTCCTATTTCGCCGCAGACACACAAGTCTTTGGGAAGCCCGCATATTGGACAGATATCAGCCATGACGCTCAGACTCTACAATGACAACGGCAGTATATAAAACTTTCAAATCCCTAGGCTCACTTTATGGTTTGGTTGCGAGCTAAGCCCATAAAAGCCTACCCCTCTATAGATTTTGGTTCATTGGAATTTAGTTTGTGTTTTCTGCTATCCCCTCTAGATTTTCAGTGGTTTATCCTTGCAGTAGGGTTTCTGGTTTGTTCTGTTATTTGCTAACGTTTATTAGTTGTTTGGTTGTTTTTTGTTTTATGGCTGTTGTTGGTGTTGATTTTAGCGGGAAGTTTCCGGATGCTCCTCCTTGTTATTGTGTAGCTGTTAGGGATGGACGTTTTCGTTGTGTTTTGATGACGAGGAAGGCGAAGCGAATTGTCAGAAAGCATAGAATTCCGAAGGCTTTGGCTACTGCTGCCTTAATTTATTATGCGGTTTTGCCTTTGGTTAGGCGGGGTGATATTGTTTTGATTGATTCGGAATGCGACGTGAAGTATTTGAGGAAGGTGCGAAGGTATTTGGAGAAGGTTTTGGATGTTTCTTCTGTTGCCGTTGGGCATATTTCTGATAGGGCTATTGAGAGGGCGGATAAGTTATCAAAGGTGTTTAGAAAGAGAAAATACGGGATGAGAAAGACCC
>JAWCNE010000008.1:0-39012 GCA_038849025.1 Bathyarchaeia archaeon
CGAAGCCGTAACGAAAATTGGCTACTTTGATTTAATCATGTGTGGAGAAGCAAGCATCGACAGCTATTCAGGACAAGTTGGGCCGAGGCTTGCTGAAATTCTAGGCATTTCAGCAGTGACATATGCGCGTAAGGTGGGCTTGGAGGGCGACACCATCTTTGTTGAACGAAGTTTAGAAGACTGCTTAGAAGTCGTTAAAGTTAAAATGCCTGCATTATTGACTGTTACGAAGGAAATTAATGAGCCTAGAGTGCCAACGCTGATGGATGTTCTTAAAGCTTCAAGAAAAGAGCTTGTAACATGGACTCTTTCAGACCTGGGAATTTCAAAAGAAAAAGTTGGAGCCATAGCTGTTCAAGTGTTAGAGGTTTCAGCGCCTAAGGTTGAACGGAAAAAAGTCAGGATTGAGGGGGAAAACCCGAAAGAAATAGCTGAGAAGCTGGTTAAGGCTTTAATTCAAGACGGGGTGCTCGGAGGATAAAAGAAATGAGCTCCTTTAGTGGAGTGTGGGTTTTCTCTGAAAACTTGGAATTGGCGGCAGAAATGCTGAGTAAAGGCAGAGAACTCGCAGACAAACTTCAAATGGAACTCGCAGCCATAGTTTTAGGATACAATATTAAGGAACAAGCCGAGGCGTTGGCAGCCTACAGCGCCGACAGAATTCTCACAGCAGATAACCCGATTTTCAAAAGTTTACAGGTGGAACCTTATCTTGGCGCCCTAGCCGATTTGGCGGTCAAACATAAACCCGAAATAATTTTGATAGGCTCAACTAGAAGGGGGAGGGAGCTTGCCGCGAGGCTTGCCGCAAGACTCCAAACTGGCTTAATTCCAGACGTTTTAAAGCTTGAAATAAACGAAGAGAAAATGCTGACTGCTACTAGAATTGTTTACGGTGGAAGGGGGGTAGCAACACAAACCTATAGGACAAAACCTCAAATAGCGACTATACCGCCGAGAACCTTTGAAAAGCCGAAACCCTCGGACAGAAAAGCTGAAGTGGTAGATGTCGAAGTTAAAGTTGAAGAACTAAAAGCGCAAATCGTAGAGATTAAACCTCTTGAGACAGCAAAGACCCGCATTGAAGAAGCTAAAGTGATTGTCTGCGGCGGCAGAGGAGTTAGCAAAAAAGAAGACTTCAAAATGCTTGAAGAACTAGCAAACCTCTTAGGCGGACAAGTTGGGGGCACCCGACCATTGGCCGAAGATAGAAAATGGTTTTCAGAGTGGGTGGGGCTTTCTGGAAAAAAGGTTAAGCCTGAAATCTATATAGGATGCGGCATTTCCGGCATGATTCAGCATATCGCGGGAATTCGAGATTCTAGGGTTATAGTGGCGATAAACAAGGATCCCAATGCAGCCATATTCGAAGTAGCCGATTACGCAGTGGTAGGCGACATATACCAGATAATTCCAGCCTTAATAGAAACTTTGAAGCAAACATTAAAACAATAGCCAAAAATAAAGAGTTACGAACAGAGCCCCGATAAAATAAGGCTACTTTGCTCTTTTTCGGCTATGTTCTCCATGTATTTTTATTTCTAGATTAGAAAAATTTATATTGTAATGATGTTTCTGTTTGAGACGCATTAGGAGGTTGTTGGTTTGTCATCACCTACATCAGCTGGAGTCCCAGTTTTAATCTTAAAGGAAGGTTCAAGCCGTTCAAGAGGAAGAGAAGCGCAACACACTAACATAATGGCTGCGAAAATAATAGCTGAAACTGTAAAGAGTTCCCTAGGCCCAAAGGGCATGGATAAAATGCTTGTAGACAGCTTCGGCGACGTGACAATTACGAGTGACGGCCGCACAATTCTAGACGAAATGGATGTTCAGCACCCAGCGGCAAAAATGATGGTTGAAGTAGCTAAAACTCAGGATAATGAGGCTGGAGATGGAACAACAACTGCCGTGATACTTTCAGGCGAATTGCTGAGCAAAGCTGAAGAGTTAATCGGCAAAAACATCCACCCAACCATAATAATCGACGGATACAAAAAAGCCTCAGAGAAAGCGCTGGAAACCCTTGAGAAAATAGCAATTCCCGTAGACTTAAACTCTAGGGAATACATAAAAAAGGCTGCAATGACGTGCATGGCAAGTAAACTTGTAGCTGAACACAGAGAGTACTTGGCTGACTTAGCCGTGGAGGCGGTTCTTGAGGTTGCAGAGAAAGTAAACGGCAAATACAAAGTAGACATAGAAGATGTCAAAGTGGAGAAAAAACCAGGGGAGTCTGTAAGGGATACAAAGCTCATAAACGGCATAGTCCTAGACAAGGAAGTCGTCCACTCAGGAATGCCAAAACGTGTAGAAAACGCCAAAATAGCTTTGCTAGACACTTCTTTAGAAATTGAGAAAACAGAGTTTGATGCCAAAATCAATATTGAAACCCCAGAACAGATGGATGCCTTCCTAAAACAGGAAGAAGCCATGCTAAAGGACATGGTGGAGAAACTCGCCGCAGTAGGCGCAAATGTTGTTTTGTGCCAGAAAGGAATAGATGACATGGCTCAGCATTTCCTTGCTAGAAAAGGAATCCTTGCGGTAAGGAGAATAAAAAAGTCCGATATGGAGAAGCTTGCAAAAGCTACAGGAGGAAAAATAATAACAAATCTAGATGACATGAGCCCTGCAGACCTGGGCTACGCGAGCCTCGTTGAAGAACGCAAAATCGGCGACGACAAAATGACTTTCGTTGAGGGATGTAAACATCCCCGCGCTGTTACAATTTTGATAAGGGGCGGAACAGAACGCATAGTAGACGAGGCGGAACGTTCACTTCACGACGCTTTATGTGTAGCCCGAGACGTAGTTGAAGAGCCGAAAGTTCTGGCAGGAGGCGGGGCTCCGGAGCTTGAAATTGCCCGAACGCTTAAGAAGTACGCAGAAACCCTTCCAGGCAGAGAACAGCTTGCAGTTAAAAGCTTTGCAGAAGCCCTCGAAGCAATTCCGGCGACGCTTACTGAAAATGCTGGTTTAGACCCTATTGACATACTCTCAGAGCTTAGGGCAAGACATGAGAAAGGCGATGTTTGGACTGGAATAGAAGTCACTTCAGGGAAAGTTCAAGACATGAGAGAAGCCGGCGTTTTCGAACCGTTATCGGTCAAAAAACAAGCGATAAAATCTGCAACAGAAGCCGCTTCAATGATCCTTAAAATAGACGACGTTATCGCAGCTGGAAAAGCTAAGGCTCCCCCAATGCCGCCTAAAGGCCCGCCGGGAGGCGAATATCCAGGCGCCGGGGAGTATTAGGATACGTCTGAAAAAGAGAAGAAAATTTTGATAGGCCCTCCAAAACTAACGCGTTTCGAGAAGGCAAGGGTAGTTGGTGCTAGAGCTCTCCAAATTTCGATGGGCGCCCCAATTCTCGTCGACGTTTCAGAATCTTCGTTAAGCCCCATAGACATCGCCTTAAAAGAGCTTGAAGCTGGCATACTGCCCATAACCATTAGGCGGACACTGCCAGACGGCACATATCAGGATATACCTTTAAAGTGGCTCCTAGAAAAAGCGTAATTTTTCTTTTTTCCTTTTTAGAATGGCGGGGGTGGTGGAGGCGGAGGAACCCTCTTAGCCTCCTTTGCCACCATAGCATAGTAATATAGTGTTAGTGAAATTGGGATAATTGGTTGAACGAAGGCTGCGGCAACGTTGCTTAAAAGGGTGCTGAAAGGCCCGAGGGGTTGCCCAATCAAACTCCCAATGAAAGATACGAAGATCACCGCCAAATACACTGTTAAAAGTAGGGCGAAGGTTTTTAGCCAACGATAGCTTACGAGTTTTCTGCTTCTAGATAGGCTTTCTATAGCGCCGATGTCTTCTACAATAATTGCTGGAACAACCAGAGAAAACATTATTGAAAGTATTAATCCAGGAATTATCAAGGCAAGAGCGCCCAGCCCAATCAATATTCCAGTTATCAAAGCAGCTATCAAAAGGGAAATAAGCTTGTAAACTGTGAAGTTGAAGGCTTCTGTAAGGCTTGCCTTGCCCTTTTCTATTAGGTCTGCAGTACATTTAACACAAATTCCAGTTACAACGGTGTTCATTATCCACGATATTATGGCCAGAATAAAAGCCATAGCCAGAAATGCCACCATAAAACTCCAAAACCAGTTTTGTATCTCTTCTATGGATGCCCCGGGCTCTGGAATATTAGCTACGGCTGTTGTAGCGAAGTTATAGACTATGGAACTGAGGCTTCCTATAACTATCGCTGCAGCAAGAAAGGGCGCAAAAAATATTATGAAATTTTTAGAATAGATTGTGAAAGCCATCCTTAAAATTTCATCTAGGGGCAACTCATTTTCCGGTTTTTGGATAATGCTCATCCAAATTAGCCCTTCTTATCTTTTGCACGTATTGGTAAATTAATTTTGTGCGGTTAGTTTCTTCAGGTTTTCTTTTGCAGTTTCAAGGGTTTTCCGTATTCTTGTCCAGTGAGCGCCTTGCCAATAGATTTGTCCGCATTTTGGGCACTGCCAGAACTCGTTGTAATAAGAAAAAGTGGTTTTTTCAACCTTGTCTGCAACTTTCTCTTTCGGCAACGGCTTTACTCTTGTGTTGCACTTTGGACACCTAGACGTTGCCATGTCTATGTCTAGGTTTATGCCGAATTTTTTGGCGAGTTTCGCTAGCCTTTCCGCTTCTGTTTGTCCCTCCATATAGAAGGCTTGGACGCCTTTAGCTGTGGCTTGTTGGTAAAGCTCCAAATCCCTTGTGAGGAGAATCCTCCTCTCTTTTTTAGCTATGGTAATTAGCTGCGAGTCATCCAGTTTATTTGAGTATTTCACGTTGTGTCCTAACATTCGAAGCCAACGCGTAAGCTTTCCAAGCATCCCGTCAGCGATAAACTTCAAGGTTCGCTTCGCTCCTTAATTATTTCGCCACAGCCAGCTTCGGCAACTATTTCGCCTTCATCCATAACCAGTTGGCCGCCTACAAAAGTTTTGACCGGCCTGCCTTTAACAAGTTTACCGTCGAAGGGAGAGTACTTGGCTTTAGAATAAAACTTTGACGCGTCAATTCTGTATTCGCGCCTTAAATCAACTGCTATCAAGTCGGCTTTATTTCCCTCTTTTAGACTTCCCCTATCTCTTAAACCGAAAATTTTGGCTGGGTTCTCAGCCATCAACCTAACTAGTTCAGCTAAGCTTAGCTTTCCCTGATTCACCTCTGTAAGCAGAAGCGGAAGCGTTGTTTCAAGCCCCGATATGCCCATTTTAACATTCCAAATCACATCCGTTTTTTTCTCTTCAATCGCATGGGGCGCATGGTCCGAAGCAATGATATCCACTGCCCCGTCCTTTACGCCGCTCCAAAGCGCACTCATTTGTTTTTTCTCTCTAACAGGCGGCACCGTCAAAGCCAATGCGCCTATACGATTCAGATCCTCAACGGATAAAAACAGATGATGTGGTGTAGTCTCACATGTTACGGGCAGCCCAGCTTTTTTCGCTTCAACTATTGCTTTCAAGCTTTTTTCTGTGCTTACGTGGCAAAAGTGCACTCGAGTGCTTGTCTCCTTTTCAATTGCTATTATGCGTTTTACAGCCTTTACTTCAGCTTCTTCGGAATGCGCCTCAAGAAAGGCTTCAATGTCGTTGCGGCCTTTGCTTTTAAGCCTTTTTTCAGAGTTTTTCAAAGTTTTTTTGTCTTCTGCGTGAACCGCCACAGGAAACCGTTGTCCCACAATTTTGAAGGCTTCTTTAATGGCGTTATCATCTTCAACTTTTAGTCCGCCAAGCTGTTCGCCCATGAAAAGTTTGAAGGCTATGGCTCCTTCACCGATTATCTCGCCTATTTCCTGCATATTTTTGGGGAATTCGGAGTAAAAGCCAACATTGACGAAAATCTTCTTTTCAGCGATTTTCATTCTGTTTCTCAATGTTTCAGCGGTCATAGTCATCGGGTTGTTGTTAGGCATGTCTAAAACGGTGGTTATTCCGCCTGCAGCTGCAGCAGCTGTTCCGCTTTGAAAGTCTTCTTTATGGGATTTACCTTCATCCCTTAAATGCACATGAGCATCTATTAGGCCAGGCAGAACAAAAAGCCCTTTAAGGCTTAATGTGGATTCAGCTTGGGGCATATGTGTTTCTTTTCCAATTTTGAAGATTTTTCCCTTTTTCACCGCTAGACAGCACTCTATTATCGTTTTATCTATGTAGGCTTTCAGATCTTTTAGGACTAGGTCAACGTTCAATTGGGCTCTCCCTTGAAATAGAAAATAAAAAGGCGTCTATTCTAAATAAAGTTAGCCTAAAAATTTTGAACAAAAGTGTTTTCGGTGAAAAGCTTCGCTGTATTTTTAACCCTTTCAAAGAGCGCCTTACTTAAAAAGCCCCGTTCAAAAGCCTTTTCAAGCTTCTCCATGTCTACGATTTTTGTTTTGCCGTTAGGATGGATGCAGATGTCAACTTCCAAGTCTACGTAACGTATTGCGGTTGGATAAACTTCCACAGGCGTGTTTAGGTTTATGTATGCTCCTTTCCATTTTCCATCCTTGGAGAAATAGTTTGTTGTTATGTGCCATTCGCCTGGTTTTGTCTGGCTTACTGCTTTGTCGCCAGCCTCTTTCGCCACTCCAAGTCCGTCGTAAAAACCATCCGCCCTAATAGTTCTACAGTATTTTATTTCCTCGTTGTTTATGGTTTCTATTGTGGCTTGTCCAAGGCGAAACACTGCACCGTTCAGCTTGACATGTTCCACATCAACGGTTGCGCCTTCCCCTGGAAACTCTGGCTGCGCTTGTCTTTTAAACAGTTCTTCCACTTCGACATGGCTTTGGCCCTTTTCCAGAAGCTTTTCAGCCATTTCCAATGCTGCTGAAACGTTGCCGCCGCAGCTTTTGTAGAAGTGGTGCCCTTCAAGAGTTGGCGTTACTGAAGCCCTAAGCTGGTCAAGTTTTCTTTTTGAGACGTATGGAAATTCAACATCTAAGAAGTATAATCCTTCAAGGAGAAGGGCTGGCGCCTCTGTGGATGCGGCTTTCTCGTTTAAAGTCTTAACTTTTTCGGCGAGGCGTGCAATCTCTTTTTCCAGGAAGTCTCTTGGCTTTTGGGCTGCGGGTTCCCGCCAAATTATTCCCCAACCTTCAAGCGAAAGCTGTTTTCCCAGGGCGTAAAGTTCCGCCCGCTTGTTTAAGTCTCGGATTTTTAGGCTTACGCCAGTTCTGCCCTTACGCACAAGTATGGCGTAGTCTCCCACAATTTTAAGCTGGGCTGTTAAAACTGGAGTTTTTCTGCCAAGCCTTTTACGCTCAACTTGAACAATCATTTCATTTTGATTTGCGCTTGAAGCCTTTTGTTTTGGAAGCATCCCAACTGTTCCACTCCCTATGTCTATGTAAACCAAGTTTTCATCGGCGTTTACCACGCGTCCTTTATATATGCCGTCAACGCTAAGGCTCCATTTTCTGGTTAAGGCGTCCTCAAAATATGAATGCGTAATCGCTTTGAAGGTTTCCGTGGCTTCGGCTGTGCCTAACGCAACAACCCCTTGAAGATCATACCTATCTTTTACTTTTATGTCTGAAGGCCCATTATTGTCAGGAATACTGAAACGTGTTTTTATCGCTTGGGAAGGTTGGACTATTTGGAAGCCATTTTCCAGAAGCAATTTCGTTAAGGCTGTTGTATAGATTCCTCTAACTTTAGCTCTCAAAGGTTTAGCCAACCTTTTCTACCTTGTAGAGCCCGTTAACTCTTTCAACTTTGAACTTAACACCTAGAAAGGTTTGAGCAAGCCAAAGGTTGGTTTCCAAATGATCAGACATAGCCCTTGTAAGGTAAACTGAACCACCCTTCGCTAAAGCTACGTATGGAACAAGCATGTCGGCCAAATGCACATCAACGGTGGCTTTTGCAGAAATTTCCGTGTATAGTTTTTCAGCTGCCTCCTTTCCAACAGCTTCGCTTGTCTTTTTAAGCTCGCCGATAGCATCTGCGCCCAACATTGCGCCTCTGTCGGTTTCAGCCCACAAGACTAAGGAACTCCCCTTCTGCAGAGGATTTGACCTGTCATTTATTATTTGGATGTCTGCAGCAAACCCTTCCGCTTTCAGATAGTTATTTGCCGCTGTTGCTTGACGTTCAGCAACCCTTCTCTCAGCCAAAAAAGTGCACACCGAAACTCCTTTAACAGTTTTTAAAGTGCCAAACTCTTCGAGGCGTAATGATTGTAGCTCCTTGCACGGTTCAACTGTTAAGGTTACTTCACCCATGCCTTTAGGGTAATAGCCGTACTTTTGAACGGTTATAGCTGCGTTTACTCCCATGCGTTTTAAAACTGGCAAAAACACGTTGCGCATATAGTTTATTGTGGGCGAATTAGAAACATCTGTTCCGCCTTTCGAAATGTGAAGGTGCACAGTGTTTTTTGCAAAAATGCATATGGGCAGAACAGTCATAATAAGCATTGGAATGCTGCCTGCAGTGCCGATCTCAGCCTCGAATTTTCCGCCTTCAACTTCTTTTGGCGTAAACCAAAGCTCGCGAGAGTTTAGTGTTGCGCCTTTCACTTGGGCTTCGCAGAGTTTAGCCGCAGTTAATACAGCCTCTAAATGTTGAGGTCTTAAGCCTGGCTGGGGTCTGTTCTGTCGAATATTGTAGATGTGGAGCGGCTGTCCAAGTATTGAGGCTAGGGCAACTGAAAGCCTAAGTATGGTTCCGCTTCCGCTTTTTTGGCTTCCATCAACTTCAATCAACGGCGACTAGGGCTCCTTTCTCTTAAGATTTTAGTGCGTAAACAATTAATAAATACAGCCTAAGGTATAAGATTTGAAAGAGCGTGCCACACCTATGAGTTTAGATAGGGAGAAAATTGAAAAACTTGTGGAAAAAGTTGACGAACTGCTTGTGGTTTTAAACAACATCGCAGAAGACCTTAGGATAGTTGCCGCATCGCTTAAATCCATTGCAGTTTCACAGATTGCTCCGCCTTCCGCGCCTACACCAGTGCCAGAAACCGTTGAAGCTGAAAGGAAAATGGAAATAGAAGATATTAAAATGACGTTTCCAGAGGATTTGGAGGGCCTCCTAAACTTTGAAGAGAGAGACGAATACATAATGATAAAGCCCCGCCAGTTTTTAGGAAGTGAGAACTTTGCAAAAATAGCCCAGATAGTGCGGGGAATGGGCGGAGACTACGTAAGCGCTGGAAAAGAATCCCACTTCAGAGTCCCAAAGAGAAGGGCTTAACCCACAAAAAGGGCTAGTATCTTATTTCAAAACCCTTAAACTCACCAGTGTAACTTTCCCATTTAACATCTACTTTTGTCACTCTGGCGCCCGGCGGCCCATGCCTACAAAACTCTATAAGCTCTTTCACGGCGTCTTCCTCTCCCTCGAAAACCGCTTCAACCCTACCGTCGGGCATGTTGCGAACCCATCCCTTTACGCCTCGCATTCTCGCTTCATTTCTGGTTTCATATCGGAAGAAGACTCCTTGAACCCGCCCACTAACAAACACGTGTGCCCTAACCTTCATGGCACCACCCTTTCCTTCTACTGGCAATAAATTTCTTGAGTTTTCACTTTAACTTAACTCTCTCCAAAGGGCAATTTTGTTGTTTCGCCGCTTGTTTTAAAAGTAAACCTTCAAACGGGAATTCTGAGGGATTAAGCTTGTTTGAGGCTAACCGTGGAAAACTGTTGGTTTACGCTTCCAATAGGGCGTCTTGCAGAAGAAGACTGAAATCTATAAGCGAAGCTGCTGGAAAGACGGCTAAAAAGCTGAATTTAGACCTTGAGATTGTAGCCCTAAAGAATCAAGCATCAGCAATCTATGTTTATTACAAGAATGGAGACGAAGAACCAATTCCGCTTTACTGCGATAAAAACCAAAAGCCCAGCGTGGAAAACGTTTGCAACGCCTTGAGAAGCATGATGTTTGTACTTTCTTTTCACCCAAAATATTCCGCTTTAAAGAAAATTAGAAAGGAGATTATGCGGTTTTCCTAAATCTTATGGCCTGGCTCTCGAGGATTATCTCATAAACCTGGTTTACGTCAAAGGCTATGCCCAAGCTTTCATACTCTTGCTCTGTCAAAAACAGAATTATCTTCGGAATTGTGAACTGGGCTCTTGCTGGAAAAATGGGCAACTGCTGTTGCAAAGCTTGGAAAACCTCCTGCACAACCTTCGCCTCTTCAGTTTGAGGCCTAATCGCGAACTGGGGAACCTGGCGCTCCTCAACAAGCTCGATACGTTTCCCAAGGTTTCCATCGATGTCGCGAATAGACTCGATCTTGTTTACTCTAACCCGGAACATACCAATCAACAGTAGAAAAAGAAGACGCACTATTTAGGTTTTTAGAGCAGTTTATATCAGAGATAGCGCTTTTAAGCGTGATTCAAAATGTTGGGCAAAATTAAACATGAGTTCGCCTTCATTCGGGGAAATTTCCTGGTGCTTCTTCTAAGCTACCTTCTATTCAATATAGGTTATGCCATAACGTCGCCCTTTGAATCACCATACATAGAAAGCCTTGGAGCAACGCCTACCATGATTGGCATCATCGGCACCATAGGCTCGTTTATCCTATTCCTCGTCCGAATTCCTGGAAGCTACATCGCAGACAAACATGGCAGAAGACAGATAATTGTAACCATGACTTACGGCGTCGCCTTCGCAAACATCTTTTTCATTTTGGCTTCCAACTGGGTTTTCTATGCTGTTGGAGTAATCGTCATAAACCTCTGCCTAATCTATCAACCAGCTCTTGAAGCCATCGAAGCGGACTCGCTAGCCCCTGAGAAACGGGGTTTTGGATATGCCACTTTTATGACTTTGCCATTTTTGCCTTCAATTTTTTCGCCTTTAATTGCTGGAGCATTAGTAAGTCAATACTCCATCGACCCTGGAATGCGCATAATATATACAATAGTATTGGCCATGAGCTTGGTTGCCGCTGTTCTACGCCATGCCTTCCTTAAAGAGACATTGAAGGAGCCGAAAAAAATCAGTTTGAGAGAGCTTAAGTTAGCGTTTAAGGACTCTGCTGGAGAAATTTTCGCTTCTTGGAAACTTATGCCCAAGAGTTTTGTTTTCCTTATAATGTCAACTTTAATGATAGCATTTATAGACCCCATATTTTATCGTTTCAGCTCCCTTTACGTTTTGCACGTTGTTGGATTAAGCGATGTTGAATGGGGTGCAGTGAACACCATAAATCTGGCGACAATTTTCGCTGTTGGGCTTTTTCTAGGCAAAGCCATAGATGTTTTTGGAAGAAAGAAAGCCCTCATATTAGCCCACATAATATTCACGCTGACAACGATTTTCTTTATCCTTTCCAAGAGTTTCTTAATGCTTGCAATAGTCTACGTTTCCTTAGCCATAGCCTGGGTTCTTTTAGGTCCAGCAACAGCAGCGCTGCAAGCAGATATGGTTCCTAAAGAGTCTAGAGGCAGAATATTGGGAAGCACTGGCGCCATCTACATCCTTGCGGGAGCTTTGGGGTCTTTTGCAGGAGGCTTCCTATACGAGAATCTAGATCCTGCAGCACCCTTCTGGTTATGCATTCCACTGGACATCACTGCCCTAATTATACTCTTGTTTAAAGTTAAGGAGCCCGAGAAAAAGGAGGCTTAACGCTCTTATTCCATTTCTATTGTAGCCGGTGGCTTAGGCGTAACATCATAGTAAACTGCTGAAACATTGGGGCATTTTTCAACAATCTTGTCTGCTGCTTTCTCGAGAGTTTTCCATGGTATTTCCGAGACTTTTGCTGTTAGGAAATCCTTTGTCTGCACAGCCCTTATGCTTATGACGTAGGACTTCTTCTCCGGCAATTCCCTAACAGCGTATAGAACTCTCGTTATAGTTTGGTTTTCACCTGTTATCTTCGCCTGCAACGAAACAAGATTCTGTATATTCACTTGATAGGCCTTGCCCTCTGCTGTTTCAGCTTTTACGCCAACTATCTTTCCGTAACGTCTCTCGCCGCCCTTTAACCCGGTGGCCTTATCTACAAAGATTTTCACGTCAACGCTTCTTGATGGAACATTTAGAAAACGGGCCACAGTTTCCCGCAGGTGCATTATAGATGGTTCCCTTGAAGATACTTCATTATCAATTATTGCGGCAAAATATTGGCTTGGCTTATGCTCCGCAAGCGCACTTTCAACTATGGCGGTGGCTTTCTTTAAAGAGTCCAACTTGTCTGTACGGATTTCGCCCACAACCCGCACCGAGAGACCTGGCCCGGGAAACGGCTGCCTCTCAGAAATTTCCGGAGGCAAACCCAAGCATCTTGCAACCATCCGCACCTGTTCCTTGTAAAGAGCCAATAGGGGTTCAACGACTTTAAAGCCGAACTTTTCCATGGGGTTTATGCCTATCTGTTCAAGAACATTGTGTTGCGTTTTCACACCGCCAACAGTTTCCACAACATCAGCGCGGATCGTGCCTTGCACTAGAACTGGACAATTTTCTTTTTTGGCGGTTTCGCTTAAGACTGTGTAGAAGGTTTCGCGGAACTTTTTACGCTTTTCTTCAGCGTCCCTTAAGGCTTTCATGGCATTTAAAAAGCGTTCCTGGACATTGACAATTTTGACTGGCACGTTGAGGGGTTCTCTTGAAAGGATTTCAGCTACTTTTTCCGGTTCGCCTTCTCGCATGAAAGCGTCATCCAAAATCACACAGACAAGGTTTTCGCCAATAGCCTTACGCGTCAAAACAGCGCACGTGGTGCTGTCTACACCTCCTGAAACAGCAACTAAAGCTCTTTGGCTGCCTATGCTTTTCCGTAGTTCTTCAATTTGTTTTTCAATGAATTTTCCAGGATCGAAACTTTCCATAACGAAGGCACTCCTTAAACAGTTAATTGATTCACCATTTCACGGTTTATGTATTTACCGCCCCTCGGCACCTTTAAAATACCTAAAACCCTAGTTAGCGCCTCCATTGAAACTGGTGCTTCAAGCTCGCAAAAATTTGTAAACCTAATGAAGGTTACTTTGCGTCTTCCTTGAAGGAAATCCAAATAATCTTCAAAGGATTTCAGGCACGTTTCGCTACCATACTTGCTCCAAAGCTCTTTGTAGTCTCCAGCTACGCGTTCGATAAAATCTGCAACACCTTTTATTTGCATGGCGGGACGTTTAACATAAAAAAGCAGTTTCTGGGTTTCCAACGGTCCCACAAGGCTTCTACGCACAAAGGCATGGGTTTGGCTGCCGGTTCTGTTCCGCTCACAAAGCCTATTCCACCATTTTTCGTCAGAAAGCAGAATAAACCCATAATGCTCATCTCTCAATCTCTCAACCCCCAAATCAGTCCAATAAGCACTTTTAGATTAGGCCCTTGCAAAAATAATGTTTTTGGTAGATCCACCCACTTTTGACTGCCGCAAAATTTTCACGCATTAAATGTAAAACTTAGAGAAAAAGCTGTTCGAGTTTGAGAAGGATTTTTAAAATATGCAGTTTCTTTCCGCAGAAAAAGCCTTGCAAAGGGAAAATTTAGGAAGTTAAAGTTTTTCTATGCAAGATGCTATACTCTGGAAAAAGAGGGATAATTCAATGAAGATGGATGAAGTAAAAACATTAGCAAGCACGTTAAACGATCTGAACAAAAGTTACATCGACTTCCTAAATTCTATGAAGGAATCCTTAAAAGAAGTAAAATCAACAAAAAAGCTTTGGAAAAACGGCGAAAAACCTTGGCTAATTAAGTTTGGCTTGGCCCTAATACTGTTTCCAGACCCCACCATAAGCGACGTCTTAGGCGGTCTCTTAATCGCAGCTGGAACCGTGCAAGAAGGATTACGCCGCCGCGCCCTTCACGTGGACGATATACCTAAAACTTTTCAAAATATAATGAAGGAACTCCATTCAACCGCGGAGAGTGTTAACCGAAAACTTTGTTAAAGTTTTATATTTGCCACATGTTATATGCATAATATGTTTGAAGGGGAAAACATGAAACTCGTAACCGTGTTATTGCCTGAAGCTTACCTTGAAGGATTAGACGAGCTGGTAAGGGCAAACATGTACCCAAGTAGAAGTGCCGCAATAAGATCAGCCGTTAGGGACATGCTTAAAAAAGAGTTATGGGAAAGACGTGAAAGATAAGCCTTTCAATTTTTAAAATGCTTTAAAATGCTTTACAATGTTTCTAATATTCTTGGCAGATTCGGCTGGATTTTCCGAAAAAGTTATGGCGCGCCCCACAATGAGGTAGTCTGCGCCAGCCTTTAAAGCCAACTCAATTTCTCCGCCTTGAGCACCCACGCCAGGCGAGTATACAGGGATTTTTCTGCCAAGCACTTCGCAAACTTCGCGTATTTTTTCGGGGTATGTAGCGCCTACAACTACGCCGTCAGCATTCCATTTTAAGGCTTTTCTTGCAAAAAGCATGTACTGGGGAGTTTTGAGGCCAGTTTCAGCGTCAACCACGGTCTGTCCATATCCTTCACTTGCCCCCTTATGACTCATATAAACCAGTAAAACCACGCCTTTCTGCAGTTTTTGGGCAACTTCGAAAACCGGTTTTAAGCCTTCTTCCCAGCCTACAAAGGGGTTCGCTATTAAGGCGTCAAAACCAGCCTCATAATAATATTCGGCTATTATTTGGTTTGTTGCGCCTATGTCGTTCACTTTGCAATCCATTACCGCCAATAACCCTTTTTCATGTACCTTTCTCACAAGTTTTTGGACACCGTTAAAAGTGCCTAGGGGAAGAACTAGATGGTGGTTAAATTTCACAGCGCAGATGTATGGGTGCACCGCGTCCAATACATGCTCTGCTTTGCGGTGGAGAGTCTGGCGGTTTTCAGGTTTTTCAAAGGGAAAATCTAAAGCCAAAACAATGTTGGATTCTTTGGCTTTCGCTGTTTCCGCCATCATATTCTTGAAAGCCAAATCGAAAACCCTCGACACTTTATTCGTGGACAGCGCTGAAAACTTTTACTATTTCAATGTCTCCGCCTGAAGCTGTTTTAATGTAAGATAAAGCCATTTCCACAGCCTCTTCAAGCTGCTCCCGAGTTATTCCTGGGACGCCGTATCCAACTATAAGGATGTTTTTTGTTTTTTCGGTTATTTTTGTATGGTCTGCATCTCTGTAGGGGTAAATGCATAAAATGCGTTTGCTGTCGGCTAAAATAAGCGTTTTACTTGTTAACATTACAGGTTTGCCCATTCCGATTCCAATGAATTCTTCGCCGTTTTCTGCAAAGCGCACATTGAAGGGGGGGTTCACTTTTTCCATGTCGAAGCCGCTTATGGGAATAATGGTTTTCATTGAAGCTAAATTGTAAGCGTCCACTGCCGTAGATATTGTTGGAAGTTCGTTGCCGTGCAAAACTCTTCGGAGCAATGCTTCGCCTGAAGGCCTTGTCTTCGTTGGGTCTATGTCCAGTTTCCAGTAGAAGTCTCTGTAAGCCCTTATAACCGGGTTGTCCTTTAACTTCTCAATGTCATGTTTGGCTCTAACTTCGGCATATGCTGTTTTTTTCAGTTCACAAATTTTCTCGTTTTCTTTTTCTACAACTACATTGTTGATTGCACCTATGCCTATGGCGATTCTGGGAAACTTTTCACATACTTCCGCGCACCAATATACGGCGTATGGCATATCTAACATCCAAGCAATACAATGTAAAGGATTAAATATTTAACAGCTTAAGCATCTCCCTCATAAATGCCTTGGAGACGCTGAGTGTGAAGAATGATTGGGGAGCTTGCAGCCTTAGGTGCTGCTATCTGCTGGACTGTTTCAGCAGTTTTATATAAGGAGGCTTTAGCCGAGGTTAAGCCCCTTGCAGCTAACACTGCACGCTGCGTTGGAACAAGTGTTTTGCTAATTTCATTCTTAGTCTTGGTGGGCAAAATTGGCATCTTAACGGGTTTGCCAACTTATGTGGTTTTCCTTGCTTGTGTGAGTGGACTGATAGGTTTAGGGTTGGGCGACACGTTATACTTGTCTAGCTTAAAGATTCTGGGAGTTGCCCGCGCGGTTCCAATAACATGCACTTATCCGCTTTTTAGTCTTGTTTGGGCGGTTTTGTTGGCTGGAGAAAATGTCACTTTGCAGGTTGTTTTTGCGGCAGTTGTTATTGTTTTGGGTATTTGGCTGCTAAGTCGAGAGGGAGACGTTAACATGGAGAAGGTGCATAAAAACTTATTGATTAAGGGAGCGGTTATCGCCTTATTAACCGCTGTTGTTTGGTCAGTAAGCATTTCTCTGGTTAATTTAGCTATGAAACAAACTCCCGATTTAGAGCATGCTTTTGCAATAAACATTCTCAGGATAACGGCGCTTGCCGCTTTTCTGATAGTTTTCACTCCAATGGTTCAGAAGGGCGTAGGCTTTTTGAAAATGGGGAGAAAGACGTGGGCTATGGTGTTGAGCGGAGGAATCATTGCCATAGGATTAGGTTGGTTTCTATTAACGTTAAGTTTCTCCTACATTCCTGAATCGCAAGCTGTTCCCATATCTTCGACGACTCCGCTATTTTCAACATTATCCGGCATTGTTTTTCTCCGTGAAAAAGTTACGGCGAAAGTTGCCATCGGTTCTATGATGATTGTCGTTGGAACTTTCTTACTTTTTGTCGTCTAATTTTAGGGTTTTGTAAGCTTGGTATTTTCCAATTTTAGCGGTAGAGTTTTATAGTTGCATCTTTTAAGGGTGAACTTGGCGGGTTGGAAGGGCGCTTATATGACTGTGTCTCCCAGTGTCCGTGAAGTTCTTGCGCGGAGAATTGCTGGTGAGATTATCCTTTCAAGCAAGCCTGGAGCAACCATGCGCAAGTGGCGGGAACTTTTCGCTGTTTCCCAAGTAACCCTTTCCGATAAAATGTTGCTTTCGCCTTCGGTGATAAGCGATTATGAAAGCGGCCGAAGGAAAAGTCCTGGAACAAGGTTTGTGAGAAGGTTTGTTTGGGCTCTGCTGAAAATTGATGAGGAGCGGGGAAGCCGTTTCATAAAGGAATTTGCCATACTTACAAGTTCGCCGAGCATGGCGGTTTTGGATTTGAGGGAATTCCCGATTCCTGTTCGCGTGGAATATTTGTGTAAAGCCATTAAAGGAGAATTTGCCGCGTGTTCAAGCCTCCATGTCAAGGAGGTTTGCGGCTACACTGTTGTTGATAGTAAGAAGGCTATTGAAACGCTTTCGGGTTTTGAGTACGCGCAGCTTTTTGGAGCTACAACTGAGAGGGCGCTTGTCTTCACAAATATTGGCGATGAGAACTCGCCCATGATGCTTGTGCGCATGAGCAGCTTAAAACCAAAAGTTGTCGTTTTCCATGGTCTTAAACCAGACGAATACTCAATCCGTTTAGCGGAATATGACCGTATACCGCTGATTTATTCAGCTTTGCCAAGTGTTGAACAGCTTGTAAAGTCTTTGAGAAAGCTTTACCGCATTGCATTGCGTAGAAAACTTGGGAAGCCCGTCCGCCCGCCTCCAAAAGTAAGCACCTAGGCTGGGAAAAGCGTGATTAAGGTTGGATGCTGCGGTTTCCCAACCTCTATGAAACGTTACTTTGAACGCTATGGGCTTGTGGAGTTGAACAGCACCTTTTACGAGTATCCGCGGCTGGAAACTGTTGAAGGTTGGCGTGCAAAGGCGCCTGAAAACTTTGAGTTCACTGTTAAAGCCCACCAAGATATAAGCCACAAGTCAAAAATGAAGCTGGATGAGGCATGCCTCAAAGCCTTCGAAAACATGAAAAAAATATGCAAAACTCTAAATTCAAAAATACTGCTTATACAAACGCCGGGCTCTTTTAAGCCTGACAAGCTTGATGATGCAGAGAAATTTTTTAAGAGTGTTAATCGTGAAGACATGGTTTTGGTTTGGGAAACCCGTGGGCCAGAATGGGAAAAGCCAGAGGTTTATGAAAGGCTAGGGCAAGTCTTAAGTAGCTTAGACATTGTGCATGTTACAGACCCGTTTAAGGTTTTGCCCGCCTACACAGGCCTAACCGCCTATTTTAGGCTGCATGGCCTGGGCAAGGAGCTATACTATTACCAGTACAGCGACGTGGAACTGCGAAAACTAAGGGATATTTTAAAGCCCCTTGAAGAAGAAGGCAAGACGGTTTACGTGCTTTTTAACAACCTCTCCATGTTTGAGGATGGGTTGCGTTTTATGGAGTATTTGGCAAAGGGGAAGTTTCCAAAAATTACAGGTTCTGTGGGTTTGGAATCCATAAAAAGCGTTGTTGAAAAAACTCGTTATCCTGTGCCTAAGAGTATACTGATTAAGAAGGTTGGCTGGCGTCTTGTGGAAGTGGAAGAGGGCAAACAAGTTAGGCTTGCGGAGTTGCTAGCGGAGCTCCCATCTAAAACCTTCAAGAATGCTGAGGAGCTGCTAAAAGAGTTGAAAACTGTCAAAAAGTTAGACTAGCCTAGATAAGCTCTATTTCAAGAATTTTTGGTTTTAAGCAGTTTAAAGTCTTCTGTTAGCAGCTGCTTGTATTTGGCGCTGTAAAGCCCCGCTGCTGGATGAAAAGTTGGAAAAACCGTAACCGCCAAACCTAGAACATTCACCTGATAGAAGTTCCCCCTCGTTTGAGTTATGCCGTTGAATGGTAATCCAGCCTTGGAGAAGATATAGGCGGTTGAGTGATTCCCGAGTGTAACGATAAGATTGGGCTCTATAACCTTTATCTGTCTATCCAAGTAAGGCGTGCACGTTTGGATTTCACTGGGCAAAGGTTCACGGTTTCCAGGAGGCCTACACTTCAAAACGTTACATATGAAAACTTCGCCTCTTGAAAGCCCAGCTTCAGCCAAAAGCGTGTCCAAAAATTTTCCAGCAGCGCCAACAAACGGCCGACCCTTAACATCTTCCCAGTAGCCAGGCGCTTCACCAACAAACATGATTTTGGCATCTGGATTTCCTTCGCCTGGAACAGCGTTTTTGCGAGTTTTCCAAAGATCACATTTAATGCAAACCTTAACTTCTGAAGCCACATCTTCCAAAATATTTCTCTTAGACAAACTTAACACTCCAAAGCGGTTCCACACTCCACTCTGAATTTAGGCTTCCATTTAAGAATCTTCCGTATTTTCTCGCCGAAATAGACGGATCGCAGAACACGTTAAAAACTTGACCGTATGTTTTCTAGTTCATGTTGCTAATAGAAAGTTTTGGACAACATGGTAAAAATCTATAGGGGGAGGGGCTTTTATTGGCTGTTTTCTCAACCAAACTATAGAGAGATGGTATCTAAAACCTCTTAAACATAACCCGCAAACTAAAAACTGTACGCCAATTCTTAAATAAGAATTGCCAACACACACAAAAGCGAAAACCAATGCTGACAAAGCTTAAGGCTAAAGTGCAATCCGCTATAGCTGTACAGGCAAAAGCAGCCGACAAAATAGGCTTAACGCCAAACATGGTAAGCGCCACAGGCATAGTTTTAGCTTTTTTAGCGGCATTAGCCTACACCCGTGGACGCGAAAACTTGATTTTAGCTGTGGCTCTGCTTCTTTTATCGGGATACTGCGACGTCCTAGACGGCGCCATAGCAAGACTTTGCCAGAAGGCAACACCTTTCGGAGGTTTCCTAGACTCGCTGTTGGACAGGTACGCGGACTCAGCAGTCTACGCTGGCATAATATTTGGCGGGCTCTGCACGGTTCCGTGGGGACTTATAGCGTTAATAGGCTCGTTACTGGTAAGCTACACCCGCGCAAGAGCTGAAGCCGCAGACATAAAAATGGAAACTGTAGGCATAGCGGAAAGAGCAGAACGCATACTCATACTCGCAGCTGCAAGCCTAATAGAAACTGCCGTTGCAAACGCTATAGAAGCAGCCATGATAATACTGGCAGTCTTAACAAACCTAACCGTACTACAGAGAAGCCTATATGCTTACAAAGCTTTAAAGAAAGGGGAAAAGCCTAAACCCTAGAATCTTCTGCTGACCCGCAGGCGTCGTTCATCTTTGGCTCTGACTTTCACAATGCCATAATGCACCGCACAAGAAACACAATAGTATTTGGTATCCACAGGCGCAGAAATGTAAGCCCCTCGCTGGCGAAGCTCCTTAGCCAAAGCAGGATCTACAAGGGACACTCTCCGCGTGACCTTTTTTGCTTTATCCCGCGGCACAAGCTCGCCGCAGTTGGCACACTGGACAAAACCGCTTCTACCCTTAGCGCCCTTTGAACGCCCACGACTCTTCCTCTTGTAAGGCATAACCTCAACATCTCACTAAAGACTCTAACAGCACATATAACCATGCTTACTTATATATCTGTCCTTAACTTTAGCAACAAAGCAATATTAGCCTGAGAGTCAATTTTTGGGATAATCTTTCCAGAAGACGAAGTGAAAAGCGTTGTAACCCCCGGTCCGTGTCCTGAAGTAACGCAGTTCGTATGGACTACTATGCCTACTGAAACCGCGCCTTTACGGTAAATCCGTCCATAAGAGTGGTCAGCGTCAAGAATGGCCACTAAATCGCCAAGCCTCAAATCGTCAAGGCCATATTCCAGGCGAGTGGCTTCGTCGAAAAGCTGAATATCATAGTCGCCCGAGTAAGTCTGATTGGCGCCTAAGCCTGAACCCATAATCGCCGCTGGAATCACATGGGTAACCGGAACCTCAAGCTTATCGCCAACGGGCTTTGGATCCAAAGCCTCCAAGAAACGCGGATCCATATTCATAACCTTAACTTCTGGAAAGTCCAATAGTTTTAAGCCGACGCCGAAAGCCTTCACAAGCACCTTGTCGCCAAGCATAAGCTTCTCAAGGGTTTCAGGCTGAAAATCCACTAGCACATGTTCTATTCCACCATGCTTTCCCGTAACAACGCCCTGTGAACCTTTAGAGTCGCCTGAAACCACAACCGCCTCGTTTCCAACACAGGAAAGCACATTTAAAGCTGTGTTCGCGCCGTGCCCATAACGCGGGTCATTCTCCTTATTTTCTATGCTTACGCCAGGCTCAACATGGTCGGCCTCCCAGCCGCAAGCAGGATCGCCAACCCGCACGTTGTAGGTTATTCCGCCGACTCCCGGCAAAACCATAGGAACCCCTTCAGCTGAAATGTTGTACACGCCTCTTCCATAGACTGGACTTGCTACTTCGCCTACAACCGAAATTTTAACAAGCTTATCAACATTTGTCCTCAACATTATGTTTCTCCTCGGCTGAACTAAAACCAAACAATACCAGTCTAATAAACTTCCCTCATCCCACAGATTACAACAACTGTAGAGACATAATAAGTTTTAAATGTATGTTTTCATTCTGAGTGAGTTAGAAAGAAAACTGCGCGTTCAAGTGGCTGAAAACCATGGCGGAAATTGGATTAAGACCTAGAATGCTGGTTAGGGATGTTATGAGCAGCCCAGTTATAACCGTCGACGAAGAAGCCGCAGCAAACCACGTTGCAGAACTCATGGACAAACATGGCTTAGGCTGCATAATAGTAACAAGCAAAGATGGAAAACCCATAGGAATAATAACGGAAAGAGACCTCATAACGCGAGTGCTTGCCAAAAACGTGAAGCCAGACTCCCTAAAAGCTAAGGACGTCATGACAACCCCCCTAATAACCATAGAGCCGGATGAAACCATAAACGAAGCTGCCAGAAGAATGAACAGGCTAAACATCCGCAGACTTGGAGTCGTATACAAGGGGCAACTGGTAGGGCTGCTCTCAAGCAAAGACATTCTAAACGTAATGCCGGAACTCATAGAAACCATACAGGAAAAAGCCCGTATAGAAGGAGAAAACATAGCGCAAACAACAACAGAAGAAGGCGCATCCCTAGCCGGATACTGCGACCGCTGTGGCGGATGGTCAGACAACCTTAAAGAATTTAACGGAGAATTCGTCTGCGAAGACTGCAGAGCCGAGCTGGAAAGCGAATAAAAGGGGAGATTTTTTGCGTGTTAAAGAAATAGTAAATGAAAAGCATCCCTTTATTTATGAGGATGAACTGGCAACAAAAGCCCGCGCAGTCATACGCGATTTCTCTGTAAGAATTTTACCGGTAACAAATAGAGATAAAAAACTTTTAGGCATAGTTTCCCGCAGTGCAATAATGAGCATATCATCATCCATATCGCCGATAAAAGTAAAAGGCATAATGACGCAACCGAAACAAACCGCCACGCCAGAAGACGAAGCCTTCCAAAAAGTTAAGGAAATGATTCAACTAGACGAGTGGTATATCCCGGTGGTAAACTCCCCAACAGAAAAAATTCTAAAGGGAGTTTTAGGCTTAGAAAACTTTATAGAAAACATAATTAAGACCAGCCCAGAAAAACTTGCAAAACCAGTTTCAGAAATAATGTCAACAAACGTTTTAGCTTGTTCACCAGAAGATGAAGTTGACAATGTTTGGCGTCTTATGCAAACCAAAGCCTTTGCCGGACTACCGGTAACTGCGAAAGGAAAACTCGTAGGCATAATAACGCAAAAAGATCTTTTAGAAAGTGGAGCCCTAATGCCAACATTTGAATCTGCCAAGGGAAGATTCAGGTCGCCGACAAAAATTTCTTCAATCATGAAAACCCAAGTTATAACAGTAAAGCCATCAATAAAGGCCATAAGGGTAGCAAAAATCATGATTTCAAAAGACATTGGAAGAGTTCCAGTCACAGATGAAGATGGAAAACTTTTGGGAATCCTGGACCGCGAAGACATAGCGAAATTAATAGTAAAATGAGAGAGTGAAAATTTGAGTAGGGAAACCTTCCGAAGAACATTACGCGGCAAAGGTCCAGTCTCTCTAAAAACATCTTCCACTCAAAAGCGCGAAAGCGAAATACTGCACGTTGCAAAAAGTCCCGTTATCACAATGGCTCCTACAACGCCGGTCTACGATGCCGTCAAAATGATGGCGAAAGAAGGATTTCGCAGAATACCAATAGCCAACCCGGGAACAAGGACTCTGGAGGGAATAGTGACTGCCACAGACATTATTGATTATCTCGGCGGGGGCAAAAAATTCGAAATCGTCCAGCAAAAGTTTTCTGGAAACATTTTCAAAGCCATAAATGAACCAATAAAGCTTGTGATGACTCAAAAAGTCTTCTCGATTAACATTACAGCAAAAATAAGCGAAGCACTCCAGTTAATGAAGGAGAAAAATGTAGGCGGTTTGCCCGTTGTAGATGAAGAAAACCGCGTCAAGGCGATAATCACGGAAAGGGACATAGCCAACTTGTTTGCGGATAGACTCAGCGGAGTAAAAGTTTTCCAGATAATGACTGAAAAAGTGGCAACCGCAACGCCAAAAACAACAATCTTTGAAGCAGAAAAAACTATGATCGCTCAAGGCTTCAGAAGACTCCCCATAATTTCAGACGAAAAGGTTGTAGGGATAATAACAGCCATGGACATTATACGCTTCTTCGGCTCAGGAGAAGTCTTCAAACACTTGAAATCTGGAACGCTAACCCAGGTTTTAAACACGTTGGCCATCGATATAGCGGCAAAAGATGTCGCAACAATCACGCCAGATGCAGATGTAGGGCAAGCAGCAAAAATAATGCGCGAGAAAAATCTAGGCGCTTTGCCAGTGGTTGTAAACGAGAAGCTTGTAGGCATAATAACAGAAAGAGACTTTTTCAAGATAATTGAATAAACCAGAAGCCAATTATTAGTGATTTCATGCCCAAAGAGTCCATATGCCTTAAAACCCCAAAAATCAACGGTGAAAAAATCATAACCCTTGCTAGCAAGCTCAAAATCCTAAATAAAGAGCTAGAAATTCAGAGGGATTCCAGTTACATCTATTTGCCGTTAACACGAAACCTCTCACAAGACGAGATGGAAGCCCTTAAAAAACAGGTTTCAAGCATCGAAGTCTTAACCCGTATTTTTCCAGAAAGGAAAAAATACATAACTACATACTTTGACCTTCTAGAGGATAGGCTTCCGCCATATCTGTTAGCGAGTCTTCCCAAGGCAATAGATTTCATCGGAGACATAGCGGTAATTGAAGTTCCTCCAGAACTCGAAGCCTACAAAACGGATATAGGCCATGCTATTATAAAAGCACATAAAAACGTGCGAACAGTTTTGGCTAAAGCTGGAGCAATCGCTGGAACATACCGTCTAAGGGAATTCACCATAATAGCTGGAGAACCTAAAACAGAAACCATCCACAAAGAGCATGGTTGCAAATATTATGTGGATTTAGCTAAGGCCTATTTTTCACCACGCCTCTCATACGAACACAGCCGTGTATCCTCAATGGTCAAAAATGGCGAAACAGTCATAGACATGTTTGCTGGAGTCGGTCCCTTCTCGATACTTATTGCTAAAATACACGAAAACGTTAAAGTTTACGCAATAGACATAAACCCCAACGCAGTTGCCCTCCTAAAAAGAAACATTAGACTTAATAGGGTTGAAGGAAAAGTTTACCCGATTTTGGGAGACGCAAAGCAAATTGTTAAAAAGATGTTTAAAGGGTCGGCAAACAGGGTAATCATGAACCTGCCCGAAAACGCAATGGAGTTTGTAGATGCTGCTTGCGAAGCATTAAAACCCGAAGGGGGCATCATACATTTCTACAGCTTTATAAAGGCGTCTAATTCCCTCGAAAATTTAAAACTCAAATTTGAGGAAGAAGTTGAAAAATTCGGTAGGAAAGTGGATGAAATTCTCTTTTCAAGGTTTGTTCGGGAAACAGCTCCATATGAGTGGCAGGTTGTTTTGGATGCTAAAATTTTCTAAAACCTCACAATTAACGTGATTTGCACTTTCTCGCCGGGATTTTTAAGTTTCTCCACAAGTTCCCTTGAAAGATTACATGCGGCTTTATCTGCGCGGATTGCCAATGTGCGATTACATATGTAATTGCTTTTCCTCACAACCATATCTGTAGGATGAGTGAAAACAAGAAACGGACTACCATAGGCGTTTATAACCTCCCTTATTCCTCCAGCCTCAATAAGAATTGCTAGTTTAGAGTTTTCCTTGCGCAAGCTTTCCCTAAACCTCTTACTCAGTTCGGGTAAACCCTTATCTGCTGATGTGGCGATTATGCAGTCTCCCTTTTTAGATAACCATTTTTCTTTTGTAATCTCAAGCGTAGACTTGTGGGTAGCTCTTATGTTTTCATGTCCATATGCCATAACTACTTCGCTTATATTCAAACAAACCATGCACTCCGCTAAAGCCTTTCCAAGCCTATTCAAGAACCTCTATGGAGTCTACCTTTCCATCACCGTCTAAGTCGAAACCCTGTATAACCACTGCAAACGTGTCCTCACCATTATAGTTCTTTAAGGTTTTTTCCCAAAAATTGGTCAACGCCAAAACGCAAGCCTTTGTGCCCACTGCTTTGTTTCCAGCCAAAACTATAACCCGCTTGCTTTTATCCCAGGGGTTAACAATTTTCGCTACAAGCCCAACACTGTCTGCAGTATATACTTGCGAGGTTTTCTGGGATACCAACCCGCCAAATAAGAAGCCTTGCTCAGAAGGCTTCATGTTAAACCTTATGGGGAGATAATCATTCACTTCTTGCGTCAGAAGGTTTGTTCCCGGACCGCCCACAAGCACTAGATTGTTTTTTTCTTCCTTTTCCGCTTTTACATCCACATCGAGTTTTATGGCAAAGTCCTCTGGCGCCCTGGTGAACCGCCCAAGGAAGAAAGTCAAATAGGAAGCATAATGCCCGTCTCTGGCGCTTGTTTTGAAGGGACCGTGGGGCGTAGGACTGCCTACAACGATTTTACCATCAAAGCTCCCGTTTTCTCGTGTAAATTCGCTGAAGAACTTCTGTAGTTTATCATAATCCTCAAATGTTGGAAGCCGTTCAATAGGCTTATACTCTTGAGGAAGTTCTATCCCAAAGGCGGAGGATTTCGCCTTATAGTATTTTGCTATTGCCCCCTTTTTCTCTTCTTGCCTCACGACTGTTACGGCTCCGGCCTTTGCAAGCTTTCTTATATGGTAATAGACTCTTTGCTCGTGGATTCCCAAGGCTTTAGCTATTTCCAACGGGTACATTTCTTTTTCAGAAAGCATAACCAAAATTTTCCAGCTGAGCTTGTTTAAAATCATTTTAAGCTTTTGCGGATCATCGAACATTTTAATTTCTTTAATTTTATGTGTTTTTCCATCATCGTGGAGCAGAAGTTTTTTGTCCATGGCTTTTCGTATGCATAAAGCCTAATCTATTATTAAAATTTTTATTATAGTTAGAAGCCTCAATGCCTAGAGAACTGTTATAAATTTTTTATTAAAGCTGTCAAGAATAAAACCCTTTTAGATGACCAAAAACAAATAGGTATTGGAAAACATTCGCAAAAATTTTTTAGAATTAAAATTTTTCCATTAAAAATGCTTATTAGGCAAAAAGAAGCTTGATATGGCGCACGGAAACGTATAAAAAACTAGGAGGCTTAAAATGTGCGGCATATTCGGCTGCATTCTTAAGGAAGGAAATGTTGCGCCAATAATTCACCAGGCTCTAAAAAGACTCGAATATCGTGGTTACGACTCTGTAGGCGAAGCAACAATTCACGATGGAAAACTGTACATAAAAAAGGACTGTGGGAAAATCGATGAAGTTCACAAAATTCATAACCTTGACGCTTTGCCTGGGAGCATAGGTGTCGGGCATACCAGATGGGCTACGCATGGAGCCCCTTTAGAAGTTAATGCACACCCCCATGTTGACTGTAATGGTGAAATAGCCATAGTACACAACGGAATTATCGAAAACTTCGCCGAGTTAAAGCTTGAATTGGAAAACAAGGGTCATGTTTTCAAATCTAAAACAGACACGGAAGTTATAGCCCACCTTCTTGAAGAAGCATTCAAAAATAATCCGTCGATAAACTTGGCGGATGCCGTTCTCGAAACAGTCAAGAAGCTTGAAGGCTCTTATGCTATCGCCGTAATTTCCACTAAGGAGCCGGACAAAATTGTATGCGCAAGAAACGAGAGCCCGCTTGTTTTAGGATTAGGAGAAAACGCGTTATACTTTGCTTCGGACATTCCAGCTTTTCTGCCCTTAACCAATAGGGCGGTTATAATTGATGACGGAGAACTTGTAACCCTTTCATTAGAAGGCTTTGAAATTAGAAAAATTGCAGATTCAAGCCTTGTAGTGCGGGAGCCTAAGCTTATTGATTGGACGCCTGAAATGGCTGTTAAACAAGGTTATCCCCATTTCATGTTGAAAGAGATTCATGAACAGCCCATATGCCTAAGGAACACGTTAAGGCTGCAGGAGCATTACCTTGACTTGATGGCAACTTTCCTAGACCGCGCCCGCGAAGTTTTCCTAGTGGCTTGCGGAACCTCCTATCATGCTTGTTTAGCTGCATCTTACATGTTCTCTAAACTCGCTTTTCTCGCCACTTATCCAGTAATAGCCTCGGAGTTCATGGAACAACACGGCAAATCCGTAAACATTGACAGCACAATTTTAGCAGTAAGCCAATCAGGAGAAACCGCAGATACTCTTGCAGCGGTAAACGCTGCCCGACAAAGAGCCGCAACAGTACTAGGATTAACAAACGTTATAGGCTCCACCTTAACAAGAGTTTCACGAGTTTACATCAGCCAACAATCTGGCCCAGAAATCGGCGTTGCTGCAACAAAAACTTTCACCTCTCAGCTTTCAGTTCTTGCCCAGCTTGCCCTTAGGCTTGCAAAGAAAAGGGGGAAAATTTCACAGGATGAGATGGACTTTCTAGAGGCAAAACTGGAGCAAATACCTGACATTGTTAAGAAAATAATTGAAAAACAAGAAGAGAAGGTTAAAGGCATTGCTAAAAAGTACAAGGATGCAAAGATTTTCTTTTTCCTAGGTCGAGGAATAAGCACCGCCACAGCCTATGAGGGCAGACTTAAACTCATGGAAATAGCCTATGTTCCAGCCATAGCCTTTCCAGCAGGCGAAAGCAAACATGGACCCATAAGCCTTGTTGAGCAAGGGTTCCCGGTAGTTTTCATCTGCCCAAAAGACGAAACCCATAGGACAATAATAGGGAACATCATGGAGATGAAAGCACGAGGAGCAACAATAATAGCAGTCATAGAGGAGGATGATGAGGAAGTTAAAAAGCTTGCAGACGACTATTTGGAGGTGCCAAAAGGCGTCCCGGATGTATTATCCCCCATACCCTTCGTCATCCCACTACAGCTTTTAGCATATTATATGGCTGTTGAAAAAGGACACAACCCAGACATGCCTAAAAACCTAGCAAAATCTGTAACCGTAAAATAAAAGGGCATTCCAGTTTGAGGATGCAAATGTTAAATGCTAGTCTGCATTCTACTTAATCGGTGTTTAAGCTTGGAGAAGGATTGGCAAAGGCTCATCGAAAATTTAACAAAGGAAGGCATACTCCGCTCTCCAAAAGTGATTAAAGCTATGCGCTCAGTGCCCCGGGCGAAGTTTCTGCCAGAAAACATGCAGTCTTACAGCGCTGCGGACACGCCTCTTCCAATTGGTTTTGGGCAAACAGTCTCTGCGCCACATAGCCTCAGCCCTAAAGCTGAGCTAGGCGAAACATGGTTGCAATAATGAATGAAGCCCTCCAATTGGAAGTAGGCCACAAAGTGCTTGAGGTTGGAGCTGGTTCAGGGTGGCACGCTGCTACAATAGCGGAAATAGTTGCCCCAAGAGAAGCTCCCAGAAGCGAATGGGGCCACGTTTACACAGTAGAAATAATTGGAAGCTTGGCGGATTCAGCAAGAAGAAACATAATGAAAGCCGGCTATGGAGACCGTGTTACGATAATTTGTGCTGACGGTTCTATGGGCTATCCGGAAAAAGCCCCTTACGACCGAATTCTCGTTACAGCCGCAGCCCCACAGATTCCAAAGCCCTTGATGGATCAGTTGAAACCCGGTGGAATCATGGTTATTCCCGTTGGAAGTGCGCATCTATTCCAAAGTCTCATAAAAGTTACAAAAGGCGTTGACGGCAAAATCAGAGAAGAAAATTTGGGCGGGGTTGCCTTCGTTCCATTGACTGGACGCTACGGACATAAAATTTAGGAGACAACTCAACTTTTAAAGGATTTTAAACGCTCAAATCATCCGAACCATTTCTCCAAAGTTGTTTTCCCCTCGAATTTGGCTATTCCTTTCTGCATTTTCTCTAACGCTTTTTTTACGCGGTCTTCTGAGAAGTCTCTTTCCCTGCAAATAAAGTCGACTACGCCTTCCACATCAGGCTCTCTCCACTCTATTTTGTAATCATCTGTAACCTTGGGGTTAAGGAAAATTTCTTTAATTTTCTTTGGATCCGCTGGAAACTCTGCATTTTTTAAATAAGGCAAGGCATTTTCTAGGCTTCCATATTCCTTTATTAGTTTCAAGGCTGTTTTCGGCCCAAGTCCTTTAACACCTTCAGGATTAAAGTCTGTTCCAATAAGTATGCCTACGTCGATTAACTGTTGATGAGTTATCCCGCACTCCTTTAGAACATGTTCCAGTTCAACAACCTCGGGCACAACTTCAACGTAGACGGTTTTACCTGGCAGTTTTCTTCGCCCGGAAATTGTCACGTTTCTAATAAGCCTTGGCGCTCCGAAAAGTAGGCTGTCATAGTCTTGACTTGCACAATAGTCAGCGTCTCCCCGTTTCACCATGTGAGCTGCTTGCGCTTCACCTTCGCTGGGAGCTTGAACCCATGGAACTCCCATTAAATCTAAAAGGCGTTTGCTGTCTTCAGCCATGTAATCCTTAAGGCGGGATGTTGCTTGAGCATACATTCTTGCTTCTTCAATTTTGCCTTCTTTTAAGGCTTGCTCATATTTTATTAGGGCTTCTTCTTTGGCTTTCATACGCCGTTTAATTTCAACCTCTTTTAAGGCTGGCGGCACCCCGTCAAAAACGTATATTGGTTTGATTCCAAGCTCCACAAGGTTGCTTGTTCTGTAGAGAAGACCGCTTAAGTGGCTTGTAATTCGCCCCTTACTATCTTTCAAAGGTGTACCATCTGGCTGGCGAATTATAGCCAGAAACTGGTAAAGCGCGTTATAGGCGTCTATAGCTATGGATTTTCCACTCAGATCTTCAAGCTTAATGGAAGTTTTTGGAACGAGGTCGCGCAGATTTACGCCCACAATAATCCCATAGAATACAATAACGCGAAAGGGCGATATAAATTTGCTAACGCGATTTTAAAGCGCTAGGCTAAATTTAAAAACGCATAAAATATAAGGAAGCTTAGCAATTACAAGAGTCATCCCATTGAGGAATGCAGATGGTTGAAAAAGCGTCAACCCTAACTCTGGTTACCTGCACGAACTGTGGCAAACCAATCCCGCCTGGAGCGGAAGCCACAAAGTTTCTATGCCCAAACTGTGGAGAAATAATGATAAGACGATGCGCCAAATGTAGAAAGTTTGGGCGATTATACAAGTGTCCAAAATGCGGTTTTATCGGACCATGATGGAGAGAATAAAGTGGGAAGCGTAATAATTTCATATAAAATATTCCCCGTGGACATAACCGTCAAATTTGACGACTTGAAAAGGAGAATCGAGGAGTCCCTTCCTGAATTCGCCACGGTGTATGGGTATGGTGAAGAGCCCATAGCTTTCGGTTTAAACGCCCTGTTATGTGCAATAAAAATTCCTGAAGACAAAACAGGCGTGCTTGAAGAGTTAGAAAAAAGATTGGAACAAATAAGCGAAATAAGTCAAGTGCAAACCTTGATGGTTAGGAGAGTAAGCCAATAAGGTTAAACCTTTATATGAGAATTAATATTGTTTCGAAACATAGGAATCCGTTAATGGAAGGGTTTTAAGTGAGCGAAATTCAACTTCGTGTCGGAGATGCAAGGCAGCGAGACGTTGGAAGAGGCATAGCTCGCATAGACCAGAGAACAATGCAGAAGCTTGGCATAAGCGCTGGCGATGTGATAGAAATAGTTGGTAAAAGGACAACTTCCGCCATTGCTTGGCCAGCCTACAGCGAAGACCAAAACCGCGACATTATAAGGATAGATGGTTTTACACGCAAGAACGCTGGCGTAGCCATAAACGAGTATGTTATCATACGGCCAGCAAGGGTTAAGGAGGCCCTAAACGTTACTCTCGCGCCTGTGGATATGAGGCTAAACGTGGATGAAGACTTCACAAATTTTGTTAAAAACCGTCTAATGGAAAGAACCTTGGTTGAAGGAGACACCACACTGGTTATGATGCTTGGCCACGCCATACCCTTTGTGGTAACAAAAACCCGTCCCCACGGCATTGTAAAAGTTACAGCGGAAACAAAGCTGACAATTTTAAGCGAACCGGCACCCGAAGGAAAAGGCGTGCCTAGAACCACATACGAAGATATAGGAGGCTTACACGAAGAAATCCAAAGGGTAAGGGAGATGGTGGAACTTCCTCTGAGACATCCTGAACTTTTCCAGAGACTAGGAATAGAGCCGCCTAAAGGAGTGCTTCTCCATGGTCCACCTGGATGCGGCAAAACACTATTGGCAAGAGCCGTGGCAAACGAGTCAGAGGCTAACTTCTTCTCCATAAATGGACCGGAGATAATGAGCAAGTTTTACGGAGAATCAGAGGCGAGACTTAGAGAAATCTTCCAACAGGCCCAGCAGAACGCTCCAAGCATAATATTCATTGACGAGTTGGATGCCATAGCGCCGAAAAGAGAGGAAGTCACAGGCGAAGTTGAAAGGCGCGTGGTTGCCCAACTTCTAGCTTTAATGGACGGCTTATCTGGAAGGGGAAACGTCATTGTTATAGGGGCAACGAACAGGCCTGGCGCCCTGGACCCGGCGCTCCGCAGACCGGGAAGATTCGACAGAGAAATTGAGATAGGCGTACCGGATAAGCAGGGGAGATATGAAATTCTCCAAATTCACACGCGGGGAATGCCCCTAGCCGAAGATGTGGATCTCAAGAAGCTTGCTGAAATGACTCATGGATATACTGGCGCGGACTTGGCGGCCCTTTGCAGAGAAACAGCCATGAAAGCCTTGAGGCGCTATTTACCTCAAATAAACCTTGAGGAGGAGCGTATACCGCCAGAAGTTCTTGAGAAAATGGAAGTTAAAATGGAAGACTTCCTAAACGCCTACAAAGAGGTTACACCTACAGCCATGCGCGAAGTCTATGTGGAAGTGCCCACAGTCCACTGGGAAGACATAGGCGGACTGGAAGACGTTAAACAAGAACTTAAAGAAGCCGTTGAATGGCCCATGAAAAACCCCGAAATCTTTAAGAGGTTAGGGATAAAGCCTCCTAAAGGAATACTTCTTTACGGGCCTCCAGGCTGCGGCAAAACGCTATTGGCAAGGGCAGTGGCCACAGAAAGCGAAGCCAACTTCATAACAATAAAAGGACCAGAAGTCTTTTCAAAGTGGGTTGGAGAATCTGAGAAAGCCATAAGAGAAGTATTTAGAAAGGCGAGAATGGCAGCGCCAGCCGTGATATTCTTCGACGAAATAGACTCCCTTGTGCCCCGCCGAGGATTAGGCTTTGCAGACAGCGGCGTAACAGAACGCGTAATAAGCCAACTTCTAACAGAAATGGACGGGATAATAACATTGGAAGATGTTGTCGTAGTAGCGGCAACAAACAGGCCAGACATTGTTGACCCAGCGGTGCTCCGGCCAGGGAGATTTGACAGATTAATATATGTGCCTGAACCGGACGAAAAAAGCCGGCTCCAAATATTTAAGATTTACACGAAGGACATGCCACTGGCAAAAGATGTAAGCTTGGAAAACTTAGCTGCAATAACTAAAAACTATTCCGGAGCAGACATAGAAGCCCTCTGCAGAGAAGCAGCTATGCAAGCCTTAAGAAGAGATATAAACGCAAAAGAAGTTACAATGAAAGACTTTGAGGAAGCGTTCAAAAAGATAGGACCATCGATCACGCCAGACATGGAGAAGTGGTATAAGGGTTTCATGCAGCAGGTTCGACAAGTGCAAAAACCAGCCACACCAGTTGCTTAAGGAGAATTGTAATGCCAATAAAAGTGTGGAAAACACATCCGGCTTACTATGTTTTATTAGAGGCCCTAAAAAAGAAGGGCGCCATGACAGACACAGAACTTTTTGAATACCTAAGCGAGGAATTTAAAGACCTTGGTTTCAAAGACTTCAACGAAATGCTCTTGCGGCTGGAAATCGCTGGAAAAATACGCACAACCTCCCTAGTTCGCGGGAAAAAGAGAGTTGAACTCATAGCTTAGCAGAACACAAGCCCCACAAGTTTTTAACGTGTAAACTCATGGAAACTTCGCCGGACGTGGTGGTCATTGGAGGTGGCCCATGTGGCTCTTTCAGCGCCTTAAACCTTGCAAGAAAAGGAGTAACAGTAACCGTTTTCGAGGAACATGGCGAAATAGGCATCCCATCGCACTGCGCCGGCCACCTTAGCATTTCGGGGTTGAAGCGCTTAGGGTTATATCCGCTGCCTAACAATATTGTTGAAAACTTTTTTTACGGTGCAAATTTTTATTCTCCAAAAGGTTTAGAGTTTTCAGTTCGGTTTGATTCACCAGTGACATGTGCGGTTAACCGCGAATTGTTTGACAAGTACATTGCAGGGCTAGCTGAAGATTCAGGAGCCCATTATCAACTAAATTCGCAGGTTAAATCTTTAACCATTGAGAACACCCATATAAAAGGTGCCGTTGTCAAACAAAACGAAAAAACCGTCAAAGTTTCAGCAAAAATTGTCGTGGATGCAGAGGGAATATTCCCAAGAATATTAAAGCAGGCAGGTTTGCATCCGCCTAGAAGTGACAAGATTGTTCATGGTTTTCAGGTGGAAGTTGAAAAGGTTAAAAACTTTGAACCTGATTTTGTTGAAGTTTTTCTTGGAAGCGCCTACGCGCCAGGCTTCTACGCTTGGCTTATTCCAAAATGCGACGGCAAAGCTAAAGTTGGATTGGCTGCTAGAAAAGGAAATCCGAAAGCGCTTTTGCAAAATCTCATGCATAAGCATCCAGCAGCCTCTTCAAAACTTGCAAAAGCAAAAATTCTCAGAGAATCCCTCCACCCAATAACCTTAGGCGGGCCAATTCCTCGGGCCTACTCAAACGGTTTTCTTGCAGTTGGCGATGCAGCTTCTCAAGTAAAGCCCACAACTGGCGGCGGGGTAATCTTAGGTTTAAACTGCGCAAAAATTGCAACTGACGTGGCTATTGAGGCTTTAAATAAGGGCGACTTTTCCTCCCAGTTCTTAAGTGTCTATCAAAAGCGTTACATGAAGATTTTGGGTTTCGACATAAAAGCCATGCTAATGATTAGAAGAATGCTGGACAAAATCCCTGATAAAAAGTTAGATAGCATAATAGGCTTTTACACAAAAATTCACCTAGACAAAGCCGTCAAGAATTTTGGAGAGATAGATTTGCAAGGGCAGGCAATCCTTAAGGCAGGGAAAAGCCCAAGAATTATTGCTGCTTTAGCCTACTTCTTCACCACCTATTTATCGGCAAATTCTTAAAGCTCGCTGGCAACTGTTTAAAACAGCTGGGAAAACAACATGGCTGAGTTCCACTTCAAACAAGTTATTGTTTTTCGCTCCGATTTAAAACTGAGTAAGGGCAAAATTGCCGCGCAAGCTGGTCATGCAGCAGTTTCAGCAGCAGAGGAGGCACGCCAAAACAATAAACTGTGGTGGAAGGCTTGGATGAGCGAGGGCCAATGCAAGGTGGTGGTTAAGGTTAAAAGCGAAAAAGAGCTTTTAGAACTGGAAAAACAAGCTAAAGAATCGGCTTTGCCACATGCATTAATCATCGACAGAGGACTTACGGAAATTCCGCCAGGAACGATAACATGTCTTGGAATAGGACCAGCGCCAACAGAAAAAATAGATAAAATAACAGGCAAACTTCCACTTTTATAGAAGGGCGTAAATCCTGTGCTTATTCCAAAAGTTGAGAAACTCATAGGCATAGAGGTTTATGCAACAACCTCGCCTGGAATAGGAGGAGTTATTCGACATTTTGCAGAAGATTTTATCGTTGAAGAAATACTGGTAAACGGCTCTAAAGCAGAACTGCAAAAACAAGAAAACAAAGTTTTAGGGCAGCCAACTTTAAGAGAACCTTACCTACTTTGCGTTCTCGTAAAGCGCAACAAAGATACATTTATAGCCCTCAAAGCCATAGCTGCACAGTTAGGTATAAACGTAAATAATATTCACATAGCGGGCATTAAAGACACAAAGGCTGTCACAGCCCAGCACATCACATTAAAAAATGTTTCCGCTGAGGAAATTCGCAAAGTTTACGTCAGCGAAGTTGAAGTTTACCCCGTTAGCTATTTCCACACTAAACTTTCAGCATATTATCTCTTAGGAAATAAATTTCAGGTAACCATTAGAAAGATAAGTTGTTCAAGAACAAGAATTCAAGAACGCATAACAAGAACGCTGGAAGAGATCAAGAGCCTCGGCGGAGTCCCAAACTTCTTCGGCCACCAAAGGTTTGGCACAACCCGTCCAATAACGCACCTCGTGGGAAAAGCCATAATCCAAGGAGATTTTAAAAAAGCAGCCATGCTTTTTCTTGCTAAATCAACCTTCCATGAGCACCCTGAATCGAGGCAAGCTCGCAAACAACTTTGGAAAACACAGAACTATAAACAAGCATTAAAGGATTTTCCGAAAAACCTGTATTACGAAAGGCTCATGCTTAAGCATTTAGCCAAAAAAGGCAACGACTTCATAGGAGCTTTTAGAAGGCTCCCAAAAAAGTTGTTAATACTTTTTCCACAAGCCTATCAATCTTACCTTTTCAACAAGTTCCTGAGTAAGAGAATAATTTTAGGGTTTCCACTTAACAAGGCTGAAGTTGGAGATTATTTAGTGAAGTTGGATCCTTCCGAGTTACCATTAGCTAAATCCTACACTACTGCAGACTATGAAACATTATCCAACATTAACGCAGAGATTAAAGCTGGAAAAATGCGTTTGGCTATTACGCTCCTTGGTTTTAAGCAGCAATTGTCACAAGGCGCACAAGGAGAAATTGAAAAACAAATTTTAGATGAGGAAGGCGTCTCACCGGGAAATTTTAAGGTTAAAGAAATGCCGGAATTAAGCCTTAAAGGTGGAATGAGGGCGGCTTTAACTCCACTCAAGGACTTTTCGCTCAACAAAATATCTGGGGATGAAGCTAACCCATCGAAACGGAAAGTGCAAGTAGGCTTTATGCTTCAACGCGGATCGTACGCAACAATTTTTCTAAGAGAGTTAATGAAAACCCGAAACCCAATTAAATCCGGTTTCTAAGAAATATTAACAACAAGTTTGTGCAACTTTCTCAGCATTTTCTATAAGTTCACTTTTTCTATCGATAGGCACTATTACACTCGCGGCGTACTGGTGCCCATCAGCTACTCCAAAATTTTCAGAAGCCTTGTCTAGAAGGTTTACTGCACCTGGTAACTTTCCTTTGTCAATTAGTTGCTGCATTTGTTTAGGCACCCTCACCGAAGCCTTAACAAAACTTTCTTTCAACTTTCCCCATTTCGGAATTTCCGGAGGCACGTCAACAAAACCTAGAATGTACTTGTTAGGTTTTATTAGACGTGTTTGATATGAGAGAAAAGAGCAGAATTGCCCGATGACTTTTGTTCCCATGCCAGCATACATGTTTCCAGCGTCGAACCATTGGATGTGTTCAGTTTCCTTGAGTCTTTCACGGTAAAGCCTTCCCAAAAGTCTACGATTAGCTTCTTTGCGCCTAGTCTCTAAAGTTGCAATCTTCTCTTTAGCTTCTTTACTTAATCCTTTTAGGCATACTTCTATTCCGAGGTCTGGCCCACCCTCATAGTAGCCGACGGCGCCTAAAATCTGAAGCTCTGAAAACAAAACATCTACATTCATCTTGAGCTTTGTAATCTCGAAACTTTTGCCTTTTCGGTTAACTCTTCCATTTTTTACGGCCTCTTCCAGAATTATTTGGTTTATTGACTTGTAGCCTTCTGGGATTTCACAGCTCCCAACAAGAGCTAAATAGTCTAAATCTGAGTTGGCTTCGTTTAAAGCTCTCGCAAAAAGGTAGCAGCATGTAGCTCCTGAAAAGTCTGTTTCTCCCTTAAAGCCGAAGTTTTCTAGATTTAAATCTAAAACCTTTGGATCCTTTGATGCTTTCGGGTCGTGGTGGTCGAGAATTATGGTTAGATTTCGTCCTTCATTAAATTGAGATATTAGATCTGCGTGTGATGAGCCGATATCCACGTAAAAAATTGTCTGGTTTTCTTTTGAGTGCAGATCGGCTATTACCTCTGTGTAAACTTTTTCCAGACAGAAGGCTCTGCTCCCTAATCCCTCTCGCCCTAAAGCCTGTTTTATTATCGCCGCAGAACATAACCCGTCAGCATCGTCATGGTGGACTATTAGAGCCTCTTCTGGCTTTTTCTCCCTTAACGCTCCAATTGCCCTTTCTGCATATAGGTTAAAATTTTGGAGGGCCATTACAAACACTATCCTATTGTTTTTAAGAAGTCTGAACGAGTTATTATTCCAACTACTTTTTTGCCTCTTGTAACCAGCACTCCCTGTCGCCTTTCAAGCAAAGAGCGTATTGCACTGACATTTGCTTCTTCTGGAACCATGGGCAACGGTGGATCCATAACGTTTTCCACCTTCTCTTCAATAATGTTTGAGCCTAACTTTCGAATTATACTTTCTTCAGTTATTGTCCCTACAATCCTATATCCGTTAATTACAGGCATTTGGGAGATGCCGTGGCGTACCATTATTTCACTCACCTTTAAGACGCTGTCCTTTGGCCTTGCAAAAAGCACCCCCCGCGTCATGAGATCCTTGCATTTTTTCTCTTTGCCTTCTGTCAAAACTTGCAAAATTTTGTTTATGGTCGAAAGTCTGGGGTCAACCTTTCCCTGTTCTATTTTTGCTATATGCGCTTGTGAAACCCCGACTAGTTCTGCCAATTTTTTCTGGGTTAGTTTTGCCTCTAGCCTTAACCTTTTAAGAATAAGTCCCGTTATAGCCAATATAACCACCAGTTATTTTTTGATGTAAGATTAATACAGTAAAGTATATATTTGTTTTTGCACATACCATTCAAACTTCGCGTGCGTGACGTTTACCTTGCGAAACATAATAGTTGAAAATTTGAAGCAGACGCCCCTTGAAAAACAAAGAATAGAAATTGTTGAAAGAAAAGGACTAGGCCACCCCGACTATATTTGTGACGCCGTAATGGAGCAGATCTCCCTCCGCTTAAGTAAAGAATACCTAGAAAAAGCTGGCGTAATACTGCATCACAACGTAGACAAATCCCTGCTCGTGGCCGGTCAATCTAAAGTTAGATTCGGCGGAGGTTTTGTAGAACAGCCAATGCTCTTCGTTTTTGGCGACAGGGCAACAACGGAGTTTAACGGCATAAAACTTGATGTCGAAGAACTAGCCATAAACGTTGCAAAAGAATGGTTCAAGAAAAACATGCGATTTGTGGATCCCGAAAAACATGTGAAGTATCAAGTGGAACTAAAACCAGGCTCAGCGGGTTTGGTAGACATTTTTAAACGGAAAGGAAAAGTTTTAGGAGCTAATGACACTTCAGCGGCTGTAGGCTATGCGCCTATGACTAGGACTGAGAAAATAGTCTTAAAAACTGAACAGTTCCTAAACTCTAAAGAGTTTAAACAAAAGTTTCCAGAATCTGGCGAAGACATAAAAGTAATGGGTTCCAGGAACAACAATAATTTAAATTTAACAATTTCAATGGCTTTTGTAGACCGCTACATAAACAGCGAGGAAGACTATTTTGAAAAAAAAGCAAAAATACTAGAAGAAATAAATAGGTTTGTACGCAAAAACACGGATTTTGACAACACACGCGTCCAATTAAATACCTTAGATGCACGTGGCAGGGGACTGGAAGGATTATACTTAACAGTCTTAGGCACAAGTGCAGACAGCGGAGACTCCGGCCAAGTCGGTAGGGGAAACCGTGTAAATGGGCTAATATCGCTAAATAGGCCATTTTGCTCAGAAGCGGCGGCTGGCAAAAACCCAGTGAGCCATGTGGGAAAAATCTACAACGTTTTAACCTTCAAGGTTGCCCAACACATCTATGATGAAGTGCCAGAA
>JAWCNE010000009.1:0-37191 GCA_038849025.1 Bathyarchaeia archaeon
GACTCTCAAGGGTTAGGCTTCGCCATTCCGTCAAGCACCCTTCTTCGGGAAATATATTCCCTAGTTATGTATGGAAACTACACTGGGCATTCTTACATGGGTATTGAAGGAAGAGAAATGGACTACGAAACCGCTCAGGAATTAGGTGTTAAAGTAACATATGGTTGGCTGGTAGTTAATGTTAGGGTGGGCGGTCCTTCATATGGAAAACTGCTTGCTAACGACGTTATAGTTGCCTTAAATGGAACACGCATAAGAAATGGAGACGACCTAGCGAGTTATCTCGAAGAAAATACCCTTCCAGGAGATACCCTAAAAATAACCGTTTGGAGAAAAACAAGCGGTTCATGGAATGAAATAGAAGCATATATAATTCTAGGCGAACGCCCTCCCCCTCCAGTCTGAATGCAACTTACAAGCAATAAAAGAGAGGCTCAAGATGTACAATCACTTACGGCCAGAAAGATTGACTGGAGTGAAAGGCCCGTTTAACTATTTGTAAGATTTAAACATTCAGACCGCTAGTTTCTCGTTATAAGCTCAAAACTCTGAAGTGCAAAAATTTTGCCTTAAAAATGCCTTTTTAGTGGTGGGGGCCGGATAGATGAAAACTTACGTTTAAATCTTACAATTTTAAGATAACTTATTTTCTCTTTCGCACAACATGCGCATGATAAACAAGAACTTGTTGGGGTTGCAATTTTATCTTAATTAAGACTGTTATAGGCTTTGTCCCTTCATAAACTATTGTGTATATCTGGAAGTGGTTTGGCTTGCCGTGGTCGCTTATCCATTCGCCATATCTTACTTGGCCTTCAATCCATTCTCTGCTTGCGAAGCTTCTATGATCCCTTATCCATCTGATTGGTTGGGAATCAAGCTTTATTGGACCGAGGTAGCATCGTTTTCGTGGCTGGAATCGGAACATAGATACTATTTAGCAAGGCTTATGGTATTTGTGCTTAATGGTATAGCTTTTTGGAATATTCCAAAAATTTAAATATCCCAACATCAACATAAAGAGTGAGAGACGGAAAGAGACTGTGAGTAAATTATGATTGAAATAACGGAGATGAAAAAGAACCGAAGAGGCGAAGAATCAGACGAAATCCTACTGAAAACTATAAAGCAGTTTCCAGGGCTTTCTCAATACGAGTTGGGGAAAAAGCTGAAGTGGAAGACTGGCCGCGTTGATGGTTCAATAAGGAGGCTTTTGAACGAAGGGAAAATTGTAATTAAAGTTCTCGAAAGGAACGGCCGACGAGTAAATCTTGTCTATCCAAAGGAGGAAAAGCCTAAAGACGTAATAGAGGTACCAGCCGAGCTATTAAAAGCAGCTAACCCCGCATGGAATGAGTACGCTTACGTTTACGCATTAGACAATTCCACAATAGGAATTTCTGGCCGCGAAATTCCAGAATGGGAAGAAATCTCTTGTTTTCTGGAAAAGATTCCGATTCGAAAAGCTGAGAACAAAATATTGCTGAAAATTCCAGAAAAGTTTTGGCGCTTCTACAATATGGAAAGAAAACATAGCGTAGTATCAATAAACGGAAACAACATCTTGATAACTGTCGCAGGAAACATCATTGAAGAAAAAAGATATCCTGCCTAACCTGTTTGTAAAATTTAAACGACCAAACTATTTCTTAGTTCCGCCTATTGGATGCTAACTTGGAAAAGGCAAGCTTTTTGCTCTGTTTTTGCGAAGCCGCTGTTTAAACATTGCTTTGGAATTGCTTAAAAATGTGGGGCCGGCCGGATTTGAACCGACGACCTTTCCCCGGATACAGCGCATGACTGTTCCTACGGGTTTCTCTATGACCGCTCCAGAACTTCTTCATTCCGCCTCGGGCGGTCCGCAAACCCGTTTTGTTGGGTTCTGGAGCCCGTCGTCATACCTGCCTAGACTACGGCCCCTAGGCTTTAAGCATTAAGTTTTAGTGTTAAAGACAAAATATATGCATTATTCTGGTTTGTTAGAATTTTGAACTGTATAGGAGGCTTTGGCATAACGCTTATTATTCTCTTGTGTGGTATTATGTGAGAACGGTGAAACGTTATTAAAACGTTTACAGTGATGTTTAAAAGAGAGTGACTATTAGGGTGTATAGAAGGAGTAGTAAAGACGCTTTTAATGCGTCTGGAAAGTTTGTTCTCTATCAGGATCTAAATGGAACAACTTACGATGTGGAGTTGCCCTTAACTTCTGCGGTGGATCCGGCAGAGTTACGGCAAGAATTAGGCCTGCCCTCCTATGTTGATCTGAAATATTTCCCCATGCGGAGTGCTGTTGTAACCCTATGGGCGGCTGTTAATGCCCATAGACTTCATGAGCTTTATCCTAAAGCTTTTGAGAAAAGAATAAGCAAAAATCATATTCCAGCTTTATTATTTGGTGGAGCAGCAGTTAAAATACACTGCAAAAGCGCGAACGCGGAAGGTCCTTTAGATAGAGGGATCAAGGATACAGATTTCATTCTTCCTAAAAAGCAAGGAGCTGATTTTTACAAGCTTCTCTTAAATATGGATAAGGCCTTTGGAACCCATTACAAGTCTTTTGCCACAGCTAATGATAGGCGTTTTAATGCTCTCAGAGGTGGCGAAAGATATCGTGTTACAACAATTAATGGAGTAACGGCGGAGGGTTTGCCTACAATAACCGTTTTGGACATTTTCTGTGACCGTATAGATTTGAGGCATAAGGTGGAAGTTAACAACGAGTTTGAGAGGTATAAAGAAAACCTTTACACCATAGGTTTAGAGTTGCTGCTTCTTTCCAAGGCTCAGTTTATTTTTGACGCCCCTAAAGAAGTTGCAGAAGAGCTTAGAGAGCGCGGTCAAGATTATAGGATACTTGATTATCCTTACTATGCTAAAGACAAAATTATAGTGGGGATGGAGGAAAAAGACGTTAAAGATGTATGCGCCATCTTTTTAGATCATGAAATTGGAAAGGGAACAGAAGCGATTGACCCGCAGAAAATGCGGAGAATCCTAGAAAAGGATAAGAAGCTTGCCTTGACAGTGACTTTAAACCTTAGAAACGTTGGAGAAAAAACTGAAGTGCTTAAAAATTGGCTTTCAAAAAGCGAGAGGGCAACTGTGACTGAAAGGATTGAGCTTCTCCTCAAAGAGTTGCCTATTGTCGACAAAAAATGGAACAAGCCTTGGTGGGACACTGCGGTGGAAACGCCGCAAATTAATTAGGCTTTCCTATTTACCTTTGCCTTTCACGAGTTGCAGTATGGTATTGTAGGCTTCTTTTCTAGAGATGCCTGTCCTTGAAATGGGCAAGTCTACTTTTCCTTTTTCTGAGTAAAGCCTTAGGCAAGTTTCATGGCTTGGCGTTATGTAAACAGTGACGTTTGTGAAGTCTGACCATTTGCCCTCGGTTGTTTTTTGGCCTTCTTGAAGTTTGAATCCTTTGCCGCTTAGGGTTAATGTGGTGTGATACTTCGTTTTGTAAACCTTGTGGCCTAGTAGGAGAGAGAAAGCGACTAGGAGAAGGAGCGTTAGAGGCTGAATGGCTTGAGGAAAACCAGAGAAGGCAAGGAAAACCAACAGCAAAACGCCGAGAAAAAGTACCATAGTGAAGCTTTTCAAATAGTTTGGCAAATCAAAGGCTTCAAATTTGGCTTCTGTAAGTTTAAACTGTTTTGTTAAGCCCTTTCCAAGAACGTTTTCAGAAGAAACTGTTTCTTTTCCTTCAAGACTGAAGGCAGCCACGCCCACGTTTTTGTCCTTGATTTCTATTATCGCATTTTTGGTGTCCTTTGTAAAGGGCTGACTTTGGACGAGGCTTAAGAAAATCCAGTCTTCTTTTCCAAATTTGCTTTTTAAAGAAAGGATTATTTTTCTTAAAATTTTGGAGTCTATGGTTGGAGATTTGTATAGGAGGAAGTGCACCTTATACTTTGGAGTGACAAGGGCTGAAAATATTCTTGAAAGAAAGAAACCTCTTTCTTGTAGGCTTCCTGAAGCGTAAATGGAGAAAACTGTGTCGCCTACACTGTAGTCTCTGTGGATTTCGTTGAAGTTGGCAAGCCATCTTAGGTTTCCTCGGATGATTTGTTCTTCCACTGCGTCGGTTATGAAGTCTAATTCAAGCATTTAAGAAGCCTCAGCTTCAACAAAAGAAAAATATGGGATGTGTATTTAAGGCTATTCTGGCGGTATGCTCAAGTAGAGGGTACGCATGTCCACGCCGCGGGTTGTGTTCCGGTACATGTAATAGACGTATAGGAGTATCCCTACGACAATGCAGCCGATGAATCCAGCCGCGCTCACCACGTCTGCTGTTGCCGCTCCTGTTGTGAAGAGCGACCATATCCAAGGTGACTCCTTTACGAAAATGTATAGGCAGAAGGCTCCTCCAAGGGTTGCCAAAAATCCTAAAGTTACGACTGCTCCTACCGAGTGTTTAACAGCTGCTCTGTCATATATGTCCTTTCTCTCCAGCGGGAGCAACATGCAGGAAACACAGAACATGGTTAGGAAGAATGCGTCGAATATGTCTGTTCCCACAACTCCGGCGAATGCCAAGTAGCTTGCTGCACCCGCGGGAAAGTTGGCTTCAGCCATGCAAGCTGGAATGGCGAAGACTGCTGTTATTATTATGGCCCATACTGGGGCATGCCATCTTTCGCTAACATAGGAGAACTTTTCAGGCATCATTCTGTCAAAGGACATGGCGAAGAACGTTCTAGAACAAACAAGTAGGAACGGCGGTATGTCGTTAGCTACCCAAAGCGTACCCCCCAAAGCGATAAGCCATGAAATCCATCCTAAGCCTAATCCTCTGGCGGTAATAGAAGCGATCCCGGTGCTCCATGCGCTTTGGAAGTTTGGAATAGCAGCTGCAGCAGCTTCTTTTGCCGCATCTGGGCCGTAGCTTAGCCAAGCGTAAGCTTGGAATAAGCTCCATTTATGTCCAGCAGCATCAGTGTAGGTTTCCACGCCCATGGCTGATAAAGCGGAAAGGGATGAAGCCAAAAGATAAATTATCATTACGATGAAACCTGCGGTTAAAACTACCATAGGAAGTTTCTTGTTTGCCTCTTTGACTTCCCCGGCGAGGAATGTAGTTGCATACCATCCCATGTAAGCCCAGAAGGCGCCTCCGAGGGCATATGAAAACGCGTCAAAAAAGCCCGCCACATTTGCGGTCATCCCTGTGTTTATGGCTGTTTGCATAATTTTAGATGTGGAGGCGCCCATGACTTCGTTAATTCCAGTTGCAACTGCGCTTGGGTTCAGTGCTCCTGCAACCCACATGGCGAAGAATAAGATTGTTATTGCTGCTGGTATGTAGAATATCACTTCCATGAGGCGCCCGTAAAGTTTAGTTCCCAGAAGGGCTATTATTGCGAAAATCCAAACTATCGCTAAACCTCCAACGAACAATTCAAGGGATCCGAAAGCTATTGTTGTCGGCGCCAGTGCAATGTTGAAAAATATCATTATAGCTTCAAACACTGCCACTCCGATTAGTCCATAGGAGAAAGCCTCTGCGAGGAACATTAGCCAGCCAGATATATACCCCACAAAGGGGTGGATAACCCTTGATATTGTGACGTAGCCGCCGCCGGATCTAGGCATGGCTGCTGCTACATACCCCGCTGCATAGCCAGTGATCAAAACAACTATTCCAACCACCAAGAAGGCCCAAAACATGGCCGGAAGTCCAAGAGGCATCATGTCCGTCGGCATGGGTCTTGCTCCGGTGAACTGGAAGACTCGCTTCTGCCAGCCTAAGCCCACTACGTGGCTGAGGATTATGATGACGCCTAAGGTGAAGCCTATTTCCCTCACAAGTCCCGTTGCCTCTCTAGCAAAAAGTTCAGGCTTTTTACGGCTCATCTTTCTTATAACACCCAATTCCCAATGTTTTAACGCCGAGTAAATTTAAGCCTTTTCCTTACGGCATAATTTTAAATAACTCCGCTACGTCACTCTATGTAAACTAACATGGTGAAACAAAAGTGAGTTTTCTGTTTCGAAGGGAAAAAGGCGGAACGTTGACAAGAATACTTTTTGCAACCGACATGCATGGATCTGAAGGAACATGGCGAAAATTCCTCAACGCTTCAGCCATGCTCAAGGTTAACGTTGCTATCTGTGGTGGAGACTTGACTGGGAAGATGATTGTGCCAATAGTGAAGAAGAAAAATGGAAAATATACTTACTATCACCTTAAAGAGACCCACACCATAGATTCAAGCGCGTTGGAGAAAGCCATCAAAGACGTAAAGGGAATAGGCTACTACCCTTACGTAACAAGTGAAAGCGAATACGAGGAAATGACTCAAAATCCAAAGAAAGTTGATGAAGTTTTCCACAAAGTGATGATTTCAACGCTTAAGGAATGGCTTGACCTAATTCCCCAGAAACTTCCAAGCGAAATCAAGGTGGTTGTATGTCCAGGAAATGATGATAGACTCGCAGTGGATGAAATAGTCAACAAACATAAACACGTCATAAACGGAGAAGGCAAAGTAATAGAAATTGACGATACGCACGAGATGATTAGTTGCGGCTGGGTTAACCCAACTCCTTGGAAGACAGCCCGTGAAGAGGAAGAAGAAAAGCTTGAAGAAAGGCTTGAAAAATACATATCCCAGCTTAAAAACGTTGAAAACGCAATATTCAACTTTCACGCACCGCCATACCAGTCAAAAATAGATGAGGCCCCGCTTTTGGACAAGGATCTGAATCCTATAATTCAACATGGAAGTGTTGTAATGGTTCCAGTCGGGTCAAAGGCTGTCCGGAAAATGATTGAGAAATACCAGCCCTTCCTCGGGCTTCATGGCCACATACACGAATCTTCAGGCTCCATGAAAATTGGGAGGACTTACTGTGTCAACCCTGGAAGCGAATATGCAGAAGGAATATTGAGGGCTTTCTTAATAGAGTTTAAAGGCGATAAAATCATCAGACTTCAAAGGATAGAAGGTTAGCTAAATGGCTTGGCTTGTGGAAAAGGAAATCAAACGCGAACTGCCGAAAGAGTGGGGAGACATAGTTCCTACAGAAGTTTTCCTCCGCGAGGCTCAAGACATGGTGGAAAAAGCCATGAAGGAAGGCTTAACCCTAAGAATTTTAGGTGGATTAGCCATAGCAATCCACAGCGAAAAACACAGGGACTTCGCAAGAAAACTTGGCAGAACCGGAACTGGTATGATTAAGGGACAAGAATACAGCGACATAGACTTCATCGCCTATGGGAGTCAAAGAAACCGCATAAAAGAGTTCTTTGAAAAACTCGGGTATGCAAAAAGAAGGGCAACCCTTTCAACAGCAGCTTCTGAAAGGCAAATATACTATCACCCTAAAGGCTGGTTTTACATAGACATATTCTTCGATAAGCTTTTGGTGGCAAACCATCCCATAGACTTCCGTGGAAGACTGGAGCTGGACTATCCTACGATAACGGTTACGGACATGATTCTTGAAAAGATACAGATTTGGGAAGCCTTCAGCGTAAAAGACCTAAAAGATTGCTTGCTACTGTTAAAAGCCCACAGCGTCGGCGAAGGAGCTGAAAAAGAACAAATAGATGTCGCTTACATAGCAAAAATCTTGGCTCAAGACTGGGGCTTTTGGTATACAGCCACAACAAACCTCAAAAAACTACGAAAATTCATATCCGAAGTTGACACGCTCGGCAAAGAAGCAGAAATAAACCCCGATCAAATTGACAAAAAAGACAGTGAAGAAATAACCCAGAAAATAGACACTCTTTTAGAAAGAATAGAAAAGGAGCCGAAAACCTTCGGGTGGAAAATGAGGGCAAAAATAGGCACAAAAAAGAAGTGGTACAACCCTGTGGAGCGTCCAGAAACCGTTGGCGGATTCGGAATCTGGGAAGTACTTCTAAAAAGGGAAGAATAAAGCGAAAAGTTAATGAAGGATTGTTCCGCGTGTATTTTGGGGTTTGCCGGCCATAGGGCGCGGGACCCACCCGATCCCATTCCGAACTCGGAAGTTAAACCGCGCTCCGTTCCCGGCTGTAGTGTGGTCTTCGGCCACGCGAACCCGGGAAAGCTGGCAGCCCCACTTTAAATTCGCTATTTCGTGAGTTGTAAAAGTTTAAAAGCAATTTTGTGAATAATAAGTTAAGCAAAATGATAAGCGTGGGGAGTTAGGGTATGGGCATAGTTGTCACTGTAAGGGATATTATGACAAAAGACATAGTATCTGTGGAAAAAACTGATCTTGTAACTAAAGCCATTGATCTCATGGTTAAGAAAGGAATAAGCTCTGTGGTTGTTACTGAAAATGGGAAACCCGTTGGCATTTTGACCGAAAGGGATGTCATGAAAAGAGTTTGTCCTCAAGAACTGTGTTCTAGGAAAGTCACAGCTGGAGAGGTTATGAGCCGCCCATTGATCACTATTGAAGCTGATGCACGGCTCGGCGAGGCTGCCATGCGGATGTTAGAGAAAAATATTAGAAGGCTCCTCGTGGTTGATAATGGCAAAGTTGTAGGCATAATTACACAAGGAGATGTTATGAGGGGAACCTTGGACACCTTCATGGCGCTGAGCATGATACGCTAACTTAGAAGTTAACAGTTTTTCTTTACGTTGTAAGCCTTTAATAGCTTTTTTAAAGCCCACTTATATTTTTTTATCAAAGTTTTTGGATATAGCTTCTCTAGATTGAAGTCCACTTTTGCAGCCCATTGGGCGTAAACCCTCGGGTCAATGTAGGATTTTAGAGAAGTTCCAAGGTTCCATTCTCTGGTTTCCTTCATTAAAACTATATCAAGCTTCGCCTTCTCAATTGTGGCTAAAATAGAGTCTGTGTTCTTCCTTTTCTTACGTGCTTCTTCAAGCTTATGCATTAGCTCTTTCATTTTCTCCTCTTTTTTCGCCAGTCTTTCGTCAAAATTCGCTGGGATTTTCCGCTTATGATTAGCGATCTTCGCTCCTTCGAGGTTTGCCATTTTAGCGTGAAACTGTTTTAAGGGTTCAAGGTCCCCTTTTTTGACTTCACATTTTTCCAGATAGGCCTTTACCGCGTCGGTTGTCCTCCACGTTCTGAAGACTTTAGCAGTTAAACCCTTCATTTTTTCCGACAAAAATTTGGAAACTTTTTTAGAATTTATCCCCTCGAACAAGTATTCTTTGCAGTTTTGGGAGTAATATTTAATGTTTTTTACCACTGTTTTAGGAGCTTTGATAGATTTTTCCCATCTTACGGAGTCTTTTCCCAAAAAGTCAAAGTGCAGTATGTCGCCTTCTATGCGGATGTGTTCGGGTCTTAGGGTTATGGCCCCCACAGTGTCTGCTTCTCCAGGGTCTTTTTCGTCGCCTACCCTCATGTTTAAGGCTGAAATAAGCCAGCAAACTGTGGCTACTTTCCTTCTTTCCTCATTTTTGGCTTCAAGATTCTTCATTATGTGTTCTTCAATTTTCGGGATAAGCTTGCCGAGTTTTTCAGCCTTCCTAAATTTTTCATATTCCCGCCTTTGCTTTAGGAAAGCTGAGTCGGAAAACCACACATACTTCATTTTGCCTGTAAGTTTGTCCTGCCACTTTGCAACATACATTTTATCTGGTTCCCAGACAATGGCTTTCCAGTTTCCAGGCGGTCTCGGTGCATCTGGTGAGAGATTTAAAATTATGTCTTCTTCCTTTGGGCCTTCCTTCCATCGCCCTCTTTTAGGATGGTCTCCCCTTCCCATGAATAAGCACGAAGGCTCTGCTGTCCAGTTTGCTATCTCTATCTTCTTTCCATTTACAATAGCGTAGCCGAACTTTTTCTTTAAGGCTTCCTTTTGGGCTTTTCTCTGTTTTGCAAGCCTTTTCTTCTCCTTTTTCGTCAAATTCTCCTTCTTTATTTTCTCCTGTTCCAAGTATGCTGAAATTTCTGAAAAGTCAATTTCCGAATCAACAGCGGCTTGCGGTTCAAAATCGTTTTCCTCTATGTTTTTTAGGTGTTCATAGTGGAAAGTTTCCAAAAAATCCAACTGGGGGTTTTCGGTTTTCAACCGTTGCAGAAAATCTTGCATGAAGTTTTTGTAGAACACTTTGTCTGGTGGTGATGCGGATTGCACCTTTTTGATGAAGGCTAAAGCCATCTGTTCGGTTTTTGGGCTTAGTTTTACTGTTTTTTCCTTGATTTTTATGGATAATCCTTTGTAATCGTACGGGGGAACGTAAACGCCGTTATGCCATAAAGTTTTCATTTCGTGTTTTGCCGTGATGCATCACTGGTTGAGGTTTTTCCTTTTCATTCTTTTGGTTGCTTAAAAATTTCACTATAACTTTTGCCTGTTCCGATTTTGCTTTAGCTTTGCGTAAAGCTGTTCTACTTTTTTGCGGCTTACATAACCTTTGTGTGGTCTAAAGCCTCCTGAAAATCCTCTGGGAATATGGAGAAGCTCATGAATTAGGGTTTTCTCCTTCTCTTCTTCTGGCAGTTTGTCATAGCGTTCAGAAATAACCTCTATTATATATGAGGGGGGAAGATTAAGGGTTTCCTGCCAGATTTTGCCTAAGCCGTGGATGCGTGCAATAGTGCGCATTGATTTTGAGCCTTTGCTTCTAACGCAGAAAATAAACTGAGGTACTACGTGGAACATGTCCAAGTTTGCAAGGATTTCGTCAACACGTTTTTTCACATCTAAAGCTTCAAAATATTTTATCGGCATAGGAGTTCGCTTAAACACATACAAGCTTTTACAAATTAACTTTTATTTTCCATCCGGATTGAGTTTTCAGAAATTTAATATGAAGGTTACCAATTTACGTGGAATAACCTAAAACTTATAACTAAGCATTTGATAGTTTTTCGAAGGTGAGCTTGTGGAAATAACGGCGATAATGACTGTGTTGCAAGGTCAATTATTTCAGATTCCCGGAGGAGACATCTTCTCGCAGATTTTCACCATAGTTATTTATGCCTTCATATTTGTTTCCCTATTTTACGGGCAAAAAATTCAGTTGCACCTTATGCTTAGGGAAGTTGAAGGCTCCCTCTACAAGCTGAGGTATATTCGTGATGAAGGGCGTAAAATTGCTATAGAAACCATTAAGGAGCTTGGTAAACCTCAAACAGACCCAACAGCTAGGGTTGACCGTTTTCTCGAGTATTTTACAATAGCTCCTCAAACTCTAGACCCGGTGGGCGTCGTTTGGAAGCTTGAGCATATTCTTGACGTTAGAGATGTACGCTTCAAGGATGAAGTAAAGCTACTTGCTCCGGCGGCAGATGAAACCCAAACAAACAACTTGGAGAATACTCTGGAGGCGGCTATGGCGCTGAACTACATATATAAAGTTATAAGGCACTACTATTTACTTGGTAAGAAAACTCTAAGCCTCTATATTATAATGCAGATACAGATGATTTTGCCCCTCGTAATGCGGGAGGCTGAAGCCTACGCCAGCGCGTTAAAAGCCTTCGCCTATGGACAGCCAATAGGCGATGGGGTGGGCGCCTTTGTTGCAGCCAAACTCATGCATGGATATCCTGTGAGAAAGGTGCCTAAAGACTGTGTTGTTGCCACAGTGCCCATAGAAGGACGCACAGCATATGTGATAAAGGCGGAGGGCCCCGGTGGAAACGTGGGCAAGCCTGGGGACGCTATTAAAACAGTTATAGAGGAAAATGAAGGTAAAATAGCGAACATAATCATGATCGATGCTGCCTTAAAGCTTGAAGGCGAAGTAATCGGTGAAGTAGCGGAGGGCGTTGGCGCAGCCATAGGTGGTCCAGGAGTTGACCAGTTCAAAATTGAAGAAACCATATTGAAGTATCGTATTCCCATCAACGCCGTGATAATTAAGGAGGACATTGGCGATGCAGTTTCACCCATGCGCAAGGAAATTTTTGAGTCAGTGGACAAAGCCATTGAAAGGATTAAACAGGTTATCTTAGAAAGAACGAAGGAAGGCGACAAGGTTATTATCGTGGGTGTAGGTAACACCATTGGCATAGGTCAATAGGAGGCAGTGAAGTGAGCAAAGACACATCTGTGGCAACCAAAGTTTCCTCAGTTGTATTACTGATAATATTTGTGACTTTGGCAGTTTCTCTGTCAGCCTTGATCCTTGCAATCCAAGCCTACACCTATGGAAACGATGTTGTTGCAGCATACCTGCTGCTTTTAGGTTTTGTGGGAGTAGCATCATCCACCTATGTGCTCTTCCAAACTAGAAAGCGTATTATGCGTTTAAGAATTGAAACTCCACCAATCACAACCACTATTGAATGTAGGAAGTGCGGCTTCAAAAGCGTCAGGGAGTTCCAGCGTGGCGACTATATTTTCAAGGAAGTTGAGCCATGCCAGAAATGCAACGAGAAAATGTTGATAACAGCCATATACAGAGAGGTCCACGAGAAGGGAAAAGAGACTTTCCCATACTAGGTTAAAACAACGCATCCTTCTTCAACTATTAGAACGGTATGCTCAGCCTGCGCCACTGGTTTTCTGCTTACTTCAATAAATACTGGATAGCCCATGACGGCTTTTGCCTTCAAAAGTTCTTGAAAAGCTTCTTTGAAGTGTTCTTTTGGCGTTAAGCCTTGAAGCCACCGCTCAGTGAAAGGCAAAGTCTTAAAGTTTTCCTCAATATATCGCAAAAGCTTCTTGGCGTGGGGGTTTTTAAGCGACTTGTGTTTGAGAAAACGGAAGATTGTAACTTCTGCACTGTCTTCAACTTTTCCAACAGCGTTTTGAAGGGTTACGAAGGGCTCAATGGCGTAGGTTCCGCCAAGCCTCAATTTTGAAAAGGAAATGTGCGCGACATTTGGCAGTGAAGTGCCGGCATGTATCATGTATCTTCCAACCTGATGCCCCGTAAGGTTCGAGATTGGTTTAAAGCCGCGGGATTTTATGGTTTTTTCAATTAAGGCTCCAAGCGTTGAAGTGGGCATTTCCGGGCGAATCGAGTCTATTGCGGTTTTTAGGGCTTGCTCTGCCGCTTTTACAAGGTCTCTGTAGTCTTGGTTAAAACAGATGGTCACCGCCGTGTCCGTGACATAGCCGTCCACATGAGCCCCTATATCAACTTTCACAAGCGAGTCTTCGGGAACTGTTCTGGTGTCGCCTGGAGGCGAAGTGTAATGGGCTGCAATTTCATTTATTGAAACGTTACATGGAAAAGCAGGTTTTCCGCCTTTTTCTTGTATAAGCTTTTCCGCTTTTTCACAGATTTCTATTATAGGCATTTTTTCTCGGACAAAGCCTTTGAGTTCTTCACGGGTTTCGCGGAGTATTCTTCCAGACAAGCGAAGTTTCTTATAGGCTTCCTCGTCAAAACCGTTCAACTTTCGTCAACTCTAAACCTTTAACTTTATCAACTATTTTATTAATAGTTTAAAAGCTTGATTAACTGAGGCGAGCTGATTGGCCAAGATAACATGGTTTGGACATGCTGCCTTCAAAATTGACGTTGCAGACAAAACTGTTTTAATTGACCCTTGGCTCGACGGGAATCCCGCTTCTCCTGTAAAAGCGTCGGAGATTAATAAGGCCGACATTGTTTATGTTACCCATGACCATGGAGACCATCTAGGCGAAGCCTTCAAAATCTGCAAAAGAACAGGCGCAGTTTTTGTGTCCACTTTTGAGCTTGGAAATTACGCAGAAGAAAATGGTGTTGAAAATGTTATAGGGCTAAATATTGGTGGAAGCGTTGAAGTTGGAAGAGTGAAACTGCATGTTGTTCAAGCCCTCCATACTTCTTCGAGAGGCTCACCCACAGGAGTGGTTGTTGAAGGCGAAGCCAGAATGGTTTACCATGCGGGAGACACTGGGCTTTTTGGAGACATGCACCTTATTGGCGAGATTTACAAACTTGATTTGGCTTTAATACCCATAGGAGGCTATTATACCATGGGCGCCTTGGAGGCTGCTGAGGCGGTTAAACTGCTTAAGCCTAAGGCAGTTATTCCCATGCACTATAAGACTTTTCCGGTTTTGGCGCAGTCCGCCGCCGAGTTCACAGAAAAAGTCAAGGAAAAAATTCCTCAAGTGAAAGTTGTGGTTTTAAACCCTGGAGAAAGTTACCAGTTTTAGGCGAATAGAGCTTAAATTTTTGGCGTCAAAACTTTAGGCTGAAGAGTGGCGAACTCGTCTCCGCCTAGGTGGAAAATCATCTGGGCCTTTTCGAGGTTATACTTGTCTCCAGCTAGGGCTTCTTTGTCTGCGTAGGCTTCAACAACTTCGCCCACGAAAACCGTATGGTCGCCTGTGACAAATTTATCGTGAAGTTTGCACTCCAAGTGGGCGACGCATTCTTTTATTATGGGGGGCTTAACCTTTCTCGCAGGAAGCGGAGTTAATCCGGTTTCCTTAAATTTGTCATGGTTTTTTCCGCTGACTCTGCCGCAGAAAAGGGTCTCATTAAGGATGTCCGTCGTTGGAACGTTCACCACAAACTCTCGCGTCTCTTCAATAAGCGCATGAGAATGCCTTCTGGGGCCTATGCTTACGGCAACTAAAGGCGGATGCATGGATGTCGGCATGGCCCACGCCAAGGTTATTATGTTGGGTTTTCCAGCCTTGCCAACACAGGAAACAAGCACTGTGTGCATGGGATGTAAAAGCCTGTATGCGGATAAAAGGCTAACATCAACTTTTTCTTTCTCGAGACTCATAATTCTCCGCTCCTCTTTTGGATGTTCACATTAAGCCACTGTTTAAATGTTTTTCCAAAAAGTTTAAACATGGCCCATCCAAGTTTGTATTGGGTAGATGGGTTGGACTGGCATTAACCTTCGCTGAGATTTGCTTGTTTTATATAGCAGACATGCTTAAACTTAAAAACTGCTTTAAGCGCATATTTCCTTTCAAATTCGGTGGAGGAAACCGTGAAGTTGCAGTCTGAAATTGACAAGAAAACTGTTTTAGACCCTTTCGGAACAAGCATGGTTTCAGACTATGAAAGGTTGTATAAGGAGTTTGGAATTGAACCCTTCCAGCCTCTTCTTCCAAAAGTGCCAGATCCTTCAATTTACATGAGACGCGGCATAGTTTTCGGACACCGCGATTTTGATAAAGTTTTAGATGCTATGTTGAAAGGCGAGGTTTTTGCAGTTTTAAGCGGCATAAAACCTACAGGCGAGTTTCACCTAGGCACTTTGATGACTGCAAAAGAGATAATCTACTTCCAGCAGCATGGCGCCCAAACTTTCTATTGCATAGCCGACATAGAAGCCTACGAGGACAATAAGATTCCCTTTGAGAAAAGCGAGAAAATAGCCGTGGACAATGTTGCAGACCTGCTTGCCTTAGGGTTTGACCCTAAAAAGGGGTACATTTACCGCCAGTCGAAAGAGAACCGCGTTAAAGATTTAGCCATACTCTTCGGAAGAGCTGTGACTTTGGCTACTATGAAGGCAATTTACGGAGAACGCAACATTGGACTTTACCTAGCGGCTCTGATTCAAGCTGGAGACATTCTTCTGCCTCAACTTGAAGATTTTGGCGGGCCGAAGCCTACAGTTATACCAGTAGGCGTGGACCAAGACCCTCACATTCGTTTCACGAGAGACATTGCCCAAATTTTCCAGAAAAAATGCGGTTTTATTCCTCCATCCTCCACCTACCACAAGCTTATGAAGGGGTTGGACGGTTCGCCGAAGATGAGTAAACGCCTCATGAACTACTTTACTTTACACGATAAGCCTGAAACCATTGCTAAACGGATTTCTGGAGCGTTTACCGGGGGAAGGGCAACCGTAAAGGAGCAGCGCGAGCTCGGCGGGATCCCAGAAATTTGTCCAGTCTACGAAATCTGCATGTTCCATTTCGTTGAAGATGACGACGCGATCAAAAAGATTTATCATGACTGCAGGACTGGAAAACTCCTATGCGGAGAACACAAAAAACAAACAATAGACATAGTCCTAAAATTTGTTGAGGAACACCAGCGGAAAAAGCGAAAGTTTATGGGAGAGGCGCAGGAAATCCTTCAAATCCGCTAGAAGGCTGAAATTGGAAAAATAAGCATAAATAACCCTTATGAAAATTTTAATGCGGTGAAGGGATGCCCTGCCAATTTCCATAAAAGACAGCACACTTTTAAGGATTCAATGGTATAGCTTAAAAACACTTCAGAAGCTTTTATGTAAACATTACAAAGCTGGTGGCAAAGAGCTGAAGAACAGTTTGGGGATGTGAAAAATTGACTAGTTTGCGCCTTAATGAACGGAAAACTCTGCTGACATTGCAAGAACTAGGCGGCAAGGCTTCTGTGGATAAAATAGCTGAAAAAAGTGGTTTGGCAGACGCAGCTGTAATGCGAGCAGCATTAACCCTATCCACGGAGAATCTTGTTTCGCTTCATGCGCAGAAATACACCATTGTATCCTTAACTGCTGAGGGCGAAAACTATGCTAAGGTTGGAGTGCCTGAGCGTCGCTTAACGCGTTCACTTATGAGGTTAGGCGGCGAGGCAGAGGTTGGGGAAGCTGCCCGCGAGGCTGAACTTGAGGCTGAGCTTGTGCCCATAGCCTTAGGATGGTTGAAAAAGAAGGATTGGGGCGTGATTAGGGGACAAAAATGTCTTTTGACGACGAAGGCGGAGCCGCCTCTGGGCAATGACGAGAAACTTCTAAGTTTAATTTATGAGAGGGGGTCCGTCGTAGCTGAACAACTAAGCCAAGAACTTAAAAAAGCTGTAGATGTCCTTAAAAAGCGTAAACTTGTGAAGCTTGAAGAAAAAGCTTACCGCGAATTGGAGCTTACCGTGAAGGGCTGGGAAACCGTTAAAAGGGGAGTTGAAGTTTTTGAAGAGGTTACCCAGCTTACCCCCGAACTTATTATGAATAAACGTTGGAAGAACGTGAAATTTACAAAATTCGATGTTACAGCCCCCGGCCCGCTAGCTCCCCTGGGGAAAGCGCATCCACTACAACAGATTATCAAACGCGCCCGTGAAATTTTCCTTGAAATGGGTTTCACGGAAATCCGCGGGCCCCTTGTAGAGACTGCCTTCTGGAATTTCGACGCCTTGTTCCAGCCGCAAGACCACCCAGCTCGGGAGATGATGGACACTTTTTATTTGGCTAATCCAAGGCTTGGAAGGCTTCCAAAGGAAAAAATAGTGGAAGGTGTGGCGGAAACCCATGAAAACGGTTGGACTACGGGTTCTAAGGGTTGGGGTTACAAGTGGAGCCGCGAGGAAGCCAGAAAACTTGTTTTGAGAACCCATACCACAGCTGAAACCATAAAATATTTGGCAACACATAAGAAGCCTCCCATTAAAGTTTTCTCAGTGGACAGGGTCTACAGAAACGAGCAAGTAACATACAAAAATATCGCTGAGTTTCACCAGATTGAAGGCATAGTTGTTGATAAGCGGGTAACCCTACGGGATTTGATGGGAACCTTAAAAACCTTCTACACAAAGTTCGGACTTGAAAAGATAGAGTTTTGGCCCTGCTATTTCCCCTACACGGAGCCTTCAGCCCAAGCCATGGTTTACCACCCCAAGCTTAATCGTTGGATAGAGCTATGCGGAATGGGTATGTTTAGGCCTGAGGTTTTAGCGCCCATGGGCATTAAGTATCCGGTGCTGGCTTGGGGCGGGGGTCTAGAACGTTTAGCCATGATTGAACTGGGCTTGGATGACATAAGAATGCTTTACGGTAACAATCTGGGTTGGCTTAGGAGGACGCCGCTATGCCAGTGATAACCATTTACCCGGAAAGATTTTCAAGGTTTGTCGGGAAAACCGTAAGTGTTGAGGACTTGGTAAAGTGGTTGCCTTGGATAGGCTTCGACATTGAAGAGAAAGGAGAAGGCTACGTTAAGGTGGAGTACAACCCCAACCGCATAGACTTCTGCAGTTACGCCGGCGTGGCAAGAGCATTAAAGGGTTTCATGGAGTGGGAGATTGGCCTACCAAAGTATGAGGCGAAAGAACCCACAACGACGCTGATAATAGACGGGGCGGTGGCAGAGGTTAGACCTTACATGCTTGCGGCGGTAGTGCGTAACATAAGGCTTGACGAGGACGCGGTTGTCGAGTTAATGGATATGCAGGAAGACCTCCACTGGGGCATAGGCCGCGATAGGAAAAAGGCTTCCATAGGTATTCACAACCTTGACGTGATTAAACCGCCTTTCAGGTACACGGCCGTGGAGCCTGAAAGCGTCAAGTTTGTTCCTTTGGGAAAAACTGAAGCTATGACGCCTAAGGAGATTTTGGAAAAACATGAGAAAGGCGTTGACTATAGGCATTTAGTGGATTGGGCGCCTCGATATCCCCTTTTGGTGGATAGGGATGGAAACGTGCTTTCAATGCCGCCTATAATAAACGGTGAACTAACCCGTGTAAGCGCTGAAACCAGAAACCTGTTTTTGGATATTACTGGTCCAAGCTATGAGGCTGTGGAAAAAAGTCTTAAAGTTTTGGCCACTGCCCTAGCCGATATGGGAGCTACTATAGAAAAAGTTTTTGTGAAATATCCTGATCGCACAGTGGTTTCGCCCAATTTTGAAGCGGAGAAAATGAGGCTCAGAGTGGATTATGCCAATAGCCTTTTGGGCATAAGAGTTTCAGATGAAGAAGCTATAAAATGCTTGCAGAAGTGCCGGTTAGGGGCGGAAAGGGTTGAGGAAGGCGTTTTAGAAGTTGCCATACCACCCTACAGAATTGACATACTTCATGAGGTTGACCTTGTTGAGGAGGTTGCCATAGGCTACGGCTATTATAGGCTTAAGCCCACTATTCCGAAGGCGGTCACGGTCGGCGAGAAACATCCAGTCTACGTGGTTGCAGACACTGTTAGGCAGATAATGGTGGGCTTAGGCTTTTTGGAGGTTATGAACTTCACTTTGACCAATGAGCGGGTTCACTACGAGTTTATGCGCATCAAACCCGAAAACCCCGTAAAACTGGCAAACCCAGTTTCGCTAGAATACACTGTTATGAGGCAGATGCTCTTGCCGGGGCTGATGAAGAACTTAGCGGAAAACAAGCATGAAAGCTTCCCCCAGAGACTTTTCGAAGTTTCAGACGTGGCCAAAATCAACCCGCGTCTAGAAACCATGTGTGAAAGAAGACTGCATGTGGCTGCTGTTTCCTCGCATTCAACAGCAAACTTTACAGAAATGAAATCCTTCTGCGAAGCCCTCCTCGCCAATTTAGGAGTGGAAAACTGGCAGATAAAAGAGGCTAAACACCCCAGTTTCTTAGATGGGAGAACAGCCGCAATTTACACCAAAAACAAACGTTTAGGCATTCTAGGCGAAATCCACCCAGAAGTCCTAAACAACTTTGAACTAGAAAATCCTACAGCGGCATTCGAAATAGACTTAGAACAGCTAATACCAAAAACCTAGAGGGGTAGGCTTGTATTGGCTGATTTTACCAGCAAAAAATAGAGGGGGCTAAGATCAAAACTGATAGACAGTAACCTTTAACTTTTCAGAAGCCTCAAACTTTATTGGCAATGACCCTTTCCTCGAGCCTTTAATCCCACCGGAAAATCCATGCCGACGGACCCAACAAAGGCGAAAAGCCGATGAAAGCGGGTTTACCCAAGCATGGGACACGGTGGGCGCGGGCGCAAGACATCCCACGCCGAGAGAGCTTAACTGAGAGGAGCGCATGGCTCAACGGTGAAGTTAAGTGATAGGTATCGTGGGAAACACGGCGCCCGCGAAACAACTTTTAAGTTTCCCTTTCCCATACAACTTAAAGAGTCAAAGGTTTCGGCTGATAAGTTTGGATATAGAAACAAAACTGGAACTGATTAAGAAACCGCCCACAGAGGAAATTCTCGTCGAAAGTGAGTTACGGGAGCTTCTGGAAACCAACGAGCATCCAGGACATTACATAGGCTTTGAGATTTCGGGTTTGCTGCATCTGGGAAACCTTGTGATGGCGGGTTTTAAAATAAACGATTTCCTAAAAGCTGGAATAAACTGCCAAGTTTATTTGGCGGATTGGCACAGCTTCATAAACAACAAGTTCGGCGGAGACTGGAACAAAATTTTAATGGCAACAAAATACTATAAGAAGGCTTTCAAATTTTTCTGTCCAGGCGCAAAAATAGTGGTAGGCTCAGAGCTTTACCACAATAACGACGAATACTGGCGAAACCTGCTAAAATTTGCAAAACACATGACCCTTAGCCGAACCCTGCGCTGTTTAACGATAATGGGGAGAAGCGAAAAAGAGAAACTAGACCTTTCCCAGTACTTTTACGCGCCCATGCAAGCCGTAGACATAAAAGCCATAGGCGCAGATATGCCCCACGGCGGAATGGACCAGAGAAAAGCCCACGTGCTAGCACGCGAACTCTTTCCAAAGATGGGCTGGAAAAAACCCGTGGCCGTGCACCATCACTTGCTTATGGGGATAGCGGAACCCGTAAAACTTGAAACAAGAGATAAGCTGGAACAAGTTATAGCGAGCAAAATGAGCAAATCCAGGCCTTGGACAGCCATATTCATCCACGACACGGAAGAACAGATAAAAGCCAAACTCAAAAAGGCATGGTGCCCTGAAAAGCAGACGGAAATGAACCCGGTGCTGGAAATAGTGAAATATGTAATCTTCCACGAGAACGAGGCTTTTACCGTGGAACGCCCATCAAAATTCGGAGGAACCATAACCTTCGAAAGCTATAATGCGCTTGAAAAAGCCTACGGAAGCGGTGCGCTTCATCCTCAAGACTTGAAAAACGCCGTGGCAAAAGAACTGGCTAAAATCCTACAACCCATAAGGCTTTATTTTGAACGTAACAGTGAAGCGCGCGAATGCCTAAAAACCGTTGAAGAAGCCCAAATATCAAGGTAAAAGCCTTGTTAGCACGCCTAAAAGAGAAAGAAGAGAAATTAAGGCTTGTTCTGGAAAGCCTAGCAGAAGAAAACATCAAAGGGACTCCAATAATCGTTGAAGGCAAAAAGGACGCTGAAGCCCTAAAAACCTTAGGAATAGAAGGCCCTATAATACAGGCAAAAACAGGCGGAAAAACCCTCCTAGACCTAATCTCAATCGTGGAAAACAGCAGAACCCGCGAAGTAATTCTACTCCTAGACTTTGACAGAAGAGGAAGAGAATTAACCCGCCGATTAAAACAACGCCTAGAAAAAACCGGAACATATCCAAATATAGAATTTTGGAGCCAACTATTGCAGCTGGTTTGGAGAGAAGTCAAAGACGTAGAAGGCCTAGCCACATACCTAGAAACCCTAAAGCGCAGAATTAACGACTTTTGATCGGCAAAATAATCTCCATTTTATGTTATGTCGTCTAGTTTTAAAGCCTTGACATAGGGTGTGATTTTTTCAAGCAGTTTGGAATCTTCGATTATAAGCGTTAAACCTTTTGTTTTTGCGGAATATGCGTAGGATGCATCGTAAAAAGTTATTTTCAGGTTTGCCGCGGTTTGCAGTATTTCTTGTTCGTTGCAGGTTATTTGTGCGACTTCCATCATGTTTAGAGTTTGTTTGATTATTTTCGCAAGATTTTTGATTTCCTGTTCTGTAGCTTTTGCTTGCAGAGCGAAGTTTTTCCATAATACGTTGCCAAGCTCGTATCTTGCCAATTCCAGCGTGTAATTTCCAATTAGGAATTCGATTTTGTTTTCTTTTATAGCCTTTAATATGGCTGAGGAGTCAAAAAGGTATTTCATCTTCGCATTCTATCCTCTCTTATGCTTTCCACTATTTCTTCCATGCTTACTTTGTCAAGAACAGGCTTTAGGTTTGATATTTCTTCTTTAAGTTTCTCAGCTTCTCTTCTTTTTATTTCTTCTTCTATGGCTTTTCTTAACAGTTTTGAAGGTTTGATTTTTAGTTCTTTCATTTTTTCTTTGAGTTCTTTAGGAATTTTTGTGGAAACCGTAGTATACTTGCTCAAATTCCCACCATAAGGTAATACTGAGTTTACAAATAAGTAGGTTTCCCAGTTAAGAATTATGCACTACCATAAGAGAATATTCGGTGTTTACCTTTATGCTATTCTGGTTTGCAGTGAGGGTTAAGTTTAAATCTTCGCTAGAAACCTGTTTTGTCTCGTTTCCAATGATGATTGCGTAAGAGGAACCAGCGTACTGGGTAAATGTTAGGGTGTTGTTTGGAAGGTTACTGAACCTTACTATGCCACCGTTTCCTGTTATACCTGTCGCCATTCTATTTGCTTGGTTGCTTGTCGAATTAAATACTGTTACATTAGCACCTAGTAGATAAGCTGACTGCTGAGTTTCAACCACCTTTACAGTTACATCGTAAAGGTTGCATTTCACATCTATTGTTGTGTCTCCTGAAACCGTGATGCTGAAGGTTCCATTAACCCAAAAACCATAATATTGAACCTTAACTGTGATAGCCCCGCTAACTCCAGTATAGTTTGCCCAACCATTTTCATCTGAAACCTTAACATGGTCAGTCCCATTATTCATAAATACATGCGCATTTGAAACCGCATCAGACAAATCCCAATCCATGACCCGCAAATTCAAATTGTAAACTCCGTCACCATTCCCTGAAACTACAGTAAACGAAATAAACCATAAAAGAGCCACCGCTAACAAAAAAGCTTTGAAACTGCCTATTGCTTTGGCTTCTTCCATCAAGATCCCTGACACATATAATAATAAAATAAAAAGAGGGGTAAGTTACGGGTTCTTCACTTTGATTTCAAAAGTGAATGTTGAACTTCCAGACGCGCCACTAGCTGCTGTGATTCTCATAGCTATTGTATATTTTCCATTGGCCATTGGATCATAGGTGAAATCTTCCCAGCCTGTTGGTAACGACGGAACTGAAGACCATACCTTCGTGTATACTGTATGTGTAGAGTTATAAATTGTGAGGTTTAAACTGGCGATGTTTCCACTGTTTGTTAGAGAAGACCAGCGAATACTCACGTTATGCGCTTGTGTGTCCCAATTATAGATGCCGTAGGTTATGTTTTCATCTACTGTTGTTATGCTTGGGAATATGTTTACGTCGTAGTTGAAAGTGTTTGCTTTTGTTTCGTCCTGCCATTTGATGAAGCAAACTTTAGGATTAGCGGAGACTGTGGCTGTTGCTGTCCACTGTAGTGTGACGTATGCGGTTGCGCTTGCTGTTGCTATTAGAATTGAAGATATCAGTAGTGTCAAAAGTTTTAGGCTTTTCTTTACAGGGGTTTTCATTTTGTTTTTTCACCTCCTTTTTGTTTTTTCTTTCTTTTAAGGCGTCTATCCCTATTCTTGCAAGGATGTAGATGCTTACGCCCAGAACTAGGACGCAGGCTATTGCCAAGGCTGTGGCTGAAGCTATAAAGGCAGCTTCTCCCCAAGAAGGCTTAAAAGCTGCGTATAAGGCGGCGCCAGTTATTACTGCGCCTGCGCCCAGGGCGATGTACCACCATTTGGGCTTGAAGAACACGTATGTGCCCAGTCCCACTACAACCGTGTCGAAGGCAACAATGCCCACGAAAGTGGCTTCCCAACCCATCTGGGGAACCATTACAAGCGGATGTACGGCTACCTCGGAATAATTGGATAGGAAGAAAATAGCCAAAGTTAGCGCTGGAAAAGTTACAGTAGCCATGAAAATCTTCGCGTAGTTGAGAAGCCTCTTAACAATGCCTAGGTAAACGTTTACAGCTACTATGTTTGCTAATGCTATAATGAGGTACAGGAGGCTGTACCAAAAACGCATGTACTCGCCGAAGGAAAGCATAAACTCTCGGCTTACAAGCAAATGACCAAACCCAGCCAAAGCTGCAAGCTGATAGATATAGGGAAGCTGCCATGGAAAATGTCTGTCCAGCAAGCATGTTAGGAGGCTCATGGCTAGGAAGAGGTCTATGCCTATCAATGTGAAGAACTCTGGTTGTAGTGGGGAGGACATGTTTTCGTGCACCCTAGGGCTGGCTTCTTGCTGGCTTTAAATTCGGATTCCGAATTCGGCGGTTATAATAGTGTAGAAATAGAAGATAAATCTTCTGTCGTAATATTCAATACACTCATGTTTTTAAACAAAAACTACCTCTTAGGAAGCGCCAAAGCCGAGACACCCAACCGTTTCTCAATTTCTTTAGCCAGCCTTTCAGCATAGCCCACACGAAAATTATCCGTAATCACAAGCTTAGGCCTTGAAAGCCTAACATACTTCATAAGCCCATCAAAATCCGAATGGTCACTTAAAGCTACAACAAACTCGTTTTCAGCTATCTCACGGCATGGAGAATCAAACTCCCAACCGCTAATGTATATGCGGAAACCGCCTAAACCAACCTTCCTGCTGGAACCCATATGATAAAAAGCCACGCAAGGACATTTCCTCTCAAGCAGTTCCTTGACTTCATTCTCCTCAAGCCGCATCAACCTTCCCAAACGCATCCCATGCCTTTCACAAACCTTGGAAACATGAAAAACCTTTTCAGGCGCAACAAAAGGAACCTTCACACCAGCTCCACGGAGAATTTGCATAACCTCCTGAAGTTTCCCATGATAGCCAAAAATATAAACCGGCCCATGTTTTAGGCCCTTCTCCGCCAATGAAACCAGCAAACCCCTAACCTCTTCGTCAAAAGAGCGCCTACACGACGGACTTCCATAAGTGGCTTCCATGACAAGCACATCAGCCTCCAATACAGGGGTTTCCTCAACCCTGAAATCTCCAGTGTAAACAATCCTTGTCCCCTCAGCATCTTCAACAAGCACTTGCGCTGCGCCAAGAATATGCTCTGCCGGAAAAAGGGTTAAACTTTCATCTCCATAACGCACTGTCTTACCATACTCAAGGGTTTCCGTACATCCACCCATAAGAAAGAGAGGCCCCATCATAACATCAATCAAATCTTTTGTGGCGTATGTCATCAAAACCTTCTCGCAGTTTCTTAGGCTTTGCTTCAAACCCATCATGTGGTCTGCATGAGCGTGGGTGACAACCCTCAAAGGTTTAGAAACTTCAAAAGCGTCACAAGCAACGTACTTACCTAGCAAAACAGCCCCTTTATCGGTCACAGACGCCTTTAAAGACAAGATAAGCACCATTTAACAAAAGCGTATAACAGCCAATAGCCTTTATGTTGTTTTTGGGGCAAGCCAATCAATCAGCCGCCTCGGATCATCACATTTTATCTTGACTTTTATCGGGCCAAGGGGGGATTCTGCCACAGCTTTAGAAAACGAGACGTGACCAGCAAATGCAACCTGCTTGTTCAAAAAGAAGGTTACAGTGTTTTCGCTTAGCCCTTCGAAGAAGGCAGCTCTAGCAGCGTCGCGGATGCGTTCCCTACGCAGCAAATTGTAAAGCTTTGTGAGGGATTCTATCCCCTTAGCCTCTGCCACAAGAAGGCTTCCTTTAGACAAAGGCTTCAACTGCGTGGGTATGTTGCCAAACATGTTTTCAACCGCCCTCTTCACCTTCTCTTCAGACTCAGTGGGGTTCACTTCAACCTCAATGCGGACCTCTACTTCATCCATCGCGCTTCAATCCTCTCCAAAACCTGCCTAACCTCTCTTTTCACCACATCTAAACTTTCCTCATTAACTATCATATAATCAGCCATGGCTATGGCGCCGCCCAAACCAACGCTTAATTCCCGCATGTCTCTTTCACGGAAAATCTCCCAGTCCCTCGGGTCGTCGCTGCGCTGGCGATGATAAAGCCTCTTAAACCTTGTTTCAGGCGAAGAATGTACCGCAACCAAAACAAAATTTCTAAAATTTTTTCTAAATTCTTCAACCTCTTTTAGGCTCCTTATTCCATCAACAACCACTTTGGATTTGGCCTCACCGCAAATTTTTGGAACGCACCTTTTGGCTATGGCTGCTTCGCCATTTATGCGTCTCAGTTCAAGCATAAGACCGCCTATGTTTTCCGGAGTTGGCTCAAGACCCCTTTTTCGGGCTTCATCTCGCACTTCATCACCCATAACAACGACCCCGTAGCCTTTCTCCTTCGCAACGTTAACAACGACGGATTTTCCAGCCCCAGGCATTCCAGCCAAACCCACAACCAACTTTTCACTAATCATCCGTTATCATTCCGTTAAGCACTTTCCTAATAGGCAGTAAACTTTCAACGTTAAAAGCATTTATGGAAGGTTTGTCAAAATATGCAAAGGAACCCTCAATGCCGGAAACAATAAGAAGCTTTATAGCTTTTGACATAGAAAGTGCCCAAGTTCTGGAAAGAATAACATTTATGCAGAAGGTTTTGGCTGAAACCGGGGCGGATTTAAAGTTCGTGGAGCCTAAAAACATTCACATAACCCTACGTTTTTTGGGAAACATCCCTCCAAACATGGTGGAGAAAATTTATGAAGGGATGAGGAAGGTTGAGTTTGAACCCTTCGAAGTTAAGATTCAAGGGGTTGGAGCCTTCCCAAACATGCGCTATCCAAGAGTTTTGTGGGCTGGAATAAGAGAAGGCGCAGATCAACTGCGAAGCATATTCCACCAGCTAGAGCCCCATCTGCGCAGCCTGGGTTTCGCTCCAGACCCTAAAGGGTTTAGCCCTCATCTAACAATTGCCCGCGTAAAATCTGGAAGAAACAAGGCTGAACTCGCAAGAATAGTTGAGGAAAACGTGAACTATGAATTTGGAATAGTGAAAGCCAACTGCTTAAGACTTAAAAGAAGCGACCTAACCCCAAAAGGACCTATATACTCAACCCTTAGGGAAATTTGCCCACAAAAATGAAAAAGGATTGACTATGCAAAAAGGAATAAAGGAAGTTTGCGCACAAGTTCTGGATAAGATTACGCCTAAAAAAGAGGAACGCTCAAAAATAGAAGCGTTAGCAAAGGAACTGGAAAAGAAGGTTGTGGACGCAGCCAAAGAGGCAAACATCAAGGCTGCTGTGCGTTTGGAGGGTTCTGTTGCGAAGGACACTTGGCTCAGTGGAGAACCAGACATAGACATTTTCATGCGCATGCCAGCAACCATACCGCGCAAATCCCTTGGAGAAATTGCCCTAAAAATAGCTAGAAAAGCAACTGAAGGCTCCAAACAAGTGGAAAGGTTTGCGGAACACCCATACCTAGAGGCTTTTGTTGACAATGTCCGCGTTAACATAGTGCCATGCTACGACACTAAGCATGGAGAGTGGTTAAGCGCCACGGACCGTACGCCTTACCACACGGACTACGTGAAAAAGCGTTTAAGCGAACAAATGCGCGGGGAAGTTCGCCTACTAAAGAAGTTTATGAAGGGAATAGGTGTCTACGGCGCAGAAATAAAAATAGGCGGTTTCAGCGGATACCTATGTGAACTCTTAATAATCCACTATAAGTCCTTCGTAAACGTGTTAAAAACATTTGCAAAATACCAGAAGCAGATGATTATAGACATAGAAGGCTACTACCGAGGAAGCGAAGAAGAACTGCAGCTGCTTTTCCAAGAACCCCTCATAATAGTCGACCCAGTGGACAAGGGAAGAAACGTGGCTTCCTCAGTGCAGCCTCAAAAACTTTACACTTTCATAGCAGCCTCCCGCGCCTTCTTGGAAAAACCATATGTAAAGTTCTTTTATCCTCAAGAAACAAAGGCGCTAACCCTTAAAGAGCTAAGGGCAATCCTAGCCGAACGGGGCTCAACCGTCCTTTTTGTGGCTTTTGGAAAGGTTGATGCTGTTCCAGATGTGCTGTGGGGCCAGCTTTACAAGTCTCAACGCGCTTTAACAAAACTTCTTCAACTAAACGACTTCAAACCATTACGGTGTGCCGCATGGAGCAATGAAGAAAACTTAAACATGTTCATATTTGAACTTGAAAACCGCTTCCTACCGCCAATAAAGAAGCATCTTGGACCGCCCATGGAAAAGGAAAGCGACTGCAGAAACTTTCTAGCGAAACATTTGGGTAACCAAAGTGTGGTTTCGGGACCGTACATTGAAGATGGAAGATGGGTTGTGGAGCTTAAAAGGAAACATGTTGATGCTGTGGCTTTGCTAAATGGAAAACTTGTGGACGGTGGAAGAAACGCTGGAGTAGCTAAAGAAGTTTCGCATGTGCTCAGCCAAGGTTTCAGAATTTATGTGAATGAAGAAATAGCTGAAATCTACGAAGAAAACGGCGAATTTGCAAAGTTCTTAACAGATTTCCTTTCAGGCAAGCCTAAATGGCTAGAAAATTCCTAGATTTAACGTTATTGCTATTGCTAATACTGCACCAAGAGCCCAGCAGTAAAATGCGAAAATGTAGAATCTTTTTTTTGTAAGCACCTTCCAGAGCATTTTTAAAGCCAAATAACCCACAACTATGGCTGCAGCCACCCCCGCAGATATGTCGATCCAGCCCAAACCAGAAACGGCTAATTCGTTAAAATGCATGTAAAGGGTTAACCCGAAAGCTCCGATTACAGCTGGGATGGAAAGCAGAAAAGAGAACCTAAAAGCATCATCCCTTTTAACGCCCAGCAAGAGTGCCGTGGCAATTGTTAATCCGCTTCTTGAAAGCCCTGGGATTACCGCTATGCCTTGAGCTATCCCAATTAATAAAGCTGCAAAGCAGCTTATGCCGCTTTTTTTCTCCTTTGAAGCCTTTGCAGAGTAAAGAACAAATCCACAGGCAAGCAATGCAACTGCCACTGTTAAAACTTCTTGGAAAAAGCTTTCGAGAAGTATGCTGAAGGCTAACCCTATGAGGGCTGTGGGTATTGTTCCGACAATTATTAGCGGTATAAGCTTTCCATAATCTGTTTTAAAATCGAGATGCGCAAGGGCTGAGAGAATTTTTTTGACATCGCTTCTAAAGAAGAAGAGGATAACGGTTAACGTTCCCAAATGTAGGATAACGTCGAAAAGTAGGGGTGCCTCTAAACCTAAAAATTTTTCGGCAATTTTCAAGTGTCCAGTGCTAGATATGGGAAGCCACTCCGTCAACCCTTGAATTACGCCGAGAACAACAGTCTCGATCAACTGGTTCAAGAAAACTCCTTCTGCCACTTTTAGCCTCTATTGCAATTGTCAAGCTTAAAATTTTCCATTCGGCAATTATCTTTCTGCAATGAAAACTGCAGGGAAAATAGCTAACGCTATAAAAAGAAAATTGGGATAGAACAAACGTTAGACTTTATGAAATGTTTAAGCTAGTATCTCCGTCTTCTCTGGTTTCTTCTTTTCATCCAGCACTCTCGGCAGTAAACTGGTCTGTTTGGGTCGGGGACGAAGGGAACCTCGCATTCCGCACCGCATTCAGAGCAGACTGCCTTGTGCATTTCTTTCTCAGCCATTTCACTTTTCAACTCCTTACGTTTTATTGTGCAAAAAGGCTTTGCACGACCACCGTTTACCCTTTAAGGTTGCTTATAAGAGTTTGCATTGAAAACTGGTTTTAATAGAATTTCATGACGGGAAAAGCCTAAAATAAGCAGTGGTTAAATGTTTTGTGGATGGCGGAGAGCGTATGAAAATTTTGCTAGACGAGATGTATGCTGGTTTAAAAGAGTATTTTGAAATTTTAGGATGGGAAACCCTGACGGTGCAAGATGTCAACTTGAAGGGCAGTAAGGACAAAACTATTGTGGAATACGCCAAAAACAACAATTTATTGTTGGTTACCCAAGATCAGAAACAAGCAGAAATGGCTGAGCTTGTAGGCGTAAAATGCGTGCTTATTTCAAACGCGATGATTGCCAAAATAGCGGATTCACAGATAAGAGAAAAATATCCTGAGTTAAATCCGAAAAGTGGAAATGTTCTTTAGACAAGGGTTTTCTGTTTTTCAGCGGAGACAAAACTCGAAACTCTAACGCCTATAAGCCTTATTTTTACATTAGGCTTCAAATACGCCTGTAAGAGCTCTTTGGCGGTTCTCTTTAAATCATCCAGTCTATTCGTAATGAAAGAAAGTGTTTTGCTGTGGGTGTGGGTTTCAAAATTTTCATAACGCACCTTAACGGTAACCGTCTTAAAGTAGAGATTTTGCCTCAAAACATCTCCATGCACTTCTTCAGCAAGTCCTTCCAAAGTTTTAGACACTAAATCAAAATCAGCCGTGTCCTCATCAAAGGTTTTTTCTCGGCTTATTGATTTTATTTCGCCGCGTTCTTCAACTTCGCTTTTGTCAACTCCATGCGCCATCAGATAGAGCTGTTTTCCCACGGTTCCGAAGTTTTCAGCAAGAACGGTTGGGTCATAGCGGGCTAAATCGCCTATGGTTTTTATTCCCATGGCCTTTAGCTTATGCTCAGTTTTTCTTCCAACCCATAGAAGTTTGCGCACGGGTAGAGACTCAAGGAACTTTTGTACCTCTTCAGGTTTAACAACGGTTAGGCCGTCTGGTTTTTGATGGTCGCTTGCAATTTTTGCCACAAGCTTGTTGGGTCCTATGCCTATGGAACATGTAAGCCCTTCTTTCTCAAAGATTTCCCTTTTTATTTGGCGAGCTAAAGCTTCAGCCTCCGCATAATCCTTCACTTTTGAGGTTATATCCAGAAAGGCTTCGTCTATGCCCCAGCTTTCAAACTTAACCGCGTATTTTCGCAGAATACCCATAATCCTTTCAGAAACCTTCGTGTAAAGTTCATAGTTTACTGGAAGGTAAACGGCTTGAGGGCAGAGTTTCCAAGCCTTAGATATGGGCATGCCCGAACGTACGCCGAATTTTCTGGCTTCATAGTTGCATGTGCTTACTACGCCTCTGCCTTTTCCCTCTTTTGGGTCTGCGCCTACAATGACTGGTTTCCCCTTAAACTCTGGGTGCTCCCGCTCCTCTATGGCTGTGAAAAAGTGATCCATGTCCACGTGAAGGATTATGCGTTTTCTATCGCTCATGACCTTTTCTGTTCCTAAGAGTTAAGCGGTTTTCTGCAGATTTGAATTTATCGCAGTTTCAGACGTCTTTCAAAAGATATGTGCATAAGTTGTCATATGTTTAGCCTTGCTAATGATTTTTATTTCATAACTCTTAATGCCAACCGCGTAAAATATGAAAAAGGCTAATGGAGAAAAAGCGAAATGAAAGCCGTTTTGGAAAAAGATGCGCAAGAAATCGCCGTCGAATTCCTTAAAAGAAGAAAGAACACTGAGAGGATAGACATTTCCTCAATTGAGCAAAGAGACGGATGCTGGGTTATCAGGGGCACATGTCCCATAGACTTGGAAGGACATCCTTGGGCTGAAAAATTCGAGATAGTCGTAGATACTAAGGGAAAAATAAAATCCACAGACTTTTCACTGCTATAGCATTATCAAGCGTTTAATAAACAGCTTACTTCCCAATTACGTGATTTTAAGTCCAAGATGAGTCATAAGAAACGCTTAATGTCTACTCTTAGTGCAAAACAGCCTTTTCACCCTTCCATAAAAGATTGAAAGAGAACAGGTTTATGCTCCAAAAAATTTATTTTTAAGGCTTAACTGAGAAAATCTTACCATCGGAGGCAAGCCGACCCTAAAATGTCCATATTTGAAAAAGATTGGCACTCTGTAGAGGCTTCAGCAGGAGGACGCATAAATGCTGAAGTCATCGCGGACACTCATGCTTGCATTAGCGTTGAGTACCCTATACTCTTTAGGAGTCGGCTTGCTTGGTCCCATATACCCCATATTTGTTGTTAACCGTTTTTCAGCCTCAGTTCTTGATATAGGCCTTTTATACGCCATATTCTGTTTTGTCGCCGCCGTATTCAAGATAGCCGCTGGAAGGCTTGCTGACACCTATGGAAAAGAGCGAATTTTCTTTGCAGGAGTTATGATGGGCGCCCTCTGCTCTTTAGGCTACGTTTATGTTTCTAGCCTACCACAACTTTACGCCATTGAATTCTTTTTTGGAGTTTCCCATGCTCTACAACGCCCATCGCTATTGGCTTTAATGGTTGACCTAAGCGAGAAGAAAAGAAGAAGCACAGTTCTAGGCATGTTCGAATCCATATACGACATAACGGAAGCAGCCGCTGCCCTGCTAGCCACAATAATAGCCAGCAAAATAGGCTTCGAAACCCTATTCTTCATATGTTCAGGATGCCAAGCAACCACCGGCCTATTTATACTTAAGTACAAACGATAAGCCCTAAACCCGGTTAGACGCTAAAGTTATTATTAAGAAAACAAGTTTAATCCATGAAAAAGGCAGCCCGGTGGTGTAGCGGCCAAGCATGGGGGCCTCTGGAGCCCCTGACGGGAGTTCGAATCTCCCCCGGGCTACTATAAGGGTTCCTGATTTTCAAAGGTTTTATTGATTCCAAATTATCATGGTTTGTGCATTTCTGAGCCTTCTACCATGGCGGCCTCGACCAGAGAGTGCTAACATATGCCGCTGCTTTAGAACAGTTTTCCAATCATCCTATTGCAAAAGTCATCGTTTAAAAAGCCATAGAACAGAAATTGCCCTTCAACAACCTCCAGGTTAAATATGTGGAAGAAATCCCTGGAAAAGGCATCGTAGGCAATGTTAATGGTGCACTGGTAGTAATCGGAAACATGGACCTAATGCAACAATACTCATGTAACTGCGAAAAGATAACTGCCTTTCATGAGAACGAGAAACATACCTTTGTATGCATTTCTATAAATAAAGTAGGTGAAGCTTCTATTTGTTTGATGGATGATGTGCCAAGAGATGCATTAGAAACCATAGAAGCTTTAAGAAATACTGGAGTTCGCACAGCAATGCTTCACTGGAGATAAAAAGGAAATAGCCACAGAAATCGCCCAAAAGCTTGGTATAAACGAAGTTCATGCTGAATTTTTCCCTGAAGACAAACTCAAAATAGTAGATGAGATGAAGACAGAGTACGGATTAGTAGCGATGGTAAGAGACGGCGTTAATGATGCTCCTGTTCTTGCAGCCTCTGATGTTGGTATCGCTATGGGCGGCAGCGGAATTGATGTTGCCCTAGAGTCAGCCGACATTGTCCTCGTCAAAGATGAGCTGATTCAAGTGCCCTACTTAATCAAGCTGAACCAAAAAACTCTCAGAATCGCTAAACAAAACATAGTCGCTTCATTAGGAGTTAAAATGATACTGGGTGCGTTCGGATTAATGGGCTTCATCCCTCTATGGTTCACGGTAGCCGCAGGTGATGATGGCATAACAATGCTAGTTCTTCTGAACAATTTACGTCTAACGAAGATAAAACTCTAAAGCATTAGAATAGGTAAAAACCTTAAAATACTATTCATAGGGCCTGAAACTATCGGCAAACTCACCACTTAAGTATTGCTGTTTTGCATAATTCTTGATTGTCCTTCTTGTTTCTCTAAAGCCTCTATCACTGCAAACCTCGTCGATGTGGCTATTAGCTCACCGATCCTCGTGTGACCTCCAGTCCACCGCAGAGGCATTCCATACTCCTTTCCAGAAACAATTATGATGTTGTCTGTCCCTGTGCCTGTAGCCTTATGCTCTGGAGAAAACGCGCTTCTAACGTCCAGGTCTTGCAAAGCAGCTGTTTTAGCTTCTGTAGCTGTAATTATGGCCCTCGCCATCGCTCCGGTTGTTAGGGCAACATTAAAGAGTATTATTATGTTAATTGTTCCAGGTGCGTAGTGGAATTTTCCATTTCTCTCTACATAGTTTCCTTTGTCCACTCCGGATCTTAAGGCGTTACCAGTGCCTCCGGTGGTTACGCAACAAACGTTAAACTCTTGATAGGATTTCTTACATACCGCCAAGTTATCCATATCTGCGCCTGTGGTTAAAAAAGAAATTTCTCCTAAACTTATTCCCAAATATCGGGGAAATTCCCTTTCAAACTTTTCATAATTTTTCATAGTATATCCCGCAAGAGTCCATGGGATTGAAACGTTGGCTACGAATTTCACCTTGCGATATCCATCCCATGTGGATAAAACTCTTCGTTTTTCCCCTTCAAAAGAGATAAGTAGGGTTTTTATGTCAAATTTTTTGTATTTGTGGTATATTATTTCCGCTCTTACTTCTTTTAGTCCTAAATTGACCGCTTTTTTATCCATCAACAAACATCCGCACTATTTAATTCTCATTTTCCGGCTTTCTATTCTTTTCTACACTTCACGGTTTTAATCTCATACGTGTGGCTGGCTTTCCATAAAGTTTTTATAATTGTAGTTAGTATTACGTTTTTATTAATTAGTAATACAGATGGCTTGAATGACTCGCTTCAACAGCCGCGAAGTAGCCGCAATAGCTCTATTATCCGCCCTCTGGGGAGTACTAAACTCCATCTTCGCACCTATATTCTTCAGGATGACTGGGCTGCCGCTACTCTGTGATTTGATAGGCTTCACCGTTCTAGTGCTTACTGTATGGTGGGTAAGGAAACTTGGGGCAACCTCCGCCGTGGGAATTATAGCAACCGCGATAAATTTCATATTTAACCCTGGAGGAACCCATTTTCTAGGCTTTACAGCAGCCAGTATACTTTTTGACGCATTAGCCTACACATTCGGTTATGAAAGAAGTTTCAAAAACTACTTCGCTACAATAGCCTCAATGTTTTCATTGTCAGTCGTATCCGCTGCAGTGGCAGGTTTTATAATTGGCACTTTCTTCATGGAAGGGTCTGCACTAGCAAAGTGGGGTGGAGTTTTAGGCTGGGCTGGGCTTCATGCCATCGGCGGCTTCATAGGAGGCATTATAGGAATAATCGTGGTTGCAACCCTTGCCTCTAGAGGGATACGTCGAGCGGAGGTTAAAAAATAAAATGACACTATTCATTAGCAAAGAACTTCTAGAAAAAGCGGTAAGACTTCACGGCCATTTAGGTCCCTTTCTTGTTCTCGGCTTGAAGATGAGCCTTATGGCCGAGGAAATCTTGGGCGAAAAACCGTTAAAATGCATTTTTGAAACAGTGAACCGCAAGCCATACCTATGCGCTGTTGACGGCGTAAAAGCAGTTTTTGGAGAAGCCGTAATAGAAGTGCATGAAGACGACGGTTTAGCTGCAAAATTTAGAGGAGTAAACGGCGGAGAAATAACAATAAGGGTTAAGAGGAGCCTTATAGAAAAATATGCCAAGGTTCCTTGGGAAAAATGCGAAGAATACGCCAAAGAGGTCATGGTTAGCGGTGACAGCCAACTCTTCGAGTGAAGGCCCAAGCGATTTTTTTAGAGAAATAAGGAAACTTGAAGCGAGACTGAACGACTTCCTAAAAGGGGAAGAAGCCTTTATAGGAAATTTGAAAAAGTTCCTAGAAAAACTTAGAGATGCCAATGACAAAATTGGAAAACTGGAAAACAAACCAGAAGAGTTGGCAGCGCTAAGGCTTGAAATAGCACAGGCTTTGAATGACGTATTGAAAAGCGAAGGCGAAGCCCAACACGAGATAAGCCACTTACTGGAATCTTACGGAGCCTTAATTCTAACCTTAGAAAAGGAACTCCAAAGGATGTGCGCCAAAGTTAACTTTTCCTGTATCTTTACCAGGTTTAAAACTTTAGAACGCCGTCATGGCAAGTTTTAAATGCTACCAAAACAGAACAGAAACATGGTGAGCATTTTGCCTAAAGATGAAGAAATGCTGCAGGTTCTTAAGGAAATAAAAGTTTTATTGGAACCTAAGCCAGCGCCACCCCCACCGCCACAACCAAAAGGCTTGTGGGCGGAATTCATAGATTTTCTCTCGAAGTACAAGGTCATGGGCTTGGCCGTGGCTTTTATCCTCGGCTTGTACTTGGGCAGTTTGGTTCAGGCACTTGTCAACGACTTAATCATGCCGATAATAACTCTTATTCTGCCTGGTATTGAATGGGAAGCTTTCGTAGTTGGGCCTTTCCGGATAGGCCATTTTGTAGGCGCGCTGATAACTTTCATTCTGGTGGCTTTCGTAGTCTTCCTAATAGTAAAAATAACCAAGAAATGGGGCATTGAATAGAGGCAACTAGCCTCCTTCAACCCAAAGCAGCCAGGAACCGTCGCACTTCGCTGTGTTTAGATGGCTAAAGCCTTCTCTACATACGCCAAACTTTAACCCATATTTTTTCGTCGTAACCGCCAAATTCTCCATAAGCTTAAGCCTTAAATCTCTAGGCAGATACCAGTAGCCTCCAATTCTTTCGCCTTTTTCAAAATATAGGGGTTTAAGCTTTTTAGCTATTTGTGGCATTGTGAGGTTTAGCCTCTGCCAGTTGTCCATCTTAACCTTATACGTTGAACATGTAATGTGTTTAACGCCCACAGATGCAAGCTTTTCCATAAGGTTTATGGGATTTTCATTCACGTAAGGAATTATGGGGTCTATGCGTACTGATGTCGGTATGCCAGCTTCAACCAGCCTTTCCACAGCCTCAAGCCTTTCAGAAGAAGACGGCGCATTAGGCTCCAAAACTCTTGAAAGATAATCTTGGTCCGTCGTAATTGTCAAGGCCACCATAGAAGGAATTTTCCTTAAAAGGTCAACATCTCTAACCACCAAATTAGACTTTGTGATTATCTGAATCTTGCAGTTGGAACGCAAAAGGATTTCAAGGCATTGTCTTGTTAAGCCTTTCTCCGCCTCTATGGTTGGATAAGGATCCGAAGAGTTGGATATGGAAATTATTTCGCCGTTTAGTCTTGCTGCTTCCCTCTTCAGCCTTGCAACCAAGTCTTTTTTGGGGCGACAGTTAAAAAATTTCGGTATATAGCTTGAAGCATAACAATAAATGCACGCGTGATCGCATCCAGTGTATGGGTTAAGCGTTAACTTAGGCGGGCAAGTGCAAAGCCTAGAACGCCATGGATCAAACTTCGCTAGAAGCTCCATGTACGCTCCCCAGGAATATTTAGCCTAAACTGGTTAACAAGGTATTCGCTTTTTCTAACGCACTTTGCAGCAGAAAAGCCAACATAAACTCGCCTGTTAAAGGCATTATTGGGCTTTGACTATGTGGTCTCGTTGGCTCTTTCTCCTCCAGTCGGCTTTTGCCATAGTTACTTAGGAGGTGATCCGGCCGCAGGTTCCCCTACGGCCACCTTGTTACGACTTTTCCCCCCTCACGAAACCTGGATTCGACGCAGCCAACAAAGACCACGCCTCACCCAGGCATCGCTTGGGTGGAACGACGGGCGGTGTGTGCAAGGAGCAGGGACGTATTCACCGCGCGATAGTGACGCGCGATTACTAGGGATTCCATGTTCACGAGGGCGGGTTTCAGCCCTCGATCCCAACTACGGCAGGCTTTAGGGATTGCCTTCCCCTTTCGGGGTCGGAACCCATTGTACCTGCCATTGCAGCTCGCGTGTGGCCCGGGGGATTCGGGGCATACTGACCTGCCGTGGCCCGCTCCTTCCTCCGCCTTATCGGCGGCAGTCTCCCCAGTGTGCCCAGCTCAAGCCTGGTTGCAACAGGGGATGCGGGTCTCGATCGT
>JAWCNE010000010.1:0-34817 GCA_038849025.1 Bathyarchaeia archaeon
CTGAGGAACTCTTGAAAAGGGATAATGTGTTTTTTATAGTTAGCGATGCCGTAAAAATGCCCTTGCTCTCATCAAGTGTGAATGTGGTTTTTATGGCTAACTCCTTTCACGATATGGGCGATAAAAGGGCGGTTTATAGAGAAATCTTGAGGATGCTTAAGCCGTATGGGAGAGTTGTTGTTATCGACTGGAAAAAGGAAAAAAGCCTTTTAGGTCCACCTTTAAGCATTAGGATGGACGAGAAGGATTACTTGAGGTACTTCAAAGAGTTTAGGCTGGCTACGAGTTTTCAACCTTCTCCCAGCCATTATGGGATGGTATTGCAAAGGCTTGAAATTACGTAATATTTTTACAATTGTCAAATTTCCCTTAATTAGCTGGTTAATAGGATTTCAGAAATGCGATTTAACCGTTCTAATAATTTTAGAGAAACCATTTCATTCTAAAAGTAAACTAGTCTAGTCTTAAATCTGAATTTTAAATTCATAAAGTTATTAATAAGAAAATCTGTATTTTTGATTCAGAATAGGCTTCAAGGGAAAACGCTTAACTCTTCGAAGGGTAAAATATAAAAGAGATAAGAGAGGAGAGGTTTGCCTAATTTAAGCTACCTGTTCCGTAGAAAAAGAGAAGAAAAGGAAATGGCAAAAGTCGAGGCCAAGGAGATTCGCAGCAAAACTTTTTTGAAGGCTATGCCTCTCCGCGACTTGGCAGATTTGGACACTGTTAAAAGCGAAGTGCGTTCTGGAAACATCATAATTCTAAGGATAACTCCTCTCGCAAGCAAAAGTATTGAAGATGTGAAACGCGCTGTTAACGAGTTATGTGAATTTACTGAATCCATCGGAGGGGATATTGCCCGCTTAGGCGAAGAACGAGTCGTAATATGCCCTCCAAATGTGAAAATTTGGAGGGAAAAGGCACCAGTGGCAAGCGAGCCCATGCCTACAGCAGCCTAAAGGTTTCCATTACTTGTGGTGCAATTGTTAATATTCCGCATTTTTTCTCAATGAAGTTTGCTATGCTTGCTATTTTGGCCTTTTCACCATGGCACACCATTACTCTTTCAGGTCTTGGTTTAAGATGGGTGATATAATTTATTATTTGGCGTCTATCAGAGTGTCCGGAAAAGCCTTCTATTGACTCTACATGCATCCTTACTTTGACAACAGCCATTTTGCCTTCGCTGTCAATCATAGTTACCTCGTTTAGGCCTTTTTGTACTCTTCTTCCCAAAGTGCCCTCAATCTGGTAGCTCACAAAAATTATCACGTTCTTTTCGTCTTCAGCCAAGCCCTTAAAGTATTCTATTACTGGTCCGCCTTCAAGCATTCCAGAAGTGGCTAGGATAATACAAGGTTCACCATCAATAATGTCCTGTCTTACGCTTGGATGTTCAACGATAGTAAAGTAGTCTGACTCGAAGGGATTCACTCCGTCATGGAGTATGCTGTTGCGAACTTCTCTTCCGAGATATTCTGGATAAGCAGTGTGGATAGCCGTTGCTTCTGAAATCATGCCTTCAATAAAAACTGGCGCTTCCTTCATCAGCCCCCGCTTCATATAACCATCGAGTATTAGCATTATTTCTTGCGCTCTTCCCACGGCTGGAACCGGAATCAAAACCTTACCCTTTTTCTCCAATACCTCATTTACGATTTTTGTTAGGCGCTCTTCGGCTTCAACTCTAGATGGCATGACATCGTCTGGACCGCCATAGGTGCTTTCTGTTATGAAGGTTTCAACCCTTGGAAATTCCGCTGTTGCCGCCTCCAAAAGCATAGTCCTTGAATACTTGTAATCACCAGCATATACAATGTTGTGTAAGCCTTCACCTATATGTAGATGAATTATAGACGAGCCTAAAATATGTCCAGCGTTATGCAGTGTTAGACGCGTGTCGGGAGCTATGTCGGTCACAACACCGTAGCGTAGCGGAATGGTGTGCAAAACGCATTCGCGGACATCTTTTTGGTCGTAGGGCGGAATAATGCCTTGTTTGCTTGCCACATCTAAATAGTCTAGTTGAAGTAGAGTCATCAAGTTTGAAGTTGGAGCGGAACAGTACACTGGGCCGTCATAACCATACTTATAAAGGAAGGGCACTAAACCGCAGTGGTCCAAGTGAGCATGACTTATTACAACTGCATCTAAGGAGTCGATTTCAAAAGCGGGGTGGTCAAGTCTCGGGAAAGCCTCAAAGGGCTTTGACGAGCCTGGGTTTATGCCGCAGTCCAAGAGTATGCTGCTTTCTCTCGTTTGAACAAGAAAAGCTGAACGGCCAACTTCTTGAACCCCTCCAAGGGGTGTGATTCTTATGTCTCCGACTTCGAAAGTTTTAGGTCTAAAAATCCGCTCGCCGAACATGCGAAGGATTCTCTCTCTTTCTTTGCTTTCCGAGTGAAGGTAGTGGCGCATATGCGTTATAATTTTTGAACGAAGTGGAGGGCTCCTTAAAACATGCGGGCGCCACTTGGTTCTTTTTATGATCTCTTGAAGAACAGCTCCGTTTTTTCCAATAACTAAGCCGGGCTTTTTAGCTTCAATTATTATTTCTCCAAGGCTTGGATCGAAATTTATGTCCGTAACTTCAGCTTCTATGGGGATTACCTCGCGGGCTATTTTTTCGGCATCCTTCTCCGGCAGTCTAACGGATGGATCTGAACGGACAACGATTCTTTTTCTTATAACACTCACTATATCCGCGATGAGGCTGCTTTGTTCAACTAGAAGTTCCGGCTTTTTAGCGTAGATTGCAAGCATAGGGCCTTCATATTCTACCCTAGTTACCTCAGCCTCTTTCGGAACATGTTCCAATATGTATTGGCTTATCTCTACTTTCTCCCTTTCAAGGTTAGGCGCCAATTTTTAAACTCCCTAGTTTGATAAAAGCTGCTTCTTCTCTTCCTCAGTCAGCTCTTTATAGCCATTACTGTCGATTACTGCCACGTTAAAGCTGTCGCCGCTGGCGGTATCCCTTTTCATAGCAGAGTTAACTGCTTTAACAATCACGGGCAACGCCTCAGCTACAGACATGCCTTCCTTAAATTTGTCTTCGAGGACACCGTAGGCTATTGGAGAACCCGAACCCGTGGCAACACATTTCTCTTCTGTTAAGCTGCCGAAGGGATCTAGAGAGAACACGTGGGGACCACTGTCGTCCACGCCTCCTATCAAAACTTGTGTCAGTAAAGGCATATATCTCACCGAGAATAGAAGATTTGCAACAAGTCTTGCAGCCGAGTTTATAGGCATAGGCCTTCCCATGTTCAGTTTGTAAAGCTGCGCATTAGCTGCCAATATGTCTACGGTTCTCTGGGCGTCAGCGACTGTCCCTGCAATGGTCATAGCTAGATGGTCATCTATCTTGTATATCTTTTTCCCGTGCTTATGGGCTACATAAAATCCCATGGTTACACGGGTATCTGAGGCGAGTATTACGCCGTCTTTGCAGACTACACCTATGGTTGTTGTTCCTTTCAACATTAACCGATTAACCACATCTTTGCTTGCCATATCGCTCATTTCTCCCAAAACCTAAACATGCCACCAAATTACTTCACTCAGGAAGTAGCATCATGTAATCACTGCCATGAGTCTTATTAATATTACGCTTTAAAATCTGCAAATTTGTAAACATTAACCTAATATACCCATAGATGAGATGTTTTCCATAAAACTGGAAAGCCAACTGGGCAATCTTTGCAGAAGCCCATAATTATTTAAGGGTTTACTGCTATCAAATTATCGTAAACCCAGCCTTTAACAGTGATTAATTTGCCTTTAAAACACCATTGGATGCAGCTTCCGAGAGAGGTAATTGTAGGAGAGGGCGTCATAGAACTGGTGATGGAAGTTTCTAAAAGGCTTGGATTTACAGAGTCAGCGCTCATAATAACAGGTTCCAAAACCTACGAAGTGGCTGGAAAAACCGTTAGGGAACTGCTTAAAAGCGGCGGAATAGAAGCTGAAACATTAATTGTTGAATCAGCAACCCTTAAAGATGTGGGAATGGTTGAAGAGAAAATTAAGGCTTTGAAACCTCAGGTTGTTTTCGGGGTTGGAGGCGGGACGAAAATTGACGTTGCAAAGTTAAGCTCGGCACGTCAAGGAGTTCCCTTCATAAGTGTTCCCACAACAGCTTCTCATGATGGAATCTCAAGCCCTTTGTCCTCGGTTAAGGGACTTGAAAAGCCCTTCTCGGTTAGAGCTCAAGCACCTATAGCCATCATAGCAGATACAAAAATAATCATGCAGACGCCTTACCGCTTAATTGCAAGCGGCTGCGGAGACGTAATTGCAAAGGTCACAGCAGTAAAGGACTGGAGATTGGCCCACGAAAAGCGTAACGAGTATTATGGAGAGTATGCGGCAAGCCTAGCTTTGATGAGCGCCAAACTAGTGATGCAAAACGCTGAAACTATTAGGGCTGGAAGCGAGGAAGGCTTACGAGTGCTTCTAGAAGCCTTAATAAGCTGTGGGGTAGCCATGAGCATAGCTGGAAGCAGCCGCCCCTGCAGCGGTTCAGAACACTTGTTCAGTCATGCCCTTGACATTATAAGACCTAACAATGCCATGCATGGGGAGCAGTGCGGTGTTGGAACGATGATCATGGCTTATTTGCATGGGGCCAACTGGAAACGTATAAGGGATACATTGAAAACCTTGGGAGCGCCTACAAACGCTTATGACTTGAAGCTAACAAAAGAGGATGTGGTCAAAGCCCTGTTTATGGCATCATCTGTAAGGCCAGAACGCTACACTATACTTAACAAATTAAACTTAAGCCTCGAAGAATGTGAGAAAGTTGTCGAAGAGACGGGAGTCGCCTAGAAAGCGAAAAGCGCACTACTCTTTTTTCTCTGCCGTTGTTTCTGGTTTTTCTGTTTCCGCTGTTGCTTCTGCTGTTGTTTTGGGTTCTTCTGCCGCTTTGAACGTTTCCGTGAATTTCACCGTGGTGATTTCTGGGAAGAACTTTTGTATGTCTAGGGCTATGCCCCTTTTAGCCACCTGGATTCCCTCAATGTAGAAGGCTTCTTCAGGCATTTCTATGCTAACAACCTTAGCTTTCACATCGAACTTGAATTTTTCTGCTTCCACGGAGGGTATTCTGCGGTGGATTAAGGCTGTTATTTTCTCCTCCTGGGTTTCCAGCTTCTTTTGAACAGTAACCTCATAAACTAATGTTTTTCCAGCTAATGGCGGGTTGAAGTCTAGGAGGACACGGCCTGCTCCAATTGCCCTAACTACAGCTATTTTGCCGTCATACTCAAGGCGCATCCCAAGGGTCGGGGTTATCCCTTTAGCGGTTAGTTGCCTTAAGGGGACCCGTTTAACTTTCTCCGGGTCTCTTGCGCCGAAGGCTTTTTCCGGCGGTATTTCAACGGTCGCTGGTTTTCCCACATCCATGGTTGTTAGGCTTTCATCTAAAGCTTTAAGAACCCAGCCCTCGCCTACAACTACAAGTTTAGGCTCGTAGATTTCACCTTCCTTGTATAAGCGTTCTTTTTTCGCTGTTTCCTCTAGGGTTGTGTCGAAAACTTCGCCTGTTTCCTTTACTTTAGCAACGTAATCTATGAGTATGAAGTCGCCTTTTTGCAGAGCCATCTACATCCTCTTCGAGTAGTGTTGCCAAAGTAAGCCTAAAGCATCAATAAAAGCTTTATCCATTAAAAGAGTTTTGAGCCTCGTATTAAAACAGTAGGATTCACATGCTTTTGGTGTCTAAAGAGGAAACAATTTAAATTTAATAATAACCAAATACTGAATTTTGCCATAAACGGGAAGCTTCCTATGGAAAGCGCTTCGATTAAAACCAAAAGCGCATATATCGCAATTCTTCTTCTCGGAATCGTAAGCCTCATGGGCGATGTGGTCTATGAAGGTTCAAGGGGAATAGTGCCTTCTTACCTTGTTTTTTTAGGAGCCTCAGCCTTCATCATAGCTTTTGTCGGCAGGCTTGGCGAATTTCTAGGCTATGCTTTTAGGCTTATAAGCGGGATCTTATCAGACACAACCAAAGCCTACTGGTTTTTCATATTCTTAGGCTATGGGCTAATTGTGTCAATCCCACTTTTGGGGTTTACAAGCATATGGACAATAGCTATAATCTTAATTTTGCTTGAAAGGCTTGGGAAAGCCTTTAGGTCGCCTTCCAGGGACGCTGTGCTTTCCATGGTGAGCAAGGATATGGGGGCTGGGAAAGCCTTTGGAGTTCATGAGCTTTTAGACCAGATTGGAGCGATTTTGGGGCCTATTCTGGTGACTGGCTTAATGTTTTACAGCGGCAACAATTATAGCCAAACTTTCAGTCTTCTCCTTTTGCCATTCATAGTTCTCATGGCCACCTTGGTTTACACTAATAAGACGATTGGAAAGGTGAAGCCTGTTAAACCTGAAAAAGTTCAGAGGGAAAACAGAAAGCTTGGAAAAGCCTTCTACATATACGCGTTTGCCGTTGCTATAAACGCTTTAGGACTAATCCCCTATGAACTAATTTTATATAAAGCTTCCACAATTCTTCGTTCCACTGAACAGTGGATTGTCCCATTGATTTATACTGGCATTCAAGCAGTAGACGCGCCTTCAGCCTTGCTTTCAGGATATTCCTATGACCGGTTTAAACTTAAGATTTTAGTTTTACCCTTCGTTCTTTCGGTTATCCCGCCAATACTTACATTAGCTAACGCAGACTTGCCTATGTTGGTAATCGCTGCAGTTTTTTTCGGCCTGGTCCTTGGGATGCAAGAGTCTATTTACCGTGCGGCAGTTTCAGATTTTGCGCCTATTTCTTCGCGGGGAACCGCCTACGGTGTATTCAATACAGCCTATGGTGTGGGTATGCTTGCCGGTGGGACTGTGTACGGTTTGATAGCTGAATTAAAGCCTTCTTTAATTTTTGTTGCCTCATATGTTTTCGCAACACAGGCCTTGGCAGTACTTTTGCTTTTAAAATCCTTCTCAAAAGAAGAAAATGTTAAAACTTAAGACGTCTATTTTCTTGCAGAAGGGAAGAATTTGTCATCTAAAGATGAGTCTGAAGTTTTGGACATTCTTGAAAAAGTGAGCAAAAGCGTTGTGAATATAAGCACCATAAGGCTGATTCAGAACATTTTCTATCAGGTTTTTCCTGTTAAGGGCATGGGTTCAGGAACCATAATCAACAGCGAAGGCTATATCCTTACCAACAACCATGTGGTTCTCGGCGCCGAACGCATCGCGGTTACGCTTTGGAACGGCGAAGTCTTAAACGGCCGCCTTATGGGCACATGTGCAGTTCACGACATAGCTGTTATTAAAGTTGACAAAAAGGGACTTCCATACGCAGAACTTGGAGACTCAGACAAGCTTAGAATAGGACAACGAGTATACGCTATAGGTAATCCTTTCGGCTTGGCAGGCGGACCCACAATAACCTCTGGGGTTATAAGCGCCCTAAACCGAACCATAGAGTCGAAAAATGAACTTTTAGAAAACCTTGTCCAAACAGACGCTGCCATAAACCCTGGAAACAGCGGAGGCCCCCTCGTGGACACCCACGGCAGAGTAGTCGCCATAAACACTGCAATAATACCTTTTGCCCATGGAATAGGATTCGCTATACCAATAAATTCTGCAAAAGTATGTGCAAACGAAATCATAAACAGCGGTGTACACGCTAGACCTTGGCTTGGAATCATAGGCTTAAGCCTTTCTAAAGATTTGTCAAGCTATTATGGTATTCCCCTTAGTGAAGGAGTCTTGGTGACAAGGGTTGTTGAGGGAAGCCCCGCAGAGGAGGCGGGCATAGTGGCAGGTGACATAATAATAGCGCTGGACGATGTGCCGGTAACCAGGATTGAAAAGCTTCTAAGCGAAATTCACAAGAGAAAAGCGGGGGAAAAAGTTAATCTAACAGTTTACCGCGAAGGATTTGAATATTCCATAACAGTTATCTTGGCCAAAACACCTTAAACGTCTTAAACAACTCAACTAAACCTTATGCTTTAAGGGTTATTGCATCCTAACTACTTGTTGTAGTTGGCGAATCCCTCAGATTACCGTAATGGTTATAACTTTTGAGGACTAAAACCGCAATTGCAACTTGCGACTTTATCGCATGTTGAAGTACATGAATGGAGTTAACCCAAGTGTGCTGTGAGTAATCACTGTAATTTAATCTACTTTGAGAACTTTATGAAAAATGTGACAAAAATGTAGGAAGTGCTCCAACAAGTGATGCCCTAAGATTAACTTGGTTTAACTTCTTCAACTTCCATAATTGAGGCTACTGGCAATTCTATTTTATTTAATGCATCAAGCAAAACTTCTTTGCTCTCCGCATTAATAACGAAGACAACAGTGCCTTCGGATCCGCAGCAATAACAAGATTGTATCTTCACATTTTTAATTCCCTGTTTTTCCAACATCTTGGGAGTGCCCATGGCGCATGCTACAGGATCCATAAGGCCTGTGAGAATCGCAGAATTTACAATAAATTTTTTCATAACAAAACCATCCGGCTATTTCGATTTTTCTTTGATAACTTCCTTGGCTTTTTTCTCTTTTCCTTTGTAATAATAATACTTCTTCTTTTTCTCCTCTTCACCTTTCTTCGATTTTGCCATAATTTCACCAGAGTCTACAATAGAGATGTACATTTAAAAAGGTGCGCGACTGTGATATTGCAGTAACACTGAACTGTAACCTTTAAAATTTTAAAATTGTGAGGGGAAAATTAACTCCATAGCAGCTTTAAAGTATCCTCTTTATCTAATTCCACTTGGGTTCCGAATTTTTTCCCTTCCCTATTTAGCACCGTTTTTAGCCACAAGGTGTCAGTTTTTGATGCTCGATTTACTCTGAAACGTTTAATTTGTGTAGGCACCATGTGTAAGGAAAAGAGATTTCCAGTTGATGGTTCTAAACTGGCAAAGTACATTACGCCTAGATCACCTCTAAAATATTCATATCCGCTTATACCTTCATAATCATTGATGAAGTCGCCACAACCATATAGAATAAGCTTGTTTCTATAAACTTCTATTCCTTTGACATGATGAGAAGAATGACTGTGAATTATGTCAACATATGCCTCGTCAACGAGTTTGTGAGCAAATTTCCTTTGTTCATTTGGGACTTCATATCCCCAGTTTGCCCCCCAATGGATGGACGCAACTACGATATCTCTTGGACCTTTAATTTTCATAACTTTCTCTTTAATGTTATCAACAGCTCTGTCTGATAGATTTTTCATTAGGTTCACACCTGGTTTGTCTTTACGAGCGGCCCAGCTTAGGGGTATTCCGCTTGTTTCGGATCCGAAAGAGAAAAAGATAACCCTTCCTTTTTCCTCCACTTCCATAACTGCTGGAGTTTCCGCTTCTTCAATATTCTTGCCTGCACCAGCAAATTTCACGTTGACTTTTTTAAGGGTTTCAAGGGTTTCTATTAGACCTAAATATCCCCAATCTAAAATGTGGTTGTTCGCGAGAGAACAGCAATCTATCTTTGCCGCTGTAATGCAAGAAATATTCTCAGGGTTCATACGATAGTGTATATCCTTATCCTTTAAGTAGTCGCCGCTCTTGGTTATGCTTGTCTCTAAATTAATAATTCTCAAATCAGGGACTCTTCTTTCAAGTTCATGAATGGCGTCGCCCCAAATGTAGGAAAAATTTACGGGTTTTGGAATGGGCCCATTTATTTTTTCAGCGAGCCACACATACTCCATGGCATTTTTAACATATGGCTCATGGAGGGTAGGATCGCTTGGATGGGGCAACACTTGATCGATTCCTCTTCCTGTCATCACATCGCCGCACATGAATATGTTGATAAGGGAATCAGTGGATCTGGATTTCTCGCTTCCCTGCGGCATGTTTGTTTTAAACCTCTTTTAATTAGAGCCTTTTAGGAAACTCCATCTGATTACTCAATTTAGATTCTGAAGGCCTAGCGCCCTATTTAGGTTATAAGTCTTTACATACTTGGAAAGTTTTTGTCTTAAATGCACTTTGGATATTTTCATCGGTTAATTCTGAGATGCTGCAAAAACCATTTAGTCGCAAGTTTAGCTACTTCTTCTAGTTTTCCCGGTTCGTCGAAAAGGTGAGAGGCTCCAGGCACGATTTCAAGCTTCTTTTCAGCAGAAATGTACTTCATGGCTTCTAGGTTTAAATCAAGGACAACCGTGTCATTTCCTCCAACAATAGATAAAATGGGTGCTTTCACTTGAGGGAGATATTCTAAGGCAAGGTCGATGCGGCCCCCACGTGAGACTACGGCCATGATGTCTGCTGGGAGTTTTGCAGCTGCTATTAACGCTGCGGCGGCGCCGGTGCTGGATCCAAAATAGCCTATGGCTAGATTTCTTGTCGAAGGGTTTTTCTTAACCCATTCGGTTGCACCTATCAAGCGTTGGGAAAGTAGATCTATATCAAATCGGAACTGGGCCGTGCGAAGGTCGATTTCTTCCTCTTCTTTTGTGAGGAGATCCATCAACAATGTGGCGATTCCAGCTTCGTTGAGCACATTTGCCACGTAGCGATTTCTTGGGCTGAATCTGCTGCTGCCGCTTCCATGTGCAAACAAAACTATTCCCTTAGTGTCTTCAAGAAAGAAAAGATCTCCTTCTAATTTCGATTTTCCTATGGGAATTGTGACAGGGATTTCTTTTATTTTCTTCATAATTGGATTCTCCAACTATGTTTTGGGCGGGGCTTTCAGGTGTTGTTTGCTAAGATTTAGCAATTTTATAACTTCCTCATCGGTGGTTTGGGTAAAGTTCTTATAAAATTGGCCAATAGCGTAGAAAGGTTCTGGAGTGTATAAACAAACGACGTGATCCGCTTCCCGTGCTAGTTCATCGATGGTGGAGCGGGGGCCAACCGGTACCGCGATTATAATCCTTTTAGCGCCTTTCTTGTGCACTGAGGCTAAGGCAGCTTTTACAGTGTAGCCTGTGGCTACCCCATCATCTACTAAGATAACCTCACGATCTTTAATATTAGGGTAGGGGGTGTCTCCTCGGTACAATTTCAACCGACGCTTAATTTCTAATTTTTGCTTTTCACTTTCAGCTTTAATGTAGTTTGCAGATACTTGCAGATATGTTACCAGTCTGTCATCAAGGATAATGGTTCCGTCCTCTGTTATGGCTCCAATAGCTAATTCAGGATTCTCTGGGGCACCGATTTTTCTGGGGATTATGATATCTAAGGGGATGCTGAGGGCTTGAGCCACTTCAAAACCTACGACTACGCCGCCTCTGGGAATAGCCAAGGCGATAGCGTCTTTGCTAGCAATGCTTGTCAAAGCTGAGGCTAAACGTCTTCCAGCTTCAACCCTATCAGTAAAAAGCCACAATAGAGTCACACCTTTTCAGGAACCAAGAATTACTATAAGCCTGTATGGCTGGGCTAATTGTAAGGCTATAGGCTTCACCAAGTTCTTAATTCTCCTTAAGCATCGGCATAAAATATTTAGAACCCAAAAATAAGGCCTTTCACTTTATAAATGTGCGAAATACCAGGGCTTCCGCTCTTTTACGGGCGATTTGAATGGCGAGATTTTCCTTCGCGAATTAGGAGGTATAAACTTTCTTTGCAATTTAGGTGTTATAAACACCGATTGTCCCTTTTCTAAGCGGTCCATTAAAAGTTCGATATCGATTTTTTCAGTTTCTATAACCTCGACTCTATCGTCATCTTGCAGCAAAAACAATATTTGGAATATCTTGTTTTTTGAAGGGGCTGATTCCGGAATACTGGTTTTGTTGTAAATTCTAGTGGCTTCGTCTGACACGTCGCTTAAAGTGAGAATTTCACCTTCCATACTCAACCCTAAAAGCTGATTATATTAAAATGCTATTAAGCATATGCGACTGTAATTTTACAGCAACAGCCTATTTTGGTCTCTTGGCGCAGATTTATTTAGTAATAAAAAGTTTTCATGTATGAAAAGAGGTTAATTCAAGTTAATACTGCTATTAACTTTCCTTCTTTAAACACTGCCAGTCTCGGGATGCCCTTCTCCCTCATGGTTTTTAAGGCGTCTATTAATGGTTCATCAGAGTTTATTGTTAAAACAGGCATGGACATTATTTCTTTTGCAATGATGGTTTTTGGATCTTTTTGAGCTTTAAGCACTTTTTCTAAAATATCTTTTTGATCTATTACGCCCAAGATGTTATTATCTTTGCAGACTAGAACTGAATTGACTCCTGTTTTGAGCATGGTATCAACAACTTCTAGTATGGTGCTGGAACTTGAAACTTCAATGGAAGTTCCAGCCAGTTTGCTTGAACCTATTTCTGAGATTAGCGTTCCCCTTTTCCAGATGGCATCCAGGATTTCCCTTGCTCTTTCCACATGTTTTTGATCATTTGTGTAGAAAGTATTGTGCAAATAGAAGGGAGACTGAAGAGACTGCTCTTCTAAAGGTGGTGTCTTGAACATGAAAAAGTGTTTGTTATCTACTATCATCATAGCCAAGTAGCTAATGGAAACATGCTTAACTTCGCAGAAGGCTGAGAGCTTTTGTGCAGCTTCTAAATTTTCTAAGTCAATTGGGGCCATAATTCGAATTTTAACGCCTCTTTCAGAACATTTTTTAAATTGGGCGCTGTCTGCGATCTTGTTTATGCCGATGGATGAAGAAATTAGGATTATTTCGTTGTTGGCTGCGTCGAGCACGCTTTTTATTTTTGCTTGTGCATCTGCTGGTTCTTTAATTATTGTTGTTTCTTCTGGAGGTTTCCCCGTTTCCAACTCGTTTACTCTGTCTTCTGCATTGACGGCGTTGCGCCATATTTCCATGAAGGATGCTTTTAGGGGTGCAGCGAACATTTTGCTGGTGATCCATAGACCTGTATCTTCTTGCAGAGGCGTAGATGATTCACTTTTGGAGGTCACATAGAGAATGGTTTCTTCTTCATCAGTCATGACAAAACGAGGATAAAATTGGGAGTTCAGGTCGATGTGGCGTAATTCAATGTTTGAGTTCCTTGCAGGGATTTTTTTAAGTATTCTTTTTATTATGTTGAGATTTTCCTTTGAGATATTAGCTAGGATTTTGAATCGGATGTTTCTTTTTTCTTGAGCTAATTTAATTATCATGTCTGGAATTTCGGCCATGTCTTCATGAATTAAGCCTGAACTGGTGGTTAATTCTAAGAATTCTTTTTTGGCTTCCTTTGCCATTTGGAGGATTTTTGTGAAAATTCCATCCTTTCCAACGATAACTTTGAGTTTTGCTATAGGGTATTCTTGGCCTATTGGTTTTTTGTGGATTGATTTGAAGTAGTTTATTATTTCCTGCTTTTCGTTTTCGAGGCGGGCCACTTCGGTTTTCTTGGTTTTTATGAGTGATTCGATTAGGGGTTCAATGGGGGTTGCCGCGTACCGGGTTGGGGCTTCAATGGTTATTTCCACTATTCCTTTTTCTTTAAGGCTGTTTAGTGCGCGGTATGTTTGGGCCCTGTCAATGTTTAGGTAGGCGGCAATGGTGTAGGCTTTTTGTGGCCCCTTTTTCCATAGGAACAAGTAGATTTCAGCTTCTCTTCTTGATAAGCCTAGTTCGCGAAGAATTTCAAACAGTTTTTTATCATCTATTTCGTTCATGTCCTACTTGTCCTATTTGATGATTCTTTTTAACGCTTATAAATTAAAAATAATCATGAATATATTAATACTTAACCTCGGTTTTGGGTGTTGATTTGGTTGAGAAAAATAAGGAGGAGAATCCTCAAGATTATTGAGGTGAAAGAATTGTTGGATAGCGGGGTGTTGCGAGGATTATAAAAATGGAAGAAAAATTGAAACGTTTGAATGCTTTGCTTGGGGCTCTGCGCCATGTGAACCGGTTGATTGTCAAGGAGAAAAATCGTGATAGGTTACTTCAAGGCATCTGTGACACACTCGTTAACAATCTCGGCTATTATAATGTTTGGATCAGCTTGTTTGATAAACATGGAAATTTTATATCAGGATTTGAGTCCGGTGTTGGCCCTAACTTCTCATCTCTTGTCGATCAACTCGGAAATGGAAAGTTATGTGATTGCGCGGTTAAGGCAATGGCGCAGCCGGCGGTTGTGGTTATAGAAAACCCTCAAAGCTGTGGATGTTGTCCTCTAGCCAAAATGTATGGAGGTAGAAGCGGCTTAAGCGCCAGGCTCGAATATGCCGGTTCCATTTATGGCGTAATCACGGCAAGTACGCCCATTTCTAGCATGTTGTATGAAGACGAAAGAAGCCTCTTTAAAGAATTGGCCGATGATATCGCCTTCGCTTTGTATCGACTTGAATTGGAAAAGGAAAGAGATAAGGCCTTAGAATTGCTTCGGCAAAGTGAAGAGAAATTTTCTAAGGTTTTTCATAATAGCCCAATTGCAATGACGATTTCTCGTCTTCCAGATGGAGTTTGGGTTGATGTTAACGAGAGTTTTCTGCAGTTAACTGAATATGCTCGAGAAGAAGTTATCGGTCACAGCTCAGTTGAACTAAACATATTTGAAGACAATTTCGAAAAGCATGCAGAAATCATTAATCTGTTACGCACTAAGGGCAGCGTAAGCAACATTGAAGTGGGTGCGCGAACAAAAAGTGGCAAGCGTCTTAAGTTTCTCCTTTCTGCAGCAAAAGTCAATGTTGGCGGCCAAGATTACGCTATCACCATGAATATGGATATTACCGAACGCGTAAGCGCTGAAGGAGCGCTTCGCAGAATACATGATGAATTAGAAGAGCGCTTTCGAGAACGTACAAAAGAGTTAAAGGAAACTGCTGAGAAACTGCAAAGAGAAATCGCTGATCGGGTGAAAGCTGAAAAGCTAATAGAGAATGAAAGGAAACGCTTTTTTGACGTCTTAGAAAAGCTGCCAGTTTATCTAGTGTTGCTAACTCCAGATCACCATGTAGCTTATGCTAACCGTTTCTTCCGAGAGCGCTTCGGCGAAGACCATGGCCGCCACTGCTTTGAGTACTTATTTGGGCGCACGCAGCCCTGCGAAATTTGTGAAACGTACAAGGTTCTCCAGACTATGGCCCCTCTTGAATGGGAGTGGACTGGTCCAGACGGCCGCATATACTACATCTACGACGCGCCCTTCACTGATGTTGACGGCTCCACCCTTATACTAGAGGTGGGCATCGACATCACTGAACGCAGGAAAGCTGAAGAAGCCCTGCGTAAAGCTCACGACGAACTAGAAATGCGTGTTAGTGAACGTACAAAAGAACTAGCTGAAGCCTACGAGAAATTGCGTGAAAGCGAAAGAGACTTGAACCGTGCTCAAGCTGTAGCCCACATTGGAAGCTGGAGGCTAGATCTACGGAACAACGTATTGCAATGGTCTGATGAGGCATACCGCATATTTGGGATTCCCAAGGGAACACCTTTAACCTATGAAGCTTTTTTGGCTGCCGTTCACCCGCAAGACCGAGAATACGTTGATCAAAAGTGGAAGGCGGCGCTTCAAGGCAAACCATACGACATTGAACATAGGATAATTGTCAACGGCGAAGTAAAATGGGTTCGTGAAAAGGCTGAATTAGAATTAGACAAAGTTAACGGCACTGTGATCAGCGGATTCGGAACCGTTCAAGACATAACCGAACGCAAGCAAGCTGAACAAGCGCTTTATAGGGCTAAACAGGAATGGGAGCGAACCTTTGACGCCATTCCAGATATGATAGCGATTCTGGACGACAAACATAGGATTGTGCAAGTTAATCAAGCCATGGCGAAGCAACTGGGAGCAGCACCTGAACAATGCATTGGACTACCTTGTTATAAAGCCGTGCACGGTAAAGAACAACCCATTGAATGCTGCCCACACGCAAAAACTCTGAAAAACGGACAAGAACACATCGAAGAAATTTACGACGAGCGCTTTGGAGGCTATTTCTTAATAAGCACCACGCCGTTGAAGGATGAGAAAGGGCAAATGATCGGATCAGTACACGTAGCTCGCAACATCACTGACCTCAAAAAAATGGAGAAAAAACTCGAGGAGTACGCAAAGCACTTAGAGGAGTTGGTTGAAGCGAAAACTAAACAACTAAAAGATTCCGAAAGGCTTGCAGCTATTGGTCAGACAGCCGGCATGGTGGCACATGATATTCGTAATCCCCTTCAAAGCATAGAGGGCGCAGTGTACTTGGCAAAGGAAGAACTTAAGTCATTGCCCCCTGAAAGCCGCGAAAGAAAAGAACTAGAAGAAATAATCGATATAATCGAAAACCAAACCAGCTACATAGACCACATAGTTTCAGACCTACAAGTCTTTGCTAAACCTCCACTGCCCCATCCCCAAGAAACAGACATCCAACAAGTGGTCAAAGAAGCGCTTTCAATCTTAAAAATTCCAAGTAACATCCAAGTCAAAACCATAATACAAAATGGCCTTAAAAAGCAATTTCTTGACCCCTCATTCCTAAAGCGGATACTCATAAACTTAACTGAAAATGCAATACAAGCAATGCCCAAAGGAGGAGAATTAACAATAACCGCATTCGAAGACGAACAAAACTTACATATTCACGTTGAAGATACTGGCGTAGGCATTGCTGAAGAAGACAAACCAAAAATATTCACTCCCTTGTTCACTACAAAAGCAAAGGGGCAAGGATTTGGACTGGCAGTTTGCAAAAAACTCACAGAAACCCACAATGGAGAGATAAGCTTTGAAAGTGAACAAGGAAAAGGTACAATATTTAAGATAAAACTGCCAAAAAAGAGGGAAAATTGAAAATGGAAACAAAGAAAACCATTCTCATAATAGACGACGACAAATACATCCAACAAGTTTTCACCCGCATCCTCAGAAAACAAGGATACCTCATAGACTGCGCCGAAACCGGACAAGAGGCGATTGAAAAACTTCAAAATAAAAAATACGACCTAGCCCTAATAGACGTAAAGTTGCCAGACACCAACGGCACAGATCTAATATCAAAGATGCATTCGATGCATCCAGAAATGGTAAAAATCGCCATAACAGGCTTCCCATCCTTGGAAGACGCAACCAAAACCATAGATCGAGGGGCCGCAGCTTATCTAGTGAAACCCGTAAAATCAGAAGAGCTCATAAGAATAATCAATGAAAAACTCAACCAATAATGAAACACAAAAACCCAACTACTTATAAAATTCATTAATGCGACTGCTAAAACACAATCGCACAACCTTATATTTTTACCATGCGTATTTTTCTTCTGGGGGAGGATGGGGGAGGTCTTGGGGGATGCGCATGCTCAAAATAAGGAGGAGTCAGCAAAGAACAACAGCGATCTCAACTAATCCCTCGAAATCCTATTCGGCTTTATTTTGCGCATCCCCCAAGCAAACTAGTTATTTTGGTTGAAAAAGCTCACAAAAGAGCTGGCGTTTAAACAGTTAAAAATTGTTTTCTTTATAATCGAATAAAAAGAGGGACGATACCAGCGATGTCCTAAACTCGTCTTTGCCTCTGCTCTCTTTCAGTTCCTCTTAGACAGAAGAATTGATTTATAAGACCTAATTGTTCCGTAACCGGGCATGTAGGGCATATGCAATCCACTTCTTCCGTTATGCACATTGGGCTTCGCCCTAGAGCACAAAAAAGCAGTTCCCTAGCCTGCCTTGAACATTCCGTGTAAGTGGGACACTCGCCGCAAATACAAAGCTTCCTATTAGATTCAATCATTTTGTTTATTTCTTCCTGAGTCATTTTTGCCATTTGTTGCATGGCCAAATCAAATTTATCCAGCTAAATCACCCCGAATTTAACTTCAAGAAGAGAAAACTTAAAAATTTGCGACTGAAACTCGACAGTCGCAATCTATAAACAGTGTGTCTCTGTCAAGTGACACTCCCATACCCTTTTAAATAAAGTCCTAATTATGGTAGCTGATTGCCATTGCAAACCCCTTCGAAAATAAAACCTAGCATCCTCATAATAGACGACGACAAAAACATATTGAAAATCCTATCTAAACTTCTGGAAAAAGCGGGATACATTGTTACCACGGCAGAAACAGGGCAAGAAGCCTTGTACAAGATTAAAAACCAAAATTACAACGTAGCACTAGTAGACGTAAATCTTCAGGACATAAATGGCTTAAACTTGTTAAACCAGATTCATAAGATTGCGCCTGACATGGTAAAAATTATTTTGACAGGATACCCATCAGATGAAAACAGGACTAGGGCACTAGAGCTTGGAGCTAGTGACTACCTTACAAAACCAGTGAAACCGGAAAAACTAATCGAAGCCATTCAAAGTAAAGTGAAGAAAAATTCTACATGAAAACGAAAAACCCGCCTAATATGGGATTATTGGGTTGGAGTTTAAGAAATTAATAAGGATGCATATTATTTTAAAGAATCTAGTGAAACCAAAACCATATCGTGTACTCCTGTGAGTTTCATGCAGTAATTCGAACCTCAAATTTTATAGATGTCTTTGTAACAATATTATTCTGGAGGGGGTGACTGATAGTTTGGATTTTATTTGGGAGAAACCAGTTATAGTGTTTTACAGAGAGAGACTTGAAAAACCGGAAGTAAAAGCATTTGCGGTTGTAAAGGCTAAAAAGCTTGTAATCTCAAAGGTTGATGAAAGTGCAAAATTTAGGGGTAGTATAGTTGATTTCTTCCCGTTAATGGGCGACATAGACCATATCTCTTCGGCGGAGGGAAAGTCTGATGTGTATGTTCTATGCTGGCTGGACGACAGAGATGATGATTTCAGCAAAGCTTGGAGAAGGCTTAACGGTGTAACCTTTTCCCAAGGAATTAATTTCATAACTGACAAGAAGGGTAAAAGAACCTATAATGCCTATTTCGAAGCAAAACATGGAAAATTGGAATAATGCCTTAATCATGATGCCAAAGACCTGTTATGAAATGCATTTTAAACACTACTATTTCCAGTATTGTTAGGAAGCCTTAGCTATAACTTTGATTTTTGTAAAATAGATGCAAGTCTGCAGAGGAGTAGCCTTTTTAATTTTTCCATAAGGTTTATTAGTTAGCAGCCTCAATCTCATCAATTAAGATTCTGGGAGGGAAATTAACTTTTGCAGAAACGCTCTTCGATTACTGCTTTTCTGATCTTAGCAGTTGGTTTAGTCATTATATTTGTAATAATCGTATTTTCGTCCATTACAATTTTTGTCCCCACAACCTCCGTCATTGATGTAGATCAAGCAAAAGCGTTGGCGGATCAGTATGCATCATCCCAGTATTTAGATCTGCGCGTTAAGGAAATCATGGAGTTTTCCAATCATTACTACGTCATCATCCAAGAAGAGAACAGCGGCATTAACGCTTTTGAACTGTTGGTTGATAAGGCTACCGGGCGTGTTTTTCTCGAACCCGGTCCAACCATGATGTGGAACACAAAATATGGACACATGCGTTATAGTAATCCAACTGCAATAATGCCAGTAAGCTCAGAACAAGCGTTACGAAATGCACAGGGGTGGCTGGACGCTTACTTTCCAGGTGCAAGTGTTGAGGAAGCAGAAACTTTTTATGGGTACTACACTATTGATTTTTCAAGAAACAATCAGATAATCGGGATGCTGAGCGTGAACGGTTACTCAGGCGAAGTGTGGTATCACACTTGGCATGGCCAATTCATAAGGATGGTAGAATATGATTAAGGTGAAACGAATATGAATGCTGATATGAATAAAAGTTCAAGCACAAATACGATAGCGTTTGTTTTATCGTTAATCGGAGGTATTTTGATACTTTTGAATGGCATCATGAGCCTTATGATGCTTACCTATTACGGCTCAGGCTTTGGTTGGATGTGGGGTATGATGGGCGGCTACATGGGCATGATGGGCAGCCTCGGATTTCCTTTCGGCTCATTTCTTGGGCTTCTACTTGTAGGCTTAGTTTGCGGAGTAATTGTGACGATAGGCGCGTTTATGCTTAACTCTCGCCCAGCCGAGCACAAGTCATGGGGGCTAGTAATCCTAGTATTCTCGATAATCAGCTTCTTTGGCATGGGTGGATTCTATATAGGAGCTATACTTGGCGTAGTAGGCGGCGCCTTAGCGTTGAGCTGAAGAAAACTAAACAGAACAAAGCGTGCACCCATTTGCAAGGAACATAACAACGAATAGGAGTCGAAGGCTAGGAATGGAAAAATCATGTTCAGATAGAGCGAGAAAGACTCTTAACGCGCAGCAATTGCGTTGGGAAAAGGCTTATTCGGAAGAACCTGACTTCTTTGGCCAAGAGCCGAGCTTTTCAGCGCGAAAAGCACTGGAACATTTCGAGAAGGCGGGCAAATCCAGCATTATTGAACTGGGAGCGGGGCAGGGTCGGGACACATTATTCTTCGCCAAGAACGGGTTCCAAGTTTACGCTTTGGATTACAGTGAAAGTGCGGTTGAAGCGATAAATCAAAAAGCTCGAAAACTGGGGCTGTCACAGTCTATCAAAGCAATCCGTCATGACGTAAGAAAACCTCTTCCATTCGATAATGAATCGTTTAGCGGCTGCTATTCACACATGCTTTATTGCATGGCACTCACTACAGAAGAACTTGAATTTCTTTTCCGAGAAGTTAGACGCGTATTGAAACCAAGTGGAATCAATATTTACACTGTAAGGCACACCGGAGATGAGCATTACCGAAAAGGAAAACACATATGCGAAGATATCTACGAGTACGATGGCTTTGCTGTCCACTTCTTCAGCAGAGAAAAAGTGGAACGCCTATCCGAAGGATATGACATAGTAAACGTTGAGGAGTTTGAGGAGGGGGAACTTCCGAGAAAACTCTTTTTGGTCGTGCTCAAGAAAAGGTAAATCGTTAATTATGCGCTAAAAGGTGCTTCTAATGAAAGAGTTTGATTTTACAATTTTAGGTGCGGGTTCTGCAGGATTTGCTGCAGCGATAAAAACTTCCGAACTTAAAAATCGCGGTAATCAAGTGTGGAACGGTTGGGGACTTGTGTAAACGTTGAGTTCACTCCCTTAAAGCATCTGTTGCTTCTTTTTTGAGGCTCTTAATACTTTTCCGGTTTATGCGGAACGAGTTTGCTCTACTTCTTTAGCTCTAGATTGGTCCACCATAAGGGTACCCTAATGTTTTCAGCAATGTCCCAGTAATCGGCGGGTTTTATGTCTAAAACAGGAGTCCCATCAAACGCGTCAAGCCCGCGAACAGTCAGAACGTTACCATCAACCTTAACAAGCTCAACTAACGTTAACCCGATAGGATTTGGACGGTGCATGGTTCTTGTGGCAAAAACTCCAAGAAGGGGCAAATCTTCCCTACCTCGAGGATGAACCTTTAATATTTTTCGCTCCTCTTTTTTGACTTTATGCAACCAAAAAAGTATGAACAAATGCGAGAAATCCTCTATGCCTTCTAAGGCTTCAATTAATCTTTCGTCGATTACTATCTGAGAAAGTCTATTCCTATCTTTAACTTCATCGCCAATGGCTTGCGTCTGCACGAAACCTATAGGTTTCAATATAATTTTTTTAAAGGCCAAAACTTTCCCCTCACCCTACCATAGTATAGAGAATTGGTAAATATAATTTGAAATGGCACACTAGCACAAGTATATGCCATAAATGAATATGCAAAGAAACCGAAGCGTTTTAAACCTTCCCCGTACTTTAGTTTTATTATGTTGTTAATTGGGCATAGAGGCGCGAAAGCATACGAACCTGAAAATACTTTGCGAAGCTTCCAAAAAGCTTTGGAAATGGGTGCGAATGCCGTAGAGCTTGATGTGCGGAAAACGAAGGATGACCAACTGGTTGTTATCCACGATGCCGATGTGAAGAAAACAACTAACGGCAAAGGTTTAGTCAACGAACTCACCCTCAAAGAGATAAAATCTTTATCCACGGAAAAAGGTGAGAAGATCCCAACCCTCCTGGAGGCTCTCGACTTCTTAGATAAGAGGGCAAAAATACTCATTGAGTTAAAGGAAACGGGTATTGAAGAAAAGGTTCTTACCCTTGTACGTGAAAGGCAGCTTGAGAAAAACGTCATAATAGTGTCTTTCCTTGAAGATGCGTTGCGGAAAATAAGAGAGTTGGATGCTGATGTGGAAACAGGATTAATCTATGTAAAGCATAAAAACCCTATAAAAACGGCATTGGAATTGAAAGCAAATTATCTGGTTTCTTTCTACAAGTTCACCCACACAGCCAATATCAAGAAAGCCCATGAGCACGGCTTGAAAGTTATAGTTTGGACTATAAATGAGCCTAACGAAATTGTTGAATATGCTAAGAAAGGCGTTGATGGCATAGCCAGCGATAAACCCGATATACTCGTAGCTAATCTTCGCTTCTAAGAATATTCTCTATTTTGTTTGCAACTTTATGGCTCTCTTCATCCAACGGTTTTAAGTGTATTTCTTCTGCAGTTTTTACTCCTACGCCAATTTCAGCCGCTCGCCGAATTTGATCAAGTTCAAAAATACTTCCCTTTGCGATATGACCCCTTGCACCGTACATTCTAAGAATGGCAACGCCAACAGCATCTATTGCTACACGATCTTCGCTTGCAAGCAACAAATTTGGTGAAACCACTTCGCCCCGTTCTGGGCCTCCATTCACGAATGCTTTAGTTGCATCCATAACAACTAAATTTACAGGGTAAAACTTGTTTATTTCAGCTATCATTTGCCTCTGAAAAGGTGAGCTATGCAGCTCCCACATGTAATCATATATGGATCCTGGAACTTTTTTAGCTATCAGTCCAACCGAGTTTTTTAGAGACATGGTAAAGTGGCCTCCGAATCTGTGGGTTTTAAGGCAACATGTTTGGACAACTTTATCCGCGTCAAGAAAAAGCCTAGCAATGTAAAATCCCCGGAGCCAATGGGTCCCTTCATGGTTAATCTTCAGCCACTCTTCTTTAGCTATCTCATCTAAAACAACCACTTCAAAATTCAACTGTTCTGACAACTTAAAAACGCCCATTCGCTCTAAAACAAGCCTAGTTACGCCCATGCCGCTGCGTTCAGCCAAAGTTATATCTTCTACCTTCGCATCTTTTAGGATTTCAATTATCGCCCTCAAAGTCTCAGGATGCGTTGAGGCTGGAAATGGGTCAGCGCTGTTAAAATTAGCTTTTAAAGCCACATGCGTTCCAGAGTATTCGCTTAAATCTATTTGCCTCAGAAGTTTCTTAACACCAGCAATTCTACTATCGTCTTTTATCATAAAAACATCCGCTGTTTTAGACGTAAAACTCTCCCCCTTTAATTGAAAAAGAACACGTAAATATTAACCTTAACTCTTTTCGATGAAATTTAGCTATTAAGACCGGTGTGAATTGGGACTGTAAAGGTGCAGTCGCTCCTACTTAATAGTATCTTAATACACTTTTAAAAAGGGGAAATGCGTATGGAAAGGGGATATTTTACAATAGTAAATAAAAATAAAAAAACACAGCCTAAAAAAGAAGATAGAGTTATGAGTATTTACACATCCGGAGACCCGCATCCATTTGTCATTTTGGCATTATTACTCTTCATACTTATATTGAGGGCCGTTAATCTTCGGAGAAAATCTCACTCCAAGGTTAAATGATACTTCTGCGAATCATTAGCTGTTTTATACTAAAGCTTTTATAAGTGTCTTTCTTTGAACATTAAAAGTGCAACTAACCCTTTTAAAAGCTTAAATGTGGGCTCCTAGCCCTTTAGAATAGAATAAAATTGCGGTTGGTTTTTGCAATACATAAAAAGTAAGCAATCACATTCCAAACTAACGAGTTTATCGTTGCCAAAAACTGCGGTAGGTTCGACAGAAGCATCCCTCTATATTTCATAATAGGATGCCTAAATGAAAGGATATCAATTTTCATTTAAGTGTTTCCTTATACCCTGGCGCTTTCATTTTGAAAGTTAGATGCGTTGTCTAACAGCCTCTAAGGCGCATTCCCCACTCTTTATTGTTCTATTCGTTAGCTCCTGTTTCCTTTCTTTTTAAGTCATAAAGCAAATTGGAGAAGTTTACGTTTGTAGGCTCGATAATGGTGCAGGGGGTGGGATTTGAACCCACGAACCCCTATGGGACGGGATCTTGAGTCCCGCGCATTTAGCCCCTTTTTGTTTAGTGCGGGTTTGACCATGCTCTGCCACCCCTGCACCGCTGGGGCAAAACCATTTCTTTAACTTTCTTTGGTTTCTATTATCTTTTTCCAATGCCTATAATGTTACATTATTTGAGTGTTTTATCGAGGCTATTTTATCCATCTAAAAAATTTGTTATAGTTGTGTAGTATAGGCAGTGTAATGAACGTTATTCTTTCCTCTAGGTGGAAGATATTTATAAGGGCTGAATAAGAAATCAAGCCAGCTAGCGCGTGCATCTATTGTTGCGTCAGTTTCAGTCAAGCCATCTATGCATTGGATTATGGGAAACATAAAAATGGTAAAATTGGGAGATGGTGTATTTAGCCTCTCTTGTGTCTTGTGTACACCAGTGCTGCGATCACCATCGCTACTGCCACTAGCAGAGAAATGCTTATGGAAAGCAGTTCAACGGGTAGGCTGCTTGGCAATGCGGGGGGGTTTGATGATGCTTGCCAAAGGTTTGTGCTGGTCGCCTTGTAGGCTGCTGATGCTGCGCCTTGCGTTAAACTTATCTCCATCAGGACTCCGGTTTGCTTGTCCCAGCGATAATTAAAGTGCATATCACCTTGGGATAGGCTTGCGTAAACAATGGTTCTGCTTGCTCCAGCGTATGTTCCAGTCGTTTCGCCTGCAATTGTTAAGTCTCCGTAATTCACTACTTTGATGGTGTCTCCAGCTTTCGAGTTTGCTGGGATAAGCACTTGAAAGGTTGCGTTTCCCAAGCCGCTGGCAACATCAACAACCATAGTTTCTACATGTTCTGTTCCGTCGCCCATGTGCATGATCATTCTTAAAGTTGCAATTGTTCCAGCGACGGATACGCATTCTGCTTTGACTTGTTGGGGCATGTCTGGTGGAGGAGCACCGCTAACATTGAATTCGTATTCTATCCAGTCGCCAGATTTAATGCCTACAGATGCTTCAGCATATACTAGGGTTGCCAGAAGAAAAAGCAACAGTGAAATTATTGCAAAGGCATTGGCTTTTCTCATTTTCGCCACCTTTGTCATCTTCGTTTCACTATGATTGATGCTATTACCGCTGCTACAGCCACTATAGCGACAGATAATATTATCCACCAGTAGCTAAGTATGCTTGTAGCATCTACGCCACCAAAACCACCGCCGCCTTGCAAATGCGCCGTCAACTCATGATAGCTGTGGTGGTACTGCACATAGATTTGAGCATTGCTGCCTACCTGGTTTATTTGGAAGTCTATAGGCTGGTTGTCCAATGTAACCCTTACGGCTGAAAGCGAATTAACCATGTCCATGGGCACGGTTATGTTGGCTATGCCTGTTGTTCCATCCGGGCCGCCAACGGATATGCTTAAGGCCATGTTTGTAGAGTCGAAGACTACGCCTAGAACAGAAGAGTTTGTTGAAACATACATTGTCTTGTTCTTCCATTCAAGAATCATTCGAATCCATCCGTCTGGAAGAACTGAGATAAAGGCGTTTAAGCCGGTGGCTGCAGCTTCAAGACCGTCGCTTACGCCGTCGCCATCCGTATCCGCCTTTGTGGGATCCGTCTTGAAGACTTTTACTTCTACGCCGTCGCTGAGCCCATCGTGATCAAAATCGGTGCTCCCCAGAAATGTTCCGTAATTAATTTCTTCAAGATTCGTCAACCCATCCTCATCGTAATCCTTGTGGGCGTCTGTTGGGTCTAAGGGGTTGAGTAAGTTTTGGATTTCAGAAGAGTCGGATAGGCTGTCGCCGTCGCTGTCCGGGTTAGGCGTAATAGGCAGTGCAAAATCTATTAGGTAGGGATAGCCTTCAGTGGCTCCAGCATATGGAACCTTAATGTATGCGGCAAGCGAGCTTTTTGCCGGCGACCATACAAGCCTTTGTCCTCCGATGAGAATAATTCGCTTATTGCTTCCATCCTGGTTTATGGCGGTTACGTTACTGATTCCGTTCTCCCATTCCGTAGAAAGCCCCCACTCAGTTATGGTGGCTTTAATTTCTGAGTAGGTCAGTATTGTTCCGTTGGATGCCCAGCTAAGATAAGCGGCAATCTTTCCACTAGAAGCCGAAGCAATTTTTGTTGGCGGTTCAGCACTGTTTATGTTTTTAACCCATATTTCGCTGCCCACAGCATAGGCGATCTTGTCGCCTGCTGGAGAAACCTTTAGACTTGTGATCAGTTTGTCCATTCCTTCAAGCTTTAAAACCAGCGATTTTTCATTGGTGGCTAAGTTATGTTTCCAAATGTAGCTTGTGTAATTATATTGGCCGCTTGTAATATTATATGTAGTTTCGCAGCAGGAATAAAATAGAAAGCCGTCACTAGTTACGTCAATGGCGAAAAGTTTCCTTAAAGACTGCGCAGGCGTGCTGTTCACATTAGTTACAAAGGTTGAACCAGTTCCGTCCAAATTTACAGAGAATATCTGTGGAAACCCGCCCATATCCGGAACTTTCAAATAGAATATCTTTGTTTCATCTGGCGAAAAGGCAAACGGCATAAAATTTTCCCATTCGATCGACCACCCCATGAAAAGAGAAAAGTTGTAGGCTACCCTGTTGTTTTCCATGTCTAAAATTAATATCTTCTTCTGATCTGAAGGAATGCCATATGGTCGATTTTCATAGATCTGCCCATAGACGAGCAAGTATCTGCCAGAAGGCGACCAAACAATGCTTTTGGCGTTAATCCATCCATTTCCAATGTTGATAAAGTCTCCCTGACGCCAAACGTATGTAGGCGGCCAATAAAGAAGACGTGGATTAGCGTTGACATTGCTATTTTGAGCTGCATAGCCATAATTTATGGCGCAAAACATAGACAAGCCAATGGCAAATAGAAAAACTGAAGTTGCTAGAATTCGAGCATATCTTCTCGGCATACTCATACCTCTCGTAAACGACTATGTGCCCTTTATAAAATCTAAAAAGTTTATGAAGCAAGGGTTAGGAATGAAAATTTTTATTCTCTTCGCTGATTCTGCATAAGTTAACAGCTAACATTAGCCATACTTCCAGCAGTTAGCACTTGCCAAATTGCATAAGATAATATGGGAATGCATGAAAAAGTTTATTAGTGAGCTGTGTAGTCTTACGTGTTTAGCTCTATATATTGGAGACTTTTTAAACTGGATGATCCAAAAGGGTTGGAGGAAATTAAAAGTTTGAGAAAACCCTCATCACGAAATTCCCTCTACCGTTTAATTAAAGCGAGAATTGCGGAGGTTAGTTAAAATTGGTTGAGGCTTCAAAAGAAGATGCGAACATGTTGCTTAAGGCTTTTTTTAGAGAGAAGGGTTTAGTCCGCCAACATCTAGACTCTTACAACGAGTTTATAGATCACGGCTTGCAGGAAGTCATAGACGAAGTCGGCGAAATTCCCATCGAGGTCCCAGATTATCCATACAAGGTGAAGCTCGGACAGGTTTGGATAATAGATCCGCAGACGCGGATAAGCGGCCCCTATGTAACTGAGGTTGACGGTACAAAACATGAAATTTACCCCATAGAGGCTAGGCTCCGCAACCTAACTTACGCTGCACCCATAGCTCTTGAAATGACTCCGGTGGTGGATGGAAGGGAGCAGGACACGGAACTCGTGTATATTGGAAACATTCCAGTAATGCTGAAATCTAAACTTTGCTTCTTGTCACAGCTCTCCCGTGAAGAGCTTATAGCATGTGGAGAAGACCCTGATGATCCAGGTGGTTACTTTATTGTTAACGGTTCTGAGCGTGTAATAGTGGCCATGGAAGACTTGGCTCCTAACAGGATTATTGTTGATATAGATGAGAAGGGTGCAACACCGGTTTATCAAGCGAAATTATTCTCCACAACTGTTGGTTTTAGAGCTAGAATAGAACTGAAAATGAAGTCCGATGGAGCCATATATGTTTCTATGCCTGGAGTGCCCACAGAAATTCCCTTTGTAGTAATAATGCGAGCTTTGGGATTAGAATCAGACAAGGAAATCGCTGAGGCAGTCTCGTTGGAAAGCGAAATACAAAGCGAGTTGGAACCCTCGTTTGAAAAGGCCCTAGGCGTTGACACAGTTAAAGACGCCATTCTATTTATTGGAAACCGTGTGGCTCACGGCCAAGTTGAAGAATACCGCATACAAAAGGCTGAAACAGCCATAGATAAAAACTTTTTACCCCACTTAGGCAGAACAAGCCAAAGCCGAAAGGACAAGGCCTTATTCTTGGGCGAAATGGCTTGCAGAGTGATTGAGCTAAAACTTGGAAGGAGACAGCCAGACGACAAAGACCATTTTAAAAACAAGCGTTTGAGGCTTGCAGGGCCGCTTCTGGCAGACTTGTTCCGTGTAGCCTTCAGAAACCTTGTCAGAGACATAAAATATCAGCTTGAAAGGATAGGTGTTAAAGGTCCTATAATAACGGTTTCAGCGGCTGTCCGTCCTGGAATAATAACTGAGAGGCTTCAGCACGCACTGGCAACGGGAAACTGGGGAAGAGGCCGCGTCGGCGTAACCCAGCTTTTAGATAGAACAAACTACCTTTCAACCCTAAGCCACCTGCGAAGATTGCAGTCTCCGCTTAGCAGAAGCCAGCCAAACTTCGAAGCTAGAGACCTGCATCCAACCCATTGGGGGCGCTTGTGTCCGAATGAAACCCCTGAAGGCTCAAACTGCGGCTTAGTTAAGAACCTGGCTTTGTCCGCCTGCATCTCTGTAGGGGTAAATCCTGAGAAAGTTAAGCAAGTATTGTTTAACATGGGAGTTACGTCACTTTACGAGGCAAACGAAACCCTGAAGCGTTTCGGGGCGAAAGTCTTTGTTGACGGAAACATTATCGGATACTGCACTTCGCCTCAAAAGCTTGTGCAAGAGTTCAGGCAAAGGCGAAGAATGGGAGAAATTTCAACAGAAGTAAATATTGCCTATTTCTCAAAGGCCCAAGGGGAAAGAGAAGAAGTCTATGTTAACTGCGATGAGGGAAGAGTTAGACGCCCCTTAATAATAGTTGAAGATGGTGTTCCAAAACTTCAACCAGAACACATAGAAAAAATCGCCCACGGAGAATGGTTATGGGAAGACTTAGTTAAAAACGGCATAATTGAATACTTGGATGCAGAAGAAGAAGAGAACGCTTACGTTGCCCTGTGCTCAGAAGAAGTAACCCCAGAACACACCCACTTGGAAATTGCCACCTATACGATTCTAGGAATTTGCGCCTCCACAATACCTTACGCTGAGCACAACCAGTCGCCACGCAACTCATATCAGGCGGCAATGGCAAAGCAAGCCTTAGGCATTTTCGCCACAAACTTTCCACTGCGTGTAGATTCAAGGGCACATTTGCTCCATTACCCCCAAATGCCCCTCGTTGAAACCTCATTAATGGAGACCATGGGGTATAAGCTTCGCCCTTCAGGTCAAAACTGTATAGTGGCAGTCCTATCCTTTGAAGGCTATAACATGGAAGACGCCCTCATATTCAATAAAGCTTCAATAGAAAGGGGCTTAGCCCGTTCAACCTTCTACCGGATATATGAGGCTGAATGCCGCCAGTACATGGGTGGATTAAAAGACAAATTTGTTATACCTGAGCCGGGAACACGGGGATTCAGAGGGGAACAATATTATAGGCTGCTGGAGCCTGACGGAATAATAAGCCTTGAAGCGCAGGTGGCAGGCGGAGACGTTTTAATAGGGAGAACAAGCCCACCGAGGTTCCTTGAGGAATACAAGGAATTTGAAGTTAAAGGACCATCCATGCGCGATACATCGGTGGATATGCGGCCCTCAGAAACAGGCGTTGTCGACGCAGTCTTCGTAACGGAGTCTGGTGAAGGAAGCAAACTTGTCAAAGTTAGAGTGCGAGATCAAAGGGTTCCAGAGCTGGGGGACAAGTTTGCATCTCGCCATGGCCAGAAAGGAGTTATCGGGTTGATTGTTCCCCAAGAGGATATGCCCTTCACAGAAGACGGCATTGTTCCAGACATAATAATTAATCCTCACGCTATTCCATCAAGAATGACCATTGGACAGTTTGTTGAATCCTTGGCCGGTAAAGTTGCAGCAATGAGGGGAAAACCCGTGGATGGAACCCCCTTCGCAAATGAAAAATCAGAAGAGCTGAGAAAAGCGCTGATAAAACTTGGCTTCAGCCACAGCGGCAGAGAAGTTTTCTATAACGGTGTAACTGGCGAAAAATTCGTTGCAGAAATATTTGTTGGGGTTGTATACTACCAGAAGCTGCATCATATGGTTGCAGATAAAATCCATGCCAGGGCAAGAGGGCAAGTGCAGATGCTTACGAGGCAACCTACGGAAGGAAGAGCTAGAGGGGGAGGCCTAAGATTTGGCGAAATGGAAAGGGACTGTTTGATTGGACATGGAGCAGCTATGCTTCTCCATGACAGATTACTCGAGGAGTCAGACAAATATACATTGTATGTTTGTAAAAACTGCGGCTACATAGCCTACTACGACATGAAACAGAGAAAGTACATTTGTAGAATATGTGAAGACAAGGCGAAAATCTCGCCGGTGACGGTGTCCTACGCTTTCAAGCTTCTTTTGCAGGAGTTGATAAGCCTTTGCATAGCGCCGAAATTGAAGCTTAAGGAGAGGGCGTAAAATGGCCGCTGAAGAGATTGCCCATGAAGTTGTGGACGAAATCCATTTCGGATTGTTTTCACCACAGGAAATACGAAAACTTTCAGTTGTAGAAATTCAGACGCCAGACACCTATGATGAGGATGGCGCCCCAATTACCGCGGGACTGATGGATGGGAGGCTTGGAACCCTTGAACCGCGACAGAGATGTAGAACTTGTGGTAACACGGCGACCCGTTGTCCCGGACATTTCGGCCATATAGAACTTGCGGTTCCAATAATCCACATTGAATTTGCAAGAATAATCTATGACCTTTTAAGGGTAACATGCAGAAACTGTGGGCGAATTTTGTTGCCGGAAGATTCTATAAAGAAGTTGCGAACTAGAATCGAAAGAACCCGGCAGCTTTTAGGCACGGTTCCAGACGAAATCTTTAAGAGAATAATTCAAGAGACAAAGGCGAAAATATGTCCCCACTGTAACACTCCCCAATATAAGATAACTTTTGAAAAACCAACAAAATTCAGCGAGGAAATTCCTGAAAGCGGCTCCCAACCGTTAACGCCGAGCATGATCCGTGAAAGATTAGAGCGTATAACTAATGAAGATATAGCGCTTTTGGGATTTGACCCTCAAACAGCGCGTCCAGAATGGATGGTTCTGCAAGTCTTGCCCGTCCCACCCGTTTATGTGCGTCCATCCATCACTTTAGAATCAGGCATACGTTCAGAGGACGATTTAACCCATAAACTCGTGGACATCATCCGCATAAATCAAAGGCTGAAGGAAAACATGGATGCTGGAGCTCCAACGCTTATAATTCAGGACTTGTCAGAGCTTCTCCAATATCATGTGACAACTTACTTTAATAATGAGGCTTCAGGGATACCTCCGGCGAGACATCGCTCCGGCAGAGCCTTAAAAACTCTTTCGCAGAGGTTGAAGGGAAAAGAGGGTCGGTTCCGGAGCAACCTTTCAGGAAAAAGGGTTGACTTTTCAGCGCGTACAGTTATATCTCCAGATCCTAACCTTGACATTAATGAGGTTGGTGTTCCCATCGAAGTTGCCATGAGGCTTTCAGTACCTGAAAAGGTAACCCCGTGGAACATTGAAGAAATGCGTAAGCTAGTTGTAAACGGTCCTGAAAAATATCCTGGAGCCCTGTACATTATCCGTCCAGATGGAAAACGCATAAGGCTGGAGTTTGTCACGGATAGGGGAAAGATCGCGGAAGCCTTGGAGCCTGGCTTTATAGTGGAAAGGCACCTTAAAAACGGCGACATAGCCATTTTTAACCGTCAGCCATCCCTTCACAGAATGTCAATAATGGCGCATTACGTGCGGGTTCTTCCATACAAAACTTTCAGGCTTCATCTCTGTGTTTGTCCACCTTACAACGCGGACTTCGATGGAGACGAAATGAACCTTCACATACCTCAAAGCGAGGAAGCCCAAACAGAAGCCCGCCTGCTAATGCAGGTTCAAGACCAAATATTGTCTCCAAGATTTGGCGGCCCCATAATAGGAGCAATCCGAGACTTCATAACAGCCGCATACCTTTTCACCAGAAAGTCCAATTATCTAACCAAAGATGAAGTCAGCAGACTTCTTATAAGCGCGGGATATGAGGGACCCCTACCCGAGCCCCAAATTAAAGACCCGCAACCCCTATGGAGTGGTAAACAGATTTTCAGCCTCTTTCTGCCCAAGGACCTTAACTATGTTTTGAAGGCAAATACTTGCCGAGGATGCACGAAATGCTTGAAGGAGGAATGCCAATATGACGCTTACGTGGTGATAAAGAACGGCGAACTCAAAAGCGGAGTAATCGACAGGCGTGCCATAGGAGCTGAACAGTCTGAAAGCCTCCTTCATAGAATAATCAAGGATTACGGAACAGAAGCTGGACGCGAATTCATAAATAAGATTACCCGCTTGTTGAAGCTTTTCATAACCATGAGGGGTTTCACCTATTCCTATGAGGAGCTGTTACTGTCACCTCAAGCTCAAAATAAAATAAAAAGAATTATGGAGAAGGTTGAAAAAAGAATAGAAGAGCTTATAGAAAGTTATCGTAAGGGTACATTACAGAGGCTTCCCGGACAGACTCTTGAAGACTCCTTTGAAATTTATGTTATGAACGAGTTGGCTAAGGCTAGAGATGAGTCTGGAAAAATCGCTGACGAAGACTTCACCCTTGAGAATTCAGGCATAGTTATGACGCGTACTGGTGCTAGGGGTTCAAGCCTTAACATTGGACAGATGAGTGCGTGTGTAGGGCAGCAAGCGGTACGTGGAAAAAGGATAATGCGAGGCTACTTGGGCCGGGCTTTGCCCCACTTTAGGCCGGGCGACCCGGCTCCAAAAGCAAGGGGTTTTGTTTACTCTTCCTATCAGAAGGGGTTAGACTCCATTGAATTCTTTTTCCATGCCATGGGAGGGAGAGAAGGGCTGGTGGACACGGCTGTTAGAACACAGCAGAGCGGTTACATGCAGAGACGACTTATAAACGCCCTTGAACACCTCCGCTTGGAATACGATGGAACCGTGAGAAGCTCAGCTGGAGACATAATTCAATTCAAATACGGCGAGGACGGCGTAGACCCGGCTAAAAGCGACCATGGAAAAGCTGTGAACGTAAGCCGCTTGATCGAGCAAATAAAAATTGGAATTGAAAAGGGCGAACCGGCATCTCCAGAATATATCAAGAAGAAACTTAAAGAAGTTGAAAACCAGTTAACCCCCTTACTCATAAGCGAGCTTAAACAAGGCTTGGCAGAAGCGAAATTGACTGAAGAAGGCGTTGACAGAGCTGTGGAGCTGACAGTTGAACATTATAAGCGTGCTTTAATGGAGCCCGGAGAGGCTGTGGGCATAGTCTCCGCCCAATCCATAGGCGAGCCCGGTACACAGATGACCCTTAGAACCTTCCACTACGCCGGAGTTAGAGAGCAAAACGTAACCCTTGGGTTGCCTAGGCTTATAGAGATTGTGGACGCTAGGAGGATTCCATCAACACCTATAATGGTTATTTACCTAGACGAGAGTCATAGAAAGAGTAAAGAAGCCGCCGTAAAAATCGCCCAAAAAATAGTTTACACAACTTTAGAAAACTTGGCCCAGACAATCTATCAAGACCCGGTGCGCGAGGAAATAGTTGTGGAACTAAACAAGTCAATGATGGAAGACAGAGGAGTAACCATAGAAGAGTTGAAAGATAAGCTGAAAATAGCAAACTGCACTGTAAAGATAAGTGGTAACCGCATACATATAAAGCCTAAAAAGGCTGAAAGCATCAAAAAAATATTGGATAGAGTATCATCATTTTACATTAAAGGCGTTCCCGGCATAAAACGGGTTTTGGTTACAGAGGAACATGGCGAATGGGTTATAAGAACAGACGGTTCAAACTTGCCTAAAGTATTAGAAGTTTATGGAGTAGACGCCTCCAGGACCACATCAAACAACGTTCATGAAATAGCTAAAACCTTGGGAATAGAGGCTGCAAGAAACGTTCTAATTCAGGAAGCCAAAAGCGTGTTAGAGGAGCAAGGGTTAGATGTGGATGTGCGCCACGTTATGCTTGTTGCAGATATGATGACCGCCACGGGCGAGGTGCAGCAAATTGGAAGACACGGCATAAGCGGCAAAAAATCAAGTGTTCTGGCTAGGGCAGCTTTCGAAATTACAGTTCCAAACATCGTTGACGCAGCCATTAAAGGAGAAAGCGATCCCTTGGAAGGCGTAACTGAAAACGTCATAGTTGGACAATCTATACCCGTAGGCACAGGACTAGTGGAACTTTTCATGTCCACATCCGAGTTGAAGAGGGAGAACAGATGATAGACATAGATAAGGCAATTGCAACAGCTACAAAAACAGGTAAAGTTTCTTTTGGCGCGAATTCGGCCATACAGAGCGCTAAGACTGGAAAAGCTAAAATGATAGTTTTGGCTTCTAACTGTCCAGAGGAAATCCGTAAAGACCTGGAATACTATTGTAAACTTTCAAACATCCCCCTAATAGTTTATAAGGGTTCATCAATGGATTTAGCCGCTGTTTGCGGTAAACCCTTTCTTCTCTCAGCGTTAACTATAAGAGAGCCCGGCGACTCAGAAATTCTTAAATTAGCGGAAAAAGAGCAAAATGAGGAGCCTTACGGAGGAAGCGAATGAGCG
>JAWCNE010000011.1:0-34004 GCA_038849025.1 Bathyarchaeia archaeon
ATTTTCCTCCAATTTCGCACGTAAGGATTATTCTGTGAATGTAACGCTTATATGGTTTATGGTTTAAAGTTTTGGGCTAGCGAGAATTTTGGTTTAACTGATATGTAAACTTTTAAAGTATCAATGCATGATGATGGATGTAACTAGGCATAAACTGCTAACACTATCGGAGAAACTGTAAGGGCATCGTTTTTCAGTAATAGCGAAACTAACACCAATCCGCCTATGGCGAAAATTACAGCTTCGTATACGCTGTCGTTCGCCCATGGATGAATATGATGTTATTAAAGCTTATTTTGAAACGCATGAGGGCGTACTTCAGGCGTCCGCTACCTATCACATAACATTTATGTTTTAGTCAATTAGACTTTACGCGTTGTCGAAATTTAATGCGGATATTCGTTCTTTACACAATTCTGTGTAAGTCCACAGATATCACAAGATACGCCATAAATTTCAAGAATAAAAAGTAGTACTCGGATTTTACTTATCGCGCCCACGTGTTATGCATTTTAAATGTCACTTTTCGGAGAGCCCTTTTAATATTTAAATGATAATTTCATAAGATTAGTAACTGTCAGACTGCTGAGTTGGCGAATAAACAAAATGCGCATATACTTAATAAATCCACCTCGCATTCACCCAGTATCTTGGGGAAAGCCAAGCGTATCTCAGCCTCTAGACATAGCTTATATAGCAAGTGTATTAGAAAAGGATCATGAAGTTAGAATTTTAGATGCCCCCACTGAGGGTTGGAAAAACGTTAAAAAGATAGACGAAAAAAGATACAGGGTGGGCTTAGAAAGAGAGCAGATAGCCCACAAAATTAAACTCTGGTCGCCAGACATTGTGGGAATCAACATACCTTTTTCAGGCTGGTCCAGAACAGCCTTTGAGGTTGCCTCCATTGCTAAAGAAGTTGATAGCAGCATCCTTACTGTTTTAGATGGGGTGCATCCTTCTGCAAAACCTCAAGAATGCCTTTTAAACCCCAGCGTGGATTTTGTCATAATAGGAGAGGCGGAGAATACTTGGATTGAATTGGTTAATGCGCTCGAGAAGGGGGAACCTCTTAACAATTTTAAAGAAATAAAGGGGATAGGCTTTAAAAAAAGTGATGAAATCAAAATAACACCACGAAGACCTTTAATCATGGATTTAGACTCTTTACCCTTTCCGGCAAGGCATCTTCTCCCAATGAGAACTTACTTTGAAGCTGTAAAGGAAACGCCTTTGAGAGGAGAAATAAGTAAGCCTTGGACGACTATTGTTACTACCAGAGGATGCCCCCACAGCTGCATTTTCTGCTCTGCCCACCTTTTGAGGGGAAGAGTCTGGCGTGGAAGAAGCCCTGAAAATGTGGTGAGAGAAATTGAACACGTGGTCAGCGTATACGGCGTTAAACAGATAGACTTCCATGATGACAATCTAACTTTGGACCAAAAGAGGATGGAGAAAATTTGCGATTTAATTATTGATAATGGATTGGATGTTGAATGGTATACGCCAAATGGTATTAGAGCAGACACCTTAAATGAGAATCTTTTATTGAAAATGAAGAAATCAGGATGCAGAAGGCTATATCTTGCTCCGGAATCCGGTGTTCAAAGTGTTGTAAACCAAATTATAAAGAAGAAGCTGGACCTAAAAGCAGTAGAAAGAGCTGTTGTTGTATCTAGAAAGATGGGGATTAAAGTTGCATGCTTTTTCATAATTGGAATCCCTGGTGAAACAAAGGATGATATTGAAGCTACAATAAGGTTTGCGTATAAGCTGAAAAAGTTAGGAGCTGATAAATTCTACTTCAGCTTTGCCATGCCATTGTATGGAACAGAATTATATGAAATTGCTAAAATAAAGGGATACTTGCAAAATGGATTTAGTGACGAAGCGTTATCTGCTGTTGATCCCCTCATTAAAACGAAGGAGTTCACAAAAGCAGATTTACTCAAATTAAGTGCGAAGGCTAACTTGGTAAATCCTATAGTCACTTCCGATAAAATAAAAAAAGCTTTAAGAAACCCGAAAAGCGCCGTGATGACCTCAATAGAGATCGCTAAAAACTTCATCATGGGCAAAGTGCAGACGAACGACTTTCAACATGAAAAGTCGTCTTAAAAGGCTATCATTAAAGCTTAAAAACTGGTATTATCAGCGCTGCAAAAGGCATAATAGCCTCTTTATCAAGATTAATGTCCACTGCAGAAGGCATATTCAATGCATGTAACCCTCATAAACCCGCCATATCCAAGTGGTGCACCCAAGTCTACTTATGTCCCAATGGGCATCAGTTATTTGGCAGCCTTTCTAGAAAAGAACGGGTTTACAGTAAACATAATCGACTTTCAAACCTTACAAACTACAATAGAAAAGTTCAGAGAAAATTTAAGAGATTATAATCCCAGCTTAATAGGGATAACTTCTGCAACCCTTACCTTTAATTCTGCTATTCAGTTGGCCAGAATAGCAAAGGAAACTTGTCCTGAAAGTCTAATTGTTATGGGAGGACCGCATGTTACGGTCATGGATAAGGAAACTTTGGAGGAATGTGTCTGGGTAGACGTCGTAGTGAGGGGAGAGGGAGAGCAAACTTTACTAGAGCTTGCTCAGTTAAAGAAGAATTCAAACCTTGAGGCTTTTCATAAGGTTTTAGGTATAACCTTTAGGAAGAATGGTAAAATTTTCCGAACGCCGGATAGACCTTTTATTCAAGATTTGGAGATGTTGCCCTTCCCAGCTTTTAATCTACTATCTTTGGAGAAGTACCGTCTTTTTGGGAAAACATATCTTCCCATTATAACTAGCAGAGGATGCCCTTTCCACTGCACTTTTTGTTTGGCATGGCGATTGGCAGGGAGGAAGTTCAGGGCTAGAGGACCAAATAATGTACTTATGGAACTGGAACTTTTAAGAGACAAGTATGGAGCTGACGCCGTAACATTTTATGATGACACATTCACATTCGATAGGGAAAGGACACGCAAAATCTGCGAGGAGATGAAGAGAAGAAACTTTAAGCTTCCATGGGATTGCCGCACTCGAGTTGACAGCATTTCTGAAAATCTCTTAGCATTAATGAGGGCTGCCAACTGTCAACTAATACATTTTGGAGTTGAATCAGGCAGTCAGAAAATACTAAATGCTATGAGAAAAGGCACCACTGTTGAACAAAATGAAAGGGCAATTAAATGGGCTAAGAAGGCGGGCATATTGGTGGCCGTTTCGGTTATCATAGGGTACCCGGGAGAAAACGAAAATACAATAAAAGAGACCATGGATTTTATTAAAAAAACCGAGCCTGATTATGTTTACGTATGTGTCCCAACACCGTACCCAGGCACCGAACTATATGATCATATAAAAAATTTAGGATGGAAAATATCTGCTAATTGGGATCACTACGATGAGCAAACTCCAGTATTCGTAAACCCTTACTTGCCCGCTGAAAAACTAAGGAGAATTAGGAGAGAATTTTATAATAGATACTTCTCTCCATTATACGTTCTGCACAAATCCTTTAGAAATGATTTTTATAGCAGGATTATGGCACGGGTGGCGTTAAATGACTTGCTATGGCGCATTAAAATTCCAAAACTTATTTCAAGCAGCATAAAGAAACTGGCAACACCCTCTTGAGAAATAATAACTGAAAGTTTGAAAATGCTCATTCTTATGTTTGTTTTGTCAATCATGAACCAATAGGTAATTAAGAGTCTTAATAATCATGCGAACTAAAGGATTAGAGATGCGATTAAGGAAGAAGGCTATTCGATATTTAAGATGGGCTGCTAAAGCGATATTTCTTTTCCTTTTCGCGGTTCCGTTATCTTATATTCTGGAGGGGCAGATGGTTGAGGTAAAAAGTTTCATTTTTACAGAAACCATTGCAACCGTACCAATTACTCAGTCACCAGACAGCATATGGTTAAGTTATTATGGGAATGTAAACCCTGGGTTGTGGATTTTAGAACCTTTAGGCGGGTTGCAAGTTCTGCTTACCGGTCAAGTTGAAACTAATCTTTTAATTCCAACAGTAATCGCCACTCTGATGTTTGTGGCAATTATAATTCTTTTAGGGAATGTCTTTTGCAGTTGGGCATGCCCCATAGGCACTTTAATAGACAGTTTTGATATGGTTGTGGGTAAAGTTTTTCCAAAAATAGAAGCCAAGAGAGAGAAAAGGCGCTTGCAAGCTAAGAAGGGCGAAGAGAAAAAGAAACAAACTCGTGGATCATGTTTAATATGTCCACTACACATAGGATTGCTGGGTAAAAATGAAGTTTTAGCAAAGGGAATCACGATATCTGCTCTTGTTGCAACCATTTTTCTAAGGTACCCCGCTTTTTGCGCCGTTTGCCCTATAGGGATAGTGTCAAGGGGCATGATACACCTGAAAAGCATTAAAAGTGCATTGGCTATTAAGGGAACACAGCTTATATTATGGCTTGAAATGTTTACAATTCCGGTTCTAGCCTTATTTTTAAGTTTAAAGGAAAGGAGGTACTGGTGCCGACATCTTTGTCCCGTAGGAGTTTTCCTGGGCGCAATCGGTACTCTTAATCCATTTTTAAAACCAAGGGTAAAAGAGAACAAATGCATTATGTATGGGTGTCCTGAGAATTGTAAGGATTATTCCATGGACTATTGCGCTATTTGCCGCTTGTCAGACGCAAAGAAATGTGAAAAAGTCTGCCCAGTGGACATCAATTTGATTGATCACGGTTCACTTGCCCGCTGCACGAAATGCCTAGAATGTTACCTGATATGCGATCATGACGCTATTGCCATTGACTTTTTGGGTAGACCTGAAGCTTTCCGCTCCATTACTCACTTTTACGATAAATTGCGTCGTTTTTAAAGTAAGCTAGTTAAGCAGAAATTCTAACTATAAGATACACTAAATTTGGATAAGATTGGAACAATTCTATCAAAATTAATGAGCTGCGAAAAAGCTTTCTTGCTCCTTTAAGGGTAACTTTATAGAGACTGGAAGATAAAAATATGCGGCAGATAGTGTTTCATTGAGATTTGATTTATCAACATCAAGTGATGCCTATATGAGCAAGTTAACTGTGGCGGTATTTAATACACAACCTCCTCACCTATACCGCGGAGGTGTAGAACGCCGCATAATGGAATTAAGTAAAAGGCTAAGGGGCAAGATTAACACAGAAGTTTATAGTGGCACAAAAGCAAGATTCAACAAAGTGACCATAGTTGATGGAGCAGTTTTGGTTCCGTGCTTTTCCACCGACAAGTTTTTCCCTTTGGATAACTGGTTTTTCAACAGAACCCTTTCAAGAATGTACGATGCGATTAAAGCGGACGTTTATGAAGCCCACACTGTTAGTGGCTACGGGTTTCTGAAGACGCTTAAAAAGCGGAAAGCTGCTAAACCCTTTATACAAACAATTCATGGAGTTCTTGCTGACGAATATATTCAATCCTTTAAAATATCTTTCCAAACGCCACGGACTAGGCTTTCTCGCCTTTTAATGCGGCACCTTTCAAAAATTGAGATGGATTCAGCGAGGAATGCGACTTTAATAGTTACTATAAGCAGATATTCCCTCAAGAAAATAGTTCAACTTTATAATATTGAAGAAGCTAGGATACGAATAGTGCCTAATGGGGTTGATCCTCAAAGATTCAAACCAACAAGGGGCTCTGAAAAAATTAAGCATAAAATAGGCGTAGATGATAAGTCATGTGTGCTTTTTGTTGGCAACCTTGTGCCTAGGAAGGGCTTACATTTTCTAATTGAAGCAGCGAAAAATATTGTTAAAGAAAATAGGGAAGTCAAGTTTATAATTGCCGGTGAAGGACCCCTTAAAAACAATTTGATATGGTACGCAAAAACGCAAAACGTTTTAAGAAACTTTATTTTTCTAGGGGACGTCCCTGAGGATATGCTTCCCGCGTTGTACAATTGTAGCGATCTAGTTGTTCTGCCATCAATTCAAGAGGGACAAGGTATTACCTTGTTAGAGGCCCAGGCCACGGCCAAACCCGTGATCGCCTTTGATGTTGGTGCAGTCAACGAAGTTGTGGTGAACAAAAAAACAGGACTTTTAACTAGACCAAACAGCTATGAGCTTGCGAACGCCATTTTGAGTCTCTTATTAGATAGATCCTTAAGGGAAAAAATGGGAAGATGGGGCAGAAAATTTGTTTGCAATAATTTTTCTTGGGATTTATGTGCTCAAAAAATGCTCCAGGTTTATTATGAGGCGTTAGAGCTTGCTACCTGAGAGAATTATTGAATAGTAAGCACATGCTATCTTCTTGATTTTGCAGCGAGGTAAATGCCTGGAAGAATTAGGAAAGCACACCAAAGGTCTGGGTTATGAGGGCCTATAATCTCCATCCATGTTGTCGGCTGGGCGTAGTACCCTCCGGCAACCGCATAAATAATTAACATTATTATGAAATATAAGCCGAAAGCCAGTATTACATAGCCTAATTTTTGAAGATTAACCTCTTTAGGCTTGCCTTTGATAGCTGGCATTGTGACTTTCAAGCTTGATGCCGCTATTAGAAGAAGTCCTATACTAGTTACAAGAAAGCTTGTGATTGCCAAAGGGTTGTAGAGGATTTCTATTCCAGGCTGAGCTCTTTCAGGCCAGTACACTAATGTAGCTGCCCATGTTAGGGTGTAGTTAAGCCAAAACATTATGAATATATAGGAGACACCAGTTATGCAGCTCCACTTAATAACCTCTTGATTTGGGGCATTATGTACAATTTTTGCCCTCAATTTAAATAGTGATGGTGCTATTACCACAACCATTGCGAGGCATGCCAAGCCAGCTACTAGGAAGACTATCAACCATGGGGCTCTAGGTTCAAAGTACCATAAATTTTGCCTCTCAGCAATGGGGTAAACGAAGCCTAAGATTGCGGATGGAGCATATGTTAAGAAGTATAATCCTTCAAAAAATATTGCAGCTCCTACTTTACTTCTGATTTTGGGAAGGGAACTTTCTCCCCCTTTCAAGAATATAACTGCAGAGTACAACGCAAAAATGCCCGCTATAAAACGAAGCACTATTCCGACCGAGAGGCCAAGTTCACTGGAATAATATGTGACTAGCCACCATGTCTCTTTAATTAACTTTTGATATAATGGGAGATCCACTATCATGTGTAGGCTCCAACGATAAGTGACGGAAAGCCAATAGAACCCTAACGCGAAGTATGCCAAAACTACCAGTAGAATCAAGATTCTAAAAAAAGCACTGTCTAAAATGCTTGCCGGCTTGCTTTCAATCATTTCAACACCAAACAATTAATGTAGATAGTTGATATATAAAATTTGCAATAAAAACAGCGCAAAAAGGGCTAAATGTTGAATGTTATCCTAGGATCTTTAAACTGGGTAATTAAAAAAAGATTGGTTTGAGATTCTTAGCTCATTCGTCTAGGGGTTATGCCATACCAGCTGAACACTTTAGCGATTATAGGTATTGCGATTCCAAATATTATTCTAGGCAGTAAGTTAACGAACAAGTTATAGTGAATGTCCGTAACCATCCCGAACGGGGAAATGAGCTGTGTCCATAGTAGAAAGAGCCCTCCTATGATTCCTGCCGTGAGTCCCGCAACCACCATTCTTTTGAAGCTAAAGCTACCTTTGTTTAATGCTCCAGCTATGTAACCCGTCAACATGGCGCATATTACGTATCCGAGGTTGCTAATGTCTCCAACCATGCCTTCAGGGGTAAATATTTGGGAAGCGGCAAAGGCGTCGTTAACGTATAGTGCATAAATGCTGCCTAGAAGAAAACCTGAAGCTCCGCCAGCCCACTGATTCCAAACTAGTCCGAACAGCATTGGAACACCTATAATAAGAATTGCTTCACCAAATCCATGGACGAGTATAGCGCTCACAGCGGGATCGAGGTTTGGACCCAGATAGAATGGGAAAGCAACTATTAAGAAAGCTACTATACATGGTACGATAACCCCGTACAATATGTCACTTGGTTTAAACTTTTCTTCACTCATTTGTTTCAAACCCTCCCTATTTTTGATTTATTTATTTGGCTGTATATTAATAATTTTTGTTTCCAGAACGACCGTTATACCTTAAAATGAAGAAGAAGCTTTGACCATCAGGGGACAACAATTAACTGTTTGAATTTCTAAGCCTTCCTATAACACTCGACGCATTCTGCAAAATGAATAAACAAACTAGAAAGTCTTATAAATTAATTCTTTTAACATAGGGAAACAAAGTTTAGATTAAAAGGAGTTTGTGACTGGAAATGTCTAAACCAAAAGAATATTCTTGGATGACCAAAGATAAGCTAATGAGTTATACTTTAATTGCGCTTGCTATCCTTGCGGCTGTTACGGTTGCTCTCTGGTGGCCAGTAACTTACGCTGGTTGGTCTTTAGGACTTACATTTGCTATTGCATGTATAATAGCTGTCGTGGTCTCTGTGGCTCTTGACTATCTACTTTCGCTGTTAATGAAAGATAAAGGCCCGTTGAACACTATGTCTGCAGCTGTCTTTGGTTTGATTGTCGCCCATTCATACTCATTGGGCATACCGGCTATGTTTACTGTCGAAGTATTACCCTTGGTGGCGCCTCAAGCCTTTATTTACGTTACTGCCATCGCTGCTGTGGGAATGATCGTGTTCAAGAAGCTTCAAGGATTGTTAGGCAGAAAATATGTGAATCCCGCTGCAACGGCTAAGCTTCTAGTTTTGCTTCCATTCTTATACCAAATATTATTGCCTAAAGATCACTTCAGCTATATACCTACATTGGCGGCGCCGTTGAGCTATGAGGGTTTAACATCTTTTGCAAGCTACTTGCAGTCTTGTTTCGGTAATCCGGTATTACTTATGGAAGGCGTGTACACTCTTCCACCATCGCCTTCAGAAATGTTTTGGACCTTGTTTGTGGCTAAGTATCATGGTTGGCCTGGTGGAGCATCGAGCATCGCAGTTATACTTGTTGGCATAGGCTTATTTATTATCGCTCGCAGGTATATTAAATGGAGAATAACACTATCATACCTCGTTACGACAGCAGTGTTTTCTTCGGTTATGGGAGTTGCTTACGGCGGAGACATTCTTCTGCGAGTTAGCTTCCATTTATTCATAGGAAGTTCAATATTCTTGGCGTTTTTCATGGCCACCGACCCCGCAACCACGCCATTAACCAAACGCGGACAATACATTTTCGGCTTAGGCTTAGGCGTATTAACCATACTCATTCAGACCTACATGAACTTCTTTGGCGGTTCATTTTTAGCCTTAGTGATTATGAACTTGACTACGCCATGGCTGGATAAGATAGGACTGTTAAAACCAACAGAAGAGAAGTTAGAAAAGAAACTTCCAAAAGCCCAACTTTTTGAAACCGTTAAAACCACTGCTTGTATACGCTGCGGAGCCTGCATGGTTATCTGCTGCCATAATCTAAGTCCAATATTAATAAAGGAAGCATTTGACAAAGGAAAAACGGAGACATTAAAGAAGTTGCAAGCAAACCTCTGTGATGGCTGTGGAAATTGCAGTTTCGTATGCCCCGCAAGGATTGACCTAAGAGGGTCTATACTTAGGGCAAAAGCTTCATTGCGCGATGTGAAAAACTGAAAACTTCTCTTTTTATTTATTTTCACAAGCTTGGAAGTCAACCATATTGACCATATGCTGAAACTATAACTGTTACGTTTGAAGAGTAAGCAGTTGTTTTTGCGTCCACAACCAAGGATGAAATAATTGTTCTTGTGGGCCAAATGTCTAACCAATCATCGTTGCTCAACCATTTTATGCCAGTCTTATTAAAGCTTATCTCTAAGTGCTTGGAGAAGGAGTCATCAATAAACTTGAACCTTAAGCGGACATAAACAGTTTCTTCAGCGGAAAAATTGCCATCAATTTGTACTTTTACATTTAAGGCGCTTATGGCAAGGGACAGATGGGGAACCGCACCTATTTCTTTTGGCTCGCCGTAGATGTTGTTTACTCCTAGTGGAACAAGTATATTTTCTATTCTGAAAGAACCGCTGGAGCCATAAAGCCATTTGCCATGAGGATTGTAAATGCTACTTGTCAAGTTTCCACAGAAAACAATACCTTGACCCAAAATCGGGGGGTCGGAATCTTTGCCCAATGAAATACCATAGATGCTTTGCGGGTCATTAGCAAAGGACTCGAAAACAACATTTTGCATCAACGTGTTAAGCATGCTTCCCTCGACAAGGATGCCCATTTGGTTACGCTCAACTACGCTGCCCATCCAAACTCTTACATTTTGGATTAGTCCCTCATTAAAATCGGCTTTAGGCTCCACGTGTATACCTATAGCGCCTTCTCTTCTCAATTCAAACCATGCGCCTCTTATCTCAGTGTTTGCGTAGGATTTAGTTCCATTATTGATTGGTTTTCTGAAAACGATTCCCCTTTGCACGTTTATGAAATAGGAGTGTTCTATAACTGTACATTCAGTCCAACCATTTGTGTTTGAAAGCACTATGCCATCCCAAGAGTTAATAAAGACGCAGTTTTTTATGGTTGTCCTGAAGGAGTTCTCTATAACAATGCTGCCATTAACTATGGTCAATCCCTCTATAGAATTGTACTTGGAGTATTCCCAATGATCGCCTGCTATAATCAAGGAATTGCCATTGAGATTCAACCTAGCACCGTTGCTAACGATTTTTACACCTGTGAGGTTTTGTAGCCGGATGCTGCTTGAAATATTGTATTCAGCCGTTTTAATGAATACTTTCAACCCGTCATTCTTCAGTATTGCACTAAGGACTTGCGAAAGCTCATTCCCTATAAAATCTACTTGCCCCGTTGTTCCATTCTTGACTTTGATGTTTGCCGCATCGGCGTAAACAGTGTAATCGTAATCTTCTACTTGACTTATATTCTTAAGAAATAAAATTTGGTTCAAATTCCAAAACAGCAAGCTCAATATAGCAAAAACTGCGAAGAAAACAGCAGCGTACTTCGCAAATCCCTTAATGGAGCCCAAAGGCACCCTCCATTTTTGCATATAAGAATAGCTGCATCAATTTATTAGTTTGGATGGTTTTATTTACATGGAATATTATAAGAGGAAAGATTAAGAAAAAAATTTATATCGAAAAAACAATGTTTCATTAGCTATCGTGGTTAAGATGAACATGAGTAAAGCTCCTTTATACATGATTACGTGGCGTTGCACACGAAGATGCGTTGGTAATTGCCTATATTGTAGCTTTAACCCAGAATCAAAAGACACAACAGAAGTGAACACGAAAGAGGCTTTTCGTATCGTAGACCAAGTTTATGAATTTGGGTCTCCATGGTTTGGAATAAGTGGAGGAGAACCTCTATTAAGAGAGGATATCTTTGAAGTTATAGCCTACGCCAGAAAGATAGGATTTGAAGTAAGCCTAATTACTAGCGGTTTTGCATTTGATGAAAAAAGGTTTGAGGGACTTGTTAGAAACGATGTGCATACGGCTGTTAGCATAGATGGGCCCAAAGAAGCTAATGACAAAGTTAGAGGTGTTGGAAGCTACGATAAAGCCTTTTACGCCCTGAAAAAGCTTTCAGAAGCAGGCATATTAGACTGCTTAGTGGTGACGCTGAATAAATATAATTATAAGTTTCCAGAGCACCCGATAAAGCTGGCAGAAGAATACGGTGCAAGAATGGTTGTTTTCCACAACTTGGTACCTGTGGGGAGAGCCCAAGTAAACATGAACGAGTTGGCACCTTCCCCTGAAGAATATGAATGGACCTTTAACCAAATTTACGATTTGTCAAGGGAATATGAGGGAAAAGTTCACGTGAATGTTTACGCACCCTTCTATGCAAGGATTGTACGCCAAAGGAATCCCGTAGACTTCTGGGAATGGTTTATGAACCGTTATCTTGGAAAATGTACAATCGGCGGAAATTACATAAGCGTTACCGAGAACGGCGACTTCAGATCTTGCGGTTTCCATGAAGGTTACAGGCTTGGAAACGTTAGAAACAAGACCATAAAACAATGCTGGGATGAACTTCAACGATCAGAACTTCACCTTAAACTTCGCGATAAAAGCAACCTGAAAGGTAAATGTGGGGTTTGTGAATACAGAGAAATATGTGGAGGATGTAGAACACGAGCAGAATTCTATACAGGCGACATATTCGCCTCTGACCCCGCATGTGTATATATTCCCAAAGTTTTGCGCGAAAAATAGGAGATAAAGGAGTAAACTAGCAAATTTTTTTATTTATTTTATATTTTTACAAGTTTATCTTAGCATTGGCAAATTCCCAAGCGATGTTTATTCGCCATACGTCACCCAACTTAGTTAGCCTTATTTCCCTATCGGTAACTTCGATTAGTCCCTTTTCCTCGAGCCGTTTAACTTCCTCTGGAAAAACTTCCTCAGGGAATTTACCAAATTTCTCCTTGAATTCGACCTTGTTCACGGGTAAACGAAGGTAAAGACGCTCCATCACCTTTTTAATCATATCTTCGTATGTGGATTTGTGAATTTTAGCTATTGGAAATACTCCTTTGCTTACACAGTCGATATATCTGTGTACGTTCTCAATGTTTTGATAAGAGTACAGCCCTAGATAACCCATGAAACATCCAGCCCCTGTTGTTAATATGCCAGCCCAAGGCCAACCGTTTAGGCATGATTCTTCTATATGCTCTTTAACTTTTGTGAATCGATCATGGCCTACCGGTGTGTAACCAGCGTTGGTAAACATTTCCACGGCTTCCACATACATTATGGCTTCTGTTCTCCAGTCTCCTGGGGGAGGTATTTGGCCGCTTTTAATTTGCAGGTCAAGCATGGTGCCTGGATAAACTTCAAGGGGATAGCAGTCTACCCCCTCCAAGTTTAGCTCTATCGCCTTTTTAACGTCCTCTCTCCAGATTTCCAAGGTTTGCCCTGGAAGATTGTACATTAAATCGATGCAGACGTAAAGTCCAAGTTCCTTAGCTTTCCTTATGATTTCTTCAGCATGTTCCCCGCTGTCTTGAATTGCAAGCATGCGCCTTATATCATTGTTAAACGTTTGCACTCCTACGTCTAATTGAAGAACACCGTACTCGGCGAACTTTTCGAGTTTATACTTGTCAAGGTTATGCGTTGACCCAGTTATTTTTATCATGTAGTCTCTGCTTATATTGAAATTTTGTTTGCAGAAAGAAATAATGTCTATTAGCTGCTCTGCAGAGAGCACTGAAGGGGTTCCCCCACCCAAGACTATTTCGTCAAACTCGCTGGTTTTCAAATATCGCGTTTCAGAGTACATCTTTAACTCTTTTTTGAGGGCGGTCAGATATGGTGTTATATAGTCTCTTTTGAACATGGTTGAGGGGTAATAGCAGAAAGCGCATTTGGAGTCGCAAAATGTGACCCATGGTTGAAGTTCCATCTTTTTCCTATTCGTATTCTCAGTATTCAAAAATTTCGCATATTCTTCCAAAATAGCTGGGGTTACATCCAAATGTTCGCGGTACGTGTAGGGCGGCCACTGTTTTCTAAACTCATATGCCTTAAGAATTTCTTGCCTGCTATTCACGTCCAAGTCCTTTCCCTCTCAGACTTTGACTTAAAATCGACTTATATAATTTAAACTTTCCCGCATAAGAAATCATCCTAAATCCACTACAATCTTACAAACAACATATTTATTATTTGAATATATTAGCTGTAAAAGCCTTGAATTTAGAAGCTCTATCCTAAAGTTCTCTACACCAAAAACCATAAATTGTATTTGGTACTCTTTTATATAAGTTAAGTAATCCCTGTAGTGCACGTTAATTTTGCTTTCGAAATCGAAAAGTTCTTCAAAATTATCCAAATTCCATCTTTGGAAACTTTCTGCTGAAAAGTTAAGAACCCAATAGGCGAATGAGATCGTCTGGTTCACGCTTTCAAAGTCATATCTAAGCCTTAACGCGTCTATTTGTTTCGATGATAATGCTCCAACGCTTCCTAAACTTGGGAGATTAGCGAACTTAACAGCATATAACACCATGTTTGTAGAGTCGTAGATTGCAATATGGTTTTTGGTCAAATTTTCAGGACTAAAGTATGTTAGAACCCATTTTTTATTTTCTTCTTGAAATGATGGATTATCCCATGGGTTTTCCCAATTAAGCACCCCAGGTACATAAGCCTTTTCAAAGGAGAAATAGAGGTCAAAATGAATGCTTAGGTAAATTTTTAAATCATTAATGTTCTTGTTTAACGAGGTGAAAGTCCAGTTAAAGTTTATGGGAATTCTATTGCCCCACATCTCAATATTTTGAGCTAAAATAAAGTTGCCCTGCGAGTAATATTGAACCTGAAGGGTTTTGCGGTCGTCTCCGTCCACCCAAATAATCTTTCTAGCTAAATCGGAAAGGCGTGTATAAAATTTCTCGCCATCATTTTCAGTATAGGATAAGCTGCTTTCTTCGTCATATAGAAATGAGGCTCTCCTCCAAACATTATGCTCTAATAAATCGCATCGGTCAAGTTCGTAAGGCATTCTAACTTCATAAACTCTGAAAAGCATTAAAGGATTCTCCATTTCATAAGCCAGGTTCAACACTGTTTCAGCTAAGGCATTCCTCTCAACAATAGGATCAGTTTCCATAACCGCGGATTTTCCAGAGATCATTCCAAAAAAAAGCCCCGGCTTCTCCGTTACAATTACTGTCGATTTTCCATGAAAATTATTTTTAAGCCATAGTCCCGCTTGATAGGCAGGTAGATCCACATATGAGTAATACTCTGTTGCTTCAGAAACTTTACTAGTTAACGCTGGAAATCGTGATGCTAGCAGCCAAATAATAATAGAGATTATAACAGCATCCTTTAAGTAATATAGATAATGTCTTAAACCTTTGCGCTTATCTTTTGGCAAGCGAAAAGTGATGAACTTTATTAACAGATAGATTACTGCCGCCGAAAAAATAACTGCTGGAGGCATCATATAGTAAACAAAGCGGTCATAGGGTAACGTGAGATTAAGAATGTAAGATTGGGTGAAGAGAAGCGGAACAAAAAAACTTAAGCTTAGAAGTATGTAAAAGTCGGTCTCCTTTCTTTTTTTGCACTCATAGATTGTTAAAAGCGCCCCAAATAAAGCAAAAAAGAGTATGAAGCCAAAATTTAAAAGGAAAACATCTAAACTTACCCGTTTCACCAGATATAGGTATTGTCTCTGGCTAAAAAAAACATGAGTAATTAAAATATTCATGTATGGCATCATGATAGGAACATACCACAAAATAAAAGCAACTGAGGCGCCCAAGATCGCTATCAGTAAGAGACGCTTAGAAGAACTTCTGAATATAAGAAACGTGATTACAGCGTAAAGTATCAATAATATAAATGTTAAAAAGGTTGTAAATTGATGCGTTAAGACTATGGCGAAAGCTGTCAAAAAAATTATAACTTTGCTAGCATAGCTTTCCCTTTTCGATGGCAAATAGAAAAGCATTAGACACAAGTAAACTATGCTGAGCAAACTTGGGTAGCCTCCCCAGAAGTTGATTTCATAAAGCGGGAAACAAAGCAACATCAAAGAAGAAGCAATTATGCCGCATCCTTCATTTAAAAGCCTTGCGCCAAGCAGGTAAACCGAAAAAATTAGTAGCCAATCAAGAGTAACTGTTAATGCCTTCGTAAGGAATAAAGCATGCTCAAAATTGGTTGCCCCCGTAAAGGACATGAGCTCCACTAGAATTATACGGTAAAGAGGAGGGTACCAGGTGATTTCGGAAACTGAAACTTTTCCATTTTCCAACATTTCATAGGCTTTTGCTAGATGGACAGCTGGGTCGTTTCCAAGGATAACACCGTTTGAAGAAATGAGTGTGTAAAAAAGAAAGATTGTTAAAGCCGAGAATACCGCAACAAAAAATTTCATATAAAGAGGTTTAGTCATATAGATCATTCCCAGCTTTCAGCCGTGAATTCTTCTGACTTTAAATATTACTACATTATCATTAATAAATACAAGATTAAAAATTGGATCATTCAAGAATTTGGCAACAGGATATTCTCTCCTTTTGAAGGCTATGAAGGAAATTTCTTTTTGACGTAATATTTCACGGTAATCGAAAACATTAATGGATCTCTCAGCGTTTTCCTCTTTTATGAACCACATTTTCGTCATATTGGCCAACAAAATTTGAATGTTTTTTATGTCCATTTTTTCCACTTCAAATCCTCCAGCTATCATGCTTATCTCCATTTTTTTGGCATTTTCTGCGCTATAAAATAGCTCTAAACAAGGGTTTTCTGGTGCGAGAAACTTGGTTATAGGCGGCTTTCCCTCAAAAATTACTTGACCACATATTTTTGCGTTGTCATCTAATATTCCAACACTTTGCCCAAGTTGTAAAATTTTTCCGTTTGCATGTAGCATGATTCTTACGTGATCTAAGCCAATTCCAGTTCCAACACTTTCTACGGTTAGAGAAATTATGCCGAATCTTAGGCTTTTTGAAATTTCTATTCTACGTGTTAAAATCAACTGATTATTTTGTCTAATGATGGTAACGTATGCTGAGTGTGGTTGTGTTTCAACTTTTATCTCCTTAACAGGAATTGTGGTGGCATCAACTATCTTAGCATTGGCTTCATCTCTGTAAAACATGATAGTTTCACTTTCGTTAAAGTATAAAATTGGGTATGGGTCAGGAAATCTTGTGCTGTTAATCAACAACATGGGATTATGTCGGCCTACGTATCCTCCGTCTTCTCTTATTTCAATTAATCCGTTATTTAGGACGAAGTCCGTATCAAGCAACGTTCTCGCAACATAAGCTGCTTCAAACTCTTGAGGAATGATTAAAAATTGAGGGTCTGTAGCGCTTAGGGTCGCTCGCTGCCCAAATCCGGAAATCCACCACCCATAGCCATGTTGAGAGACAAAAATTGAATTCGCCGAGGTTACCTGTCTAATCCATTGTATGGATTCAAACTCTGGCGAGGAAACTACATCATAATAATTGGCTATGGTAAATCCCTCTTGAGGGCCTGCGAAAAATGGAATGAGACTAAATGAAAAGAGTATTAGAATTGCGGCTGTGGAAAGACAATAAATTGTTTGCAAGTTAATTTTTACCTTTCTCTGTTGGGTAATTTTTCCTACAACTTTCACAAGAAAATTTAACCCGTGATCAGTGAAAATTGCAAGAAAAATTATTAACGGCATAATTAAGAAATGCAGAAGACGATAATAGTCTGTGTAAAGTCCAACAACATATGCTTGTGTCGAAAACGCTGGCACCAATAACCATAACCCAAAAAGAACACTGGCCCTATCAAAAAATGCACCTTTATATTTTTTGGCGAATATAAAGAAGGATATTGTGGGTATTAAGGATGCTAAGACAAGTTCTACGGGAACCTTGCGGGTTAAAATAGTTGCCACTTTGTTTTCGCTTATGCCGCCGGTAAACATTCCCTTATCTACATTTTCCAAGTAAAGCGGAAAGACTTCAACTAAAAAGGGTGAAGCAACCAGAAAACCGAGAAGGATGGATAATGCAAACAAGTAAACCTTCTTCTTGTTTTCATGTGACTTTCTAAAAATTGCTAGTTCCAGGACGATGAACGGAAGCGCTATGCAGAGAAATACCAATGAGCTCAAAGCGTGAGTTAAAAGGAGGCCCCCAATCAAAAGAGTAGACACCACAAGCAAAGTGCTTGCAAGGGTATCTTTCCTTAAAAGCATATAAAAAATTAAAGATATTATTACTAATGTAACAACATTGGGGTATCCTCCCCAAAGCAACATTTCAAGATCATGCCTAGAAAGTGCAGCCATGAAGGCAGCTATTAAAGGAGCCATAGGTAATCCCCACGCACTCTTCGTCAAAAGGAAAGCGCATAAAACAATAAGCGATGAAAATAATACTGAAACAATAGATTGGGCCGCATAGTCAGGCATTCCTGTTGTTAAGAGTATGAAAGAAGTAAAAATGTGAAACCCTGGATGAGTTAGAGAAGTTTCTCCGCCCATATGGTAGTAATTCCATGAAAAGTTTCCGTTCTTTAATGTTATAGAGTTGATGATGCTGTTGTGTAGTCCAAGATCAGGACCCGGCGGATACGCGTCCAACCTTAGTAGCAAGATTCGATAAAATATGGAAAAAATGAAAATTAATAGCACTGCGATTTTCTCACGGGGAGGTTGTCCTATTTCTGCCATTCATGGAACCTAAATCCATATTATGTGGTAAAACTTAAATTTTACCACCATCTATAGAGCACGCGGAAGGGATATATGAATGTCATGGCTTAAATCCATGATGGAAAAGGAACCTCCAGAACCGGAAAGTCCCATAGGAACCGTTGTGATAGGGACTCTAGAGCCAGATATGCACGAAACTCCAAAGGAAATGGTTAGAAAGGCTTTAAAAAGAGCTGGGTTTAAGACCGTGGATCTCGGGAGGGCGGTTTCTTCTCAAAACTTTGCTTCAAAAGCTAAGGAAGTAAATGCGGACATTGTGGCAGTCTCAGTAAACACTAAACCTGCAAAAGATAACTTGCCAAAGTTGAATCAAGCATTAACCGATGCTGGTTTAAAGGGCAAAGTAGTCTTGATGATCGGTGGAGCATCTGTAACTAAAGGGGATGCTGATGCTATTGGAGCACTTTACGGCAAAAACAAAGAGGAGGCCGTGGCACTAGCCAAAAAGGCTGTCGAAGAAAGGAAAAAATAAGGCAAAGCCTTAGTGATAATCATGTTTAAGTTTAAAGCACCTCAACAAGTTTTTGAAATCGGTAGAGTCAAGGTGGGCGGTCAGCCAGGGGAATTGCCGACAGTTCTAATAGCCTCAATATTTTATGAAGGCCAGAAAATAGTTACGAATGCAGAGAAAGGAGAATTTAACGTTAAAGAAGCTGAAGAACTCTTGAATAGACTTGAACAACTCAGTGATTTAACAGGTGTTCCCTTTATGTTGGATGTCGTGGGAACATCTGAAGAAGCTTTCCGGAAGTACATAGATTTTGTTGCAAGTATTACAGAAGCTCCATTTCTTATGGATGCAATTAGCCCGAAACTTCGTCTCTCCGCAGCTCAACATGTTAAAGAAGTAGGCCTTATAGAAAGGGCTGTATACAGCTCCATTAACAAGGGAAGCCCTAAACCGGAGTTAGAGAAAATAAAAGAGAGTGGTGTTAAAGCGGCAATTATATTGGCTGAAAATCCTGCAGACAATAGTACTGAGGGGAAACTAAGCGCTGTAGATCAAGCTTTGGCCCGTGCAAGAGAGGCGGGAATCGAGAAATTCTTGATAGACACTTCCATTCCAGCCTTTGGTCCAGATATGGGCTCCGCTGTTAGAGCAATATTTTATATAAAAGACAAATATGGCTATCCCACAGGCGTAGGCACTGGAAACGTAGTTACGACATGCGGATGGATTAAAGTAAACTTTCCAAAGGAAGTGCGAAGAGTCTGCGATGCAGCCACAAATGCCATAATGCAAACAATGGGCGCAGACTGGCTTATGTTTGGACCTATTGAGAGAGCAGATTATGCATTTTCCGCGGCGGCTATAGTTGATGCTTACGTGTTAAGTGCAACGGCAGAGTTAGATATAAAGCCGCTCGTAGACAGCCATCCAGCTTTCAAGGTGTTTATGTAACTTCCCCTTCTTTTTTATGCCACAAGATTTGATTCATTAAATAGACGTGAGAAAAAGGGTAATGATGCAAAAATTAAAGAGTGAAAACTGGTTTTTAATTGTAATTGCTTTTACAATTATCACATTACTGACCGCATACATTATACCTGGCGACTCTCCACTCGCCCTTTTCCGTTTCACATTCGGTTTCTTCTTTGTCTCGTTTATACCAGGTTACTGTCTTCTTCGCCTGTTATTTTCGAAAGGCAAAAAAATTGACTTTATAGAGGAGATAGTTTTATCCGTAGCTTTAAGCTTTGTTATAGTCGGACTTGCCGGGCTATTTTTAGGCTTAACTTATATTGGTATAAATTTCACTTCGGTCACAGTCTCTCTTGCCTTAATAGTGCTTGTTTTGGCGCTCTTTGCCTTTAAAAGGGCTAACTGAGCTTTACATGGAGGGTTCTAAGCAGATAAGCCATAGAGGTTTTCACTGCTGAAACGCCGTATACTCCTCCTTTCATGAGCATTTTAAGCATGTAGCTTGGTCTCAGGTAAAACTGTTGATAGGCTTTAAATCGAATTTCCTTGAGTTTCTCAATGCTTAAATATGGTGTTTCAAATACGGGAGTTGCAGTGTCATACTTGTCAAAGTCCTCGGTTTTCAACCATCCCTTATCTTTAACAGTTTCATAGAGGGGTGTGCCTGGATAAGGAGTCGCTATGTAAAATCCAACATCTACAGGATTTAAACTCTTAACAAAGTTTATTGTTTCCCAAGCTGTCTCTTCAGTTTCGCCAGGAAAACCTAAGATTACACTTGCAACGGTCATCAAGCCGACTTGATGAGCCATTTCAAAAGCCTTTCTAGTCTGTTCAATTTTAAATTTCTTATGCATCTTATTTATTATTTCCTGGGAACCAGATTCCACTCCAAACCAAACTGCAATACAACCGGCTTTCCTCATTTTTTCAAGCAAAGGTCTATTAACCATGTCAACCCTTGTTTCGCAATCCCATTCTACATCAAGCTTTCTCCGCAATATCTCATCACAAATTTCCTCTGTTCTCTTTTGATCAACGGTGAACGCGTCATCGTAAAAAGTAAATTGGTCTACGTTATACTTATTATGGACTAACTCCATTTCATCCACAACATTTTTGGGGCTTCTCATGCGGTATTTTCTTCCGAACATTCTGACAGCCGTGCAGAAGTCACACCAGTAGATGCATCCCCTGCTGGTCATAACTGGAATTATTAATTTTCCAACTCTTACATAGGAGTTTAGCTTTAAAAGATGGTGTGCAGGGAAAGGAAGTTCATCTAAGTTTTGTATATAAGCCCTATCGTCATTTCTAATAAGTCTGTTTTCTTTTCTAAAAGTGATTCCTTGAACATTGTCTAAACCTTCCCTATTTTCAAGTTTCCTTAAAATTTCCAGAAAAGTAGCTTCTCCTTCCTTCCTTACAATTATGTCTAGGGAAGGGCATTCCTTTAACGCGTTAACGTCCCAGAAAGTTGCATGACATCCCCCTAGTATAGTTACACATCCGGGGAAAACCTCTTTGGCAATCTTTGCAACTTTTAACGCTGAGTTATAAGTAAGGGTTGCAGAGGTTATTCCCACCATGTCTGCGTCAGTTTTTTCCAGTCTGCTTCGAAAATTCTGTAGGCTTAAACCTTCTCCTTGACAATCTATCACGTTTACTTCATAACCATTCTTTTCACATATAGCTCCTAAATAACACAAACTTAAAGGAACAAAAGGTGGATGCTGATGGGCCACTTCTGGATAAGGAGGATTGACTAAGACAACTTTCATGACTCTTTGCCCTCCTTCGGAGATAGTTCACTTCTAGATATTTATAGATTTTCTAAAATTTAATTAGTATGTTCAAGTTATGGTTTCTGAAGTTTTAACTATCCTTTTGATGATTTAAAGCATTTTATCTAATTCGTTTCGTACGGGTGAATTACGAACCTTTTAATTCAAGCTGTTTGCTTGAGATTCTGCAATTAAATGACTAACGTGTTATTCAATGTGAAAAACTTTATAATGATGCCTTGCATTTTGCTTCTCAAAAAGGTGTAAAAAATGAGGTTCGGTACATACCTATTTGAACCTAAAAAGGTTCCAGGTTTCGACTTTGACTTGTTTCGAGTGAAGCCAGAGGTTGGGAGAAGACAACCACCGCAGCCAGACATGTACAGCAATGTTGCCATATTTGGTGACAATGTTACAGTTCGCAATCATCCTGAATGGGTTTCTCAGTCAGAGCTTGGACCTGCATTAAGAACAAATGATAGGTACAATTTCCGTTGGGATATTCTCTGCCATACAGTTCCAGAATTCAGGGAAGAGATGCTTAATTACATTGAAGATGTGGATAGGCGTTCGCAGGGCGTTTGGCTTAACAGCATCCACTTTGCAGACCATGGCCACTGCATTTGTCCCCGTTGCAAGGAGAAGTGGCAAAAAAGCGGGCTTAGCTGGCTTGAATGGCGAAAAAAAGAGGTTACAGAATACATTGCTCAAATCAGAGAGCGGGTGAAAAAGGAGTTGGTAATTGGCTTGCTTCCAGATCCTGTTAATTCTTATGAGCGGTTTGGAATAGACTTTGATGCTCTTGCGCCTTATGCAGATGCTTTTAATGTCGTCATGTTTTCTAAGAACTATGCCACTCCATGGTATTGGGAAATGCTTTCTCGAGCCTTCAAAAAACTGCTTAAGAAGCCTCTCTACATAAGTCTCTACGTTTTCGGCCCGGGTGACGATCCTAAAGAGGTTCCATCTCCAGCAGAGTTGCTAACAGTTTCTGTTCGTTGTGGAAGAGCGGGGGTTGACGGAATCCTCTACCTTGCAGACAAAGCAAGTCAGATAGTGGACTTCCAGAAAGCAGCAGTGGACAAGGTTGAACTTAGGCAAAAACTAAAGAATTACGGTTGCCCAGAAGTTTTAGAACTGGTTGAACGTTGGGAAAAGATAGTAGGGTAATATGAGCGAACTCTCCTAATGAATTTGATAACGGAAAATACTTTAACAACACCACTTTTTATTATTTCAATATAAAACAATAAAACGCGTAAAATAATAAAACTATTCTTGGCTTAGTGTTGCCTGTTTACCAAATTTATTGCTCAAGCCTTTTTATACTCATCCTCTAAAAATAATTTTTCTATTATGCAGAGCAATGCACTTTTTAAGAAGGGATATGAGTCAAAGTTCACTTTTTCAGTCACGATAGAAGAATTATGAGGCTTTCCGTCAAAAATAAGCTTAGAAAGATTTTCTTTAAAATTTTCAGTTAATGCACCTATATCTCCAAATTCCTTTGGAATTATTCCTTTTTTGACTTCTTCGTCAATATTTACGGCCATTGATAAGAGCAATGCGAATAATGGCTTCGCTTTTATTGCTTCAACAATTTTTAACCACACCTCTTCCTCGCTGATCTTAAAAGAGTTGGCTTTCAATATCTCGCTCGTAAATTCCTTTATCGGCAGTTTTCTTTCAGTAAACCTGTTTAAAATTGATCTGTTTGGTTGTAAGCAGCTTTGTTTTATTATTGCATTTTTTACAGCCTCTCGGGTACAATGGGCAACCATTTGACCTAGTTTTGAGGCAGGCCCTCCAAATCTGATTTTTGGGCCGATGCCCGTAGACGCTATTACGGTGCTGTCAGTTATTGTTCCAGTAGCTAGATCGCCTGAATACTTACTTCTGATGTCAATTTCTCTTAAACCTGCCGTTTTCGCTTCGGTTGCGGTAATAAATGTTTGCATAAGACAGCTTTCAGTGGGATTTCCTTGAATAACAATTATGGTGTTTATTGTTCCCAAACTTGTGACGCTTGCTTCAATTTTTTCTCCAGCTGTTTCAGCGAAAGAACAGCCCGCAGTTACTATGGCGCTTACTGTTAGATCTTCCTTTTTTGCCGTTATTATAGAGAAGTTCTTTACATCTGCAGCGGTTATGAGGCCTACGCATTGCTCTGGGTCAACTCCGAGATCTTTTAAAGCTTCAAGAACTAAATGTTCTGGGTTTTCGTGTACAGCTTTTTGGTCACAGTCTTCTGGAACATGGACATTAAGTATGACCCTTGCCTTTTTAAATCCTCCATTGTACACCGCTGAGCTGACAATGTTTAACTTACCTTTGGAAATCAAGGCCAACATGTTATCTTTCAAAATTAATTTAAGGTCTTCACCTAACAACTCGTAGGTTTTCATCGATTAATCTCCATTATAAACGGTAAGGAGCATTACTAAACACAATAAAAATCTTTCCTTTTCAAATTAATAGCTTTATTGGGGCATAAGTGCTCACATACGCCGCACATTGTACACGAGGCAATATCTGTAACTAAAGGCTTTTTATCGGGTCCTATTTGGAAGACCCCCCAAGGACACATGTCAATGCAAGAATATTCCTGACATGGCGGGCATTTCTTGTAGTCTATAACTATTTCTATTTTGTTTCTTTCTTTCATGATAGTTCTATTTCTTTGAAAATTCTTAAATATATCTGTTACCGAACGTAACCCATGAAAATAGGGATAGTTTCCTACCAGCCAGAAAGAGTCAAAGGATTTGACTTCCAAATTTATTATGCGAAACGCGCTGACGGTTCGGTTTTTCCCCCAGCGGAGCACATGTACAATGATATTACATGTTTTTGCGATGCTAAAACCATAAGGGAAAGCCCAGAAATGGCAGCTGTTTCAAAAGAAGGCCTTGCACTTAGAAAAAATAGGAAAATTAACATGCCATGGGACTACATTTGTCCAACACATGAAAACTATAGAGAGAAAATTTTACGTTTCATAGAAGATATGGGTGATAAGAAAATTCAAGGAGTGATTTTGAACCTTTACCACTTCCCAGAGGAGGGTTTCTGTGTTTGTCCTAGATGTATGGAGCTTTGGCGCCTAAGTGGGCTGAACTGGGTGGACTGGCGAGTGCAAACAGTAACCAGCTTCATAAAAGAAGCGAGAGAAAAATTAAGAAATGTGAAGGCGTTCGCCGTGGAGATATGGCCGGACCCTGTGCTTTCAAGAGAAAGATTTGGCATAGACTTCGACCAACTAGCAAAGTACGTGGATTTTTTCCACATTCCCCTTTCTGCCAATGATTATACGACAATGTATTGGGTGGATATGCTGACAAGAATTTTTACAAAAATTTTACAAAAACCAGTGTATATAGAACTTAGCGCCGAAATGTTGAATGAGGTTAAATTGGGCGCTCTTTTGAAAACTATGGCTTACGTAAGTAGACATAACGTTGAAGGCATTTTTCTTCTAGTGCATAGTTGCAAAAATGCAGAGGAGGTCTGCGAGTATGCTGTCAAAAACGGAGAATTACAAAAGTGGTTTGAAAGGCACGGTTTTACAAGGATAATGGAGATTGTTGAGAAATGGAAAAGCTTTTACTGAGTTTTCCTGTAAGACTTGAGTTTTGACAAATCTAAGTCTATTGTCAGTACAATATCTGAGGATACATCTGGTGCTTCTCCAATCACGCCCCATGGAGCAATCACCGCGCTTCTTCCTCCTTTAGCACCTGAGCGTACACTTCCGGCCTTAACTATGAAGACTCCCTTCTCTGAAGCAATTTTCTCTGATAATGGATGACCTTTAACATCGGGGTGTGCATGTAGAGCTGCTACAGGCAGGAAAATGGTTTCAGCACCCATGCTTATGGTTTGCTCCACCGAGTTTGAGTCAAAAATGTCTGCACATATCAGTACTCCAATTTTGCAAAATTCCGTGGAAAAAACAAAAGGTTTATCGCCTTCACTTACTCCAATTTTAATTTCAGCGTTAACTAAATTTCTTTTCTCATATTTTCCTAAAAGTTCACCATTTTTCCACAAAGTGCAAGTATTAAAAAATCCCTTAGGACTTTTCTCGATTAGTGTTCCTCCCACAAGATAAATGTTGAGAATTTCGCCGGAGACGTGGCGCAAAAATTCGATGGTAGGTCTATAAGTTTTTTGAAAGATTTCTTCAGCTGAAGAAAATTTTTCAATGAAGCCGGGAACTGAAAAATATTCGGGAAGGACTATAAAGTTCGGATTTTTATCTGCGGCTTTGTAAATGTTCTTTTGAGCTGCTGAAATAGCGTCTTCCACCGTATTACGGGTTTCCATATGAATTATGCTCACTCTCATGAGGGGGTTCCTCTATAGCTTCTTTGGTTCACTAGCAACTTTATTTGCTGTGGGTGGATAGTTATTCTTAAAAACTTTTAAGCGTAACTGTTATCTCTTTTATAAAAGCACGATGTAAGGGAGAAAGTGTAATGTTTAACGTTTTGGTTTCCGCCGTAATAATTTTCTTATTTCTTGCGGTTATTGGAATAAGTAGACCGCGGAAAATGAAGCTTTCAACATGGTGTTGGGTATATATAGCCATTGCAGTTTTGTTTGACGTTTTCACAGTTGTGGCAGTTATTTTCCGCAACACCCAACTAATTGAGGTCCTCCTGGGAGTTGCAGCTGGCTCCGCTACAAGTTTAGCGTATCACGTTTGGAAAGACATGAAGGATTTTGGCCACGACCACTAAATTTTTGACTGGCACATACACGGCTATCATCATAAAAGTTCTTATGAAAATCTTAAGCGTCAAAAGTTGTTATGTTTTCTCCTTTCATGAATGCTTAATTTTCACGGTAGTTTAGACTAGATCCGTTGTGAAAAGGAAATTCACGCCTTCCATAGATAGATATTTCTTTAAAAATAGTCTAAAACTTTGTTGCAACTCTTCACTGATTAACCCATCGCCCCGAATGCGCTATGAGGTTTTCGCAATGGACCGGGCGGGATTTGAACCCGCGACCTCCCGAGTGCGAGTCGGGCGTTCATACCAGCTGAACTACCGGCCCACGTGAAACTTTTCTTGGATAAGAAAGCCTCTTCTAAAGATTTAGTGCTTTTGATTTGTGCTTTTATGGCTGCAGGTTTTTGAATTTTTCTGAGGCGGGTTCTCCGCCGATTCCCCAGTGGGTTTTTGGGATTTCATGCACTATTACTTCTACAGCGTGTTTAGGTATTCCTAGATCTTCGAAGACCTTTGTTATTTGTCGTATCAGGGTTTTAGTTTTCTCCTCTCCGAAGCCTTCCCAAACGTTTACGTGGATGATTGGCATATCCCAACACCTGCACTGAAATTTCGTTTGCTTGAATAAATCTTTTCGCAGTTGTGGCTTTCTGGTTAAGTTATGGCAATGTAAATTTTCTTTTCGTCTAAGGGGTATTCGTGCCATTTTGCTTCGGTTTCAGGCGTGCCAGTGTGCAAGTGGACTTTTTTGGCGCGTATCAGCTCCGCCATTTCGCTTAAATAGGGTAGCAGAAACCTAACGTTTTCTTCTTCAAGTCCAGCTATGTGAACGTTATTCAAGACATCTGTGGGGACGTAGCCCAACTCTTTTCTCAAGGATTGAACTCTTCTGGCTACGTCGCGCATAAGCCCCTCGCCTAGAAGCCTTTCGTCGCGGTAAACATCAAGAAAGACTGTTATGCCCTTTTCAGTGGCGCAAGCCCATTTTCCAGCCTGAGCCTTAACGTTTTCAGGAGCTTGCTGAGCATATTCGGCTGTTTTAACGTTTGCGAGTTCTAGAAAAACCTCGTTGAGGTTTTTTAGCGACGCGCAAACCTTTTCAGAAGCCACTACAACCGCCATTCTTACGGGCCACCTTCGCTTCAGCTTAGCTGCTTGCCTTGCGGAATAAACCATGGAGAGACATTGAATAAGGTTTTCAAAGTCTTCTTCCAAGGCTTTGTCTCGAAGTGTTTCATCAGGCTTCGGCCAGCTTTCAAAGCTCACAGACTCTGGAAGGGCTGGGTCAAGTCTTCTGTAGATTTTCTGGTATAGGGCTTCGCTTAAGAAAGGCGTTACAGGGTTAAACAGAATCGTAACAGTTTTCAAAACATGCCATAAACAAGCATATATGGCTAGTCTGCGGTTGAGGGTTTCAGGGTCGTCTGTCCACAGTTCTTTCCGGATCATGGGCACGTAGAAGCGGCTTACAATTTCAACGACAAAGTCTTCAAGCTCCGCCAGCGCAGTGTTGAATTCGCATTTTTCCAGTCCAGTCGTGTATTCCCCTATGGTTTTTTGGAGTTTTGAAAGAAGCCAAAGGTCTGGTTTTTTAAGCTGCCCGTTTTCCCGCGCCCATTCAAGCGTATGCATTTGAGGGTTAAAGTTGTCATATTCCGCATTTTGCACGAAAAACCTGTTCAGGTGATAAAGCGTTGAAAGCACTTGGTATGGACGGCGACTAAGCTCGTTCAAGTCGAAGTTCATGAACTCTATTGGAGAGCATTTCCGCATTAGGTAGAATCTGCAAACGTCTGCTGAAGCTTTCTCTAAAAGCTTGTTTACTTCTATGATGTTTCCGAGGCTTTTGCTCATTTTTCTGCCTTTAGCATCTTGGGTTAATCCTTGAAAAAGGAAAGCCTTGTAGGGGGCTTCCGCTTTTCCAGTTAATATTACATGTTCTAAAAGAAGCGAGTTCGCCCACCCTCGGGTTTGATCTATGCCTTCGGTGAGGAACTCTGTAGGCACATATTTCTGGAATTCTTCATCTGTGAATCTGGCGTAAGGTGAGGCTCCACTATTATGCCATGTGTCCAGCACAAAGGGTTCTCTATGCATTATGCCTCCGCATTTTTCACATTTAATTGTGATACGGTCTATCCAAGGCTTGTGGAGCTCAAAATTTGGCGGCGGCTTTTCCAAGGCCTTTTCTATAAGCTCTTTTTTGCTTGCTATCAGCGTTTTTGCTTCACAGTTTTTGCAAACCCATATGGGAAGCGGGGCGCCCCAGACGCGTTCCCTTGAAATGCACCATGGCTTACCCTCTTTCAAAAATGAGAGGAAACGGTTCTTCGGAGCTTCGAAGAAGTATTCGACTTTTTCCGCAGCTTCTACGACCTTGTCATTTATCCTATCTGTTCTTAGGAAATATTCTCTTCTTGCAAGCCAAACAATTTTATGGTGAGAACGCCAACATGTCGGATACTCGTGCCTTATGGTTTCAACTTTCACTAGCGCGTTTCTCTTGCGCAGTTCCTCAACAACCATGGCGTCGGCATCCCTTGCGAATACTCCCTTGAAAAAGCCTGTTTCCTCTGTGAACCTCACCTCATCATCGAAAGGCGCAAAAACGGGAACACCTCTTTTCTGTGCAGCGTAAAAGTCTTCTTCTCCGTTTCCAGGCGATAAATGCACCACGCCTGTTGCAGTGTTCACGTCAACAAATTCTTCGCATATAACTCTATGCACAAGCGGATGCCTATCAAGCTCCGCCTGTTTCGGAATTAAATCTTTAAGCGGATAATCATATTTTAATCCTTCAAGACTTTTTCCTGTGACTGTTTCAACTATTTCGTATTTTTCTATTTCTAGCTCTTGCATTACGGGTTCTACCCGTTGCTTTGCGATTATCCATTTTTCGCTGCCTACTTGGACTTTAGCGTATTCAGCATCTGGATGAACTGCGAGCATCATGTCTGTGACTATGGTGAAGGGCATTGTTGTCCATACTAGGAAGTACTCGTTTTGGCTTTCAGCCAGCATAAACTTGAAGTAAAGCGAGGGGTCTTCCACCTCTTTATATGAACCTTCATAGCCTACTTCCGCACTGCTGAGGCTTGTTTGGCATCCTGGGCAGTAGGCCACCACATAATAGCCCTCTTCTAGCAAGCCTTGTTCCCAGGCACGTTTAAGATACTGCCATTCCCGTTCAATATACTCATCCAAATAAGTCCAGTAAGCCCTATTCTGGTTGATGAATATTCCAAGTTTTCTGTCCGCTTCAACCCATTCCTTATGATACCGCATAATCGTCTTTTTACACTCTTCTATGAAGCGTTCTTCGCCTACTCTTTCCACGAGTTCCCGCTTGTTTTTAACACCTAACAGTTTCTCCACTTCAAGCTCCACTGGCAAGCCTTGACAGTCCCAACCCGCCCAAAATGGCACAAAATAACCTTGCATGGTTCTCCATCTGTAACGCAAATCCTTTATTACGCGGCCTCTGGCGTGGCCAACATGTGGTATACCGTTTAATGTTGGTGGGCCTTCAACATAACCCGCTAAGCCTACATTGTTTTTCTGGCGGAACTCCATAAGCTTCTCTTGTATACGGTTTTTCTCCCAAAACTCACGGATTTCCTTCTCAATTTCAAGCGGGCGATAATCTTCGCTTAAAGGTTTTCTAGAATTAGCTTCGAATTTGGCGGTCACCTTTCATCACGTTTCACCCGCAAATACACACAATACCACCCAAGCCAAATATAACCTTTACCCATAAATTTTGGAGTATAAGCGCTGATGAATTTATCTATCTTTAGTTTTCAGTTCCAAATTAGCGGGTTTGGGCTTTTATCCAACATTTCAATGAGTAAAGCGTCAATAGAATCACGGCGGTTTCCACAATTATTGATGCTGGTCCTATGTAGAAGGGGTTTCCATGGGCAACTGGGTATAGTAACCAGAACATTTCGCCGTGGGTGAACATGTCTAGGAAAACGTGGCTGAAGCCGCCGAAAAGGCTTAAAAAGTATATGTTTAACATGGGATACTTTACTTTGACTGGATTAAGCCGCACTCTTTTGTAAACTACTAACAGTCTATTTTCAAAAAAGTGCTCAGCGATATAGACTCCTAGAGCCACTATTAGTGGGTAGGCTGTTAGGGCTAATGTAAAACCGTGCCAAAGCCTATGGTCTAAAGGTTCTCCTAAAAGAAAGAAGTATGCTGGCTCCAAGTCAATGAATGTTGTTGAAACCGCTAACGCCAGTGGATCCACACTTCTTTTGTTTTTAAAGTAAAGAAACATAAAAGCTAATCCGTGAAGTGGAGTAATCGGCGTTTTAAAACTCTCCGCTTTTATTCTATGGAGATTTTCTTTCCGTTAAAGTCGCGTTTCCAAAGCCCAAATTCGCCCTTAACGTTTTTCAGCTGGTCTGCTGTAAACACTGGGCCGTCTCTGCATACACGATATTTACCAATAATGCAGCTTCCACATATGCCTATGGCGCACCGCATTAAGCGTTCCAAGCTTGCTTCTAAGCTTATTCCATGCTTTTCCGCTAGATTGAAAACTTCATATACCATCTGTTCAGGCCCACAAGTGTAAATCATGTCAAACTTTTCCCTTGCTATAGCCTCTAAATGCTGAGTGGCTAAGCCTTTAAAACCGTAGCTTCCATCTTCTGTTGCGGCTAAAACATTTTCCTTGCCACAATACGCATACAGCTCGTCTAAGAAGAGCAGTTCCTCCCTTGTTTTGGCACCCGTAACGAACGTAATCTTTACTTTTTCCTCAGCTAGTCTTTTTGCCAGAAAAAGCAGCGGAATATTGCCTGTCCCGCCACCAACCATCAACACTCTCCCATTTTTCGATTTGAAACTGTTTCCGAAGGGTCCACGCACACCTATAATTTCGCCAACCTTTTTGCTGTGAAGGGCTTCTGTGGCTTCACCGACCCTTTTAACAGCCACAGAAATTGTGCCTTTCTCTTCTGTATCGAGAATGCTTAAGGGAATTTCGTCTACGCCTGGAATCCACAACATTAGAAACTGACCAGGCTTAGCCTTCGCGCAGTGGCGGTCTTTAAACGTGAAAGTTTTCACTGTTGGGCTTTCTGTTTTAACGCTTAGTATCGGGGTAGTTCTCATTTTATTAACTGCGGTGAGCCAAGCCGACAATTTCATTCACGCTCCTAAATCCTTTCTTTTTTAAGTATATCTCTATGCCCTTTGTCACTGCATTGAAAACTTCAGGGCCTTTTCCGGCTATAGCGGTTCCAATTTGGATGGCCGTGGCGCCTGCAAGCATAAATTCCACAGCATCCCGCCAGTCTGTTACGCCTCCGCACCCTATTATGGGCACTTTGACGCGTTCATAAACTTCGTATACGCATCTTACGGCTATGGGCTTTATCGCCTGCCCGGATAACCCGCCTTTTCTATTGCCTAATATGGGCTTCGCTGTTTCCAAGTCTATCGCCATGGCTTTTACAGTGTTTATGGCGGTTAAAGCGTCTGCACCAGCTTTGGCGGCTGTTTCAGCGATTTCCGCTATTTCCGCGACATTTGGAGAGAGCTTGACGAAAACAGGCTTTTCCACAACTGCCTTAACCTTCCTAACCGCTTCAGCTAAAACTTCTGGTTTCTGTCCAATCTCAATGCCCGTTTCTTTAACGTGGGGGCATGAAACATTGAGCTCTACAGCGTCTGCTCCAGCCCTAACCGCCTTTTCGGCTACTAAAGCGTATTCTTCTGCTGAAAACCCGTAAACACTTACTATGAGGGGCACTTTAAGAACTGCCTTCGCCTCCCCTATGTCCTTCGTAAACTCTTCTATTCCTGGGTTAGGAAGCCCCATGGCGTTGATTAAGCCGCAACGAGTTTGAACAACTGTTGGGTTTACATAACCTCTTCGAGGCTTAAGCCCTACAGACTTTGTGACAACCGCGCCGGCACCGCCTTCAGCGATACTCTTAAGGGTCTCAGCTGAGTAGCCCAGAATACCCGAAGCCAGCATAGTTGGGTTATTAAGACGTAGGCTGGCCAAGTTAACTTTTAAACGTTCACTTTTCAAAGACACTTTCACCAGAGTTTTCCAGTTTAGTTTATCACTTTAACTTGATAAGTTTAATTCTATGAAGCAATATTTTCAGAATCCTTTATCTATACAAGCCTAGTAGATAGTATCTGAAACTCTGAGGAGTACATGATGAAAGCAACCATAATTCACACGTTATTCGGGATTCTAGCTTTTGACGAGGCAAACAAGCTTATCGCCCATTCATTTTTCCCTAAAACGCCTGAAGAAGCCGCCAAAACCATAATGGAAATTGAATCTGGAAAAGCTGTTAAGGAAGTTGCCGACCTAGTTAGTCACCTAAAGAACAGCGGCTACACCTCTTTAATTTTTGAGAATGTTCTTTTGGCGGCGGAAGTTAAAGAAAAGTTTGGCATAGCTGTTGAAGCCTCTAAAATTTCGGAAGCTGGAGAAATTTTGCGCTCAAACATGGAAGGCTTCGCAATAGAAACAGGCTTCGTTAGGGACTATGAAGAGTTCCGCCTTTGGACCCACAAAGTTTCAATGGAGATTGCTAAGCTTAAGGTTAAAAGGGCTGTGGAGAAAAAAGACCTAATTATAGCGCAAGCTATTCAGACGCTGGACGACTTAGATAAAACTCTAAACCTTTTCATGAGCCGCATAAGAGAATGGTACGGCGTCCACTTTCCAGAACTTGACCGCCTACTGGACAAACATGAAACATATGCTAGGCTAGTTTTAAACCTTGGAAGCAAAGAAAACTTCACCTCTGAAAGGCTTGAAAGGGAAGGCTTACCAAAGTCAAAAGCTGAGCAAGTGGCAAACGCTGCCCAAGCCTCCATGGGCGCAGACCTTGCCGAAACAGACCTAAAGCAAATTCAAGCTTTATGCAAAAACGTGTTAAACCTATACGAGCTTAGGCAGACCCTAGAAAAGTATATAGACACAGCCATGGAAGAGGTGGCGCCAAACACAAAGGCTATAACAGGCGCGCTGTTAGGCGCGCGGCTCATAGCATTAGCTGGAGGTCTCACAAATTTGGCTAAAATGCCCGCAAGCACCCTTCAAGTTTTAGGTGCCGAAAAAGCCTTGTTCCGCTCCTTGAAAACTGGAACCAGACCGCCAAAGCACGGTATAATCTTTCAACACTCGCTTTTGCATGAGGCTAAAAAGTGGCAGAGGGGGAAAATTGCCCGCGCCTTGGCTGGAAAACTCGCCATAGCTGTGAGAACAGACGTTTTCGGGGGCAGATACATAGGTGAAGATTTGAAGGCTGATCTGGAAAAGCGAATTGAGGAAATTCGCCAAAAATACGCTGAACCTCCAGTGTTACCGGAGAAAAAGCCCAAGCAGCCTAAGCGTGAAAAAAAATGGAGAAAGAAAAGGCATGCACGTTAAACCCCATCCGCATTTTTCCCAAATCTATCAAGTAACCCTTGAAGATGGCAGCCAAAGACTTGCCACAAAGAACCTCACGCCTGGAAGAAACGTTTACGGAGAAAGACTCATACGCTTTGAAGGTGTGGAGTACCGCCTATGGGATCCCTTTAGAAGTAAACTGGCCGCAGCCATCCTTAAAAACATTAAGGCAGTTCCCATAAAGCCAAACCATCAAGTTCTTTATTTGGGCGCTGCTTCTGGAACCACCGCCAGCCACGTTTCAGACATAGTCGGCGAGAAGGGTCACGTTTACTGTGTTGAATTCGCCTCAAGAGCCATAAGGGAGCTCATTAACAACGTATGCACTTATAGGCTTAACATGCTGCCAATTCTCGAAGACGCCCGCTTTCCAGAGAGATACGCCCAGTATATCCACGGTAAGGT
>JAWCNE010000012.1:0-31890 GCA_038849025.1 Bathyarchaeia archaeon
ATTTCATGACGCACAGAGAGTTTACGAGCTAGACTCTGGTATGAAGAAATTTCCCACTAAGGCTAGAGAGGCAGTGGCAACCATATCAAGTGAGGATATAGGGAAGATTAATCAGAAAATGGCGATAGTAGTTCCTATCAAGGATGAAAAGCTTAGACTTTTGGAGGGTGTTCTAAGCGGAATCCCCCACGATTGCTATGTAATTGTGGTTTCGGGTAGTAAAAGGTCTCCCGTAGACAGGTTTATGATGGAAGTGCAACTACTGAAACGGTTTAACCACTTCGTAGGTGACGAGATTCTCATAATACACCAGCAAGATCCCGGGTTATCAGAAACTTTCAGAAACTGCTGTTTTGATTCTATCCTTAATGAAAAGGGGTCTGTTAGAAGCGGCAAGGCTGAAGCCATGTTGATAGGTATGCTTCTGGCGAAGATGCTTGGTAAGGAATATGTTGGTTTCATAGATGCTGACAATTATTTGCCAGGAGCTGTCCATGAGTACGTTGAAATTTATGCGGCTGGTTTCAGCCAAGCCGAAAGTCCATTTTCCATGGTTAGAGTTTCATGGGTTTATAAGCCCAAAATTACAGAGAATGGACCGTTCTTCGCCAAATTTGGAAGGGTTTCAGCAGTTACTAATGAATGCATTAATTTATTAATGTCAAGTTACACTGGTTTCGGGACAGATGTTATGAAGACCGCTAACTCAGGCGAGCATGCCATGAGCATGCAGTTAGCTGAACTCTTGTACTACGCGTCTGGATTTGCTGCTGAAACATATGAGATAATTAACCTCATGGAGCAGTTTGGAGGGGTAGTCCCCGCCCCTTCTCAAGTTGCCTCCCAAGCTGCATCGTTAGGGGTTGATGTCTTTCAAGTAGAGAGCCGAAATCCCCATTTGCACGAAGAAAAGGGAGAAAGCCACATCAAAGAAATGCTTCTTTCATCCATAGGCGTCATATATCACTCCCAAATCTGCCCACCACAGTTGAAAAACAATATTGTTTCCATCTGCACAAGACACGGCTTCAAGGTTAAGGAGGAAGAAATTCCATGTCCAGCAAAGATTAAGCCTCCATCCGAGTTAGACGTAAATAAATTTGCTGTTGAAGTGCAGAAAAACTCCCAAACGTTAATAGAACTGAAATAACAACTGGAGGTCTAGAAGGCTATCTCGAGGCTTGTGGTTTTTGACATGGATGGTACTCTTCTTAACGGGAGGGTTATCTATAGTATAGGCCACAAGCTTGGATTTACATCTGAAATCGAAAAAATCACTAGGTCCTCAAAGATTCCCTATGAAAGATCGCGGAAGATTGCAAAATTACTTAGAGGCTTGACTGTTTCCGAGTTCACTGAAGTAGTTAGAGCAATACCCTTTACGAAGGGCGCAGCGAAAACTGTTGAACAGTTGAAAAACAAAAACTATAAGGTTGGAATAATAAGCGATAGCTATACACTAGCAACAGAAATTGTTGCCCGTAGGCTAAAAATGGATTTTCACGTAGCAAACATGCTGGAAGTGAAGAACGGTGTTATAACAGGCTTTTTAGAAATGCCAATGGGTTGGGAAAAAATTGGCTGCCATTGCAAACAATCGGTTTGTAAACGTTACCACCTAATTCGTCTCGCAAAGAAATACAACTTAGACCTATCCAGAACTGTTGCAGTGGGCGATTCCGTGGCTGACCTTTGCATGTTGGAAAGCGCTGGCACTGGAATACTATTCAACCCCCAAGAGAACAATATACCGAAGAGTATAAGTCATATCGTGCGCAGCAAAGATCTTCAACTGATACTAGCCTACTTGAAAAGTGAACATGCATAACAAAATATGGCGAAAGGAAAATAGGTGGCTATGCGTCTTTATCTTTTCCAATAAAGTGTTCCTCTCTACAAATTTTATCCGCTTCTTTCCACCATGCTTCAACAACACAGACGCCTATCCCGTCTATAAAACAATGGTTGAAAATGAAAGGCGTTAGTATAGTGTAAAATTTAAGAGTGGAATGCAGCTAACAAGGTTCAGCGATGACGGACGATGAAAACCCTTATGCTGGCGTCGAAAGTTTTAAAGAATTTTCTTAAATTTAAGGCTGGAAAACCAGCGCCTTTATTTGCTTCATTCAGCGTTACTGGCCGTTGCAACATGCGATGCACCTATTGCGATTGGTGGAAGAAAAACATGCCAGAACTATCCACAGCAAAGGCTTTGAAAGTTATTGATAATGTTTGCAGTTTAGGCGTAGCCTTTTTTGATTTTAGCGGCGGCGAACCACTGCTTCGCAAAGACTTGGCTATTCTCGCAAAAAGGGCTTCATCCAACAACTGTCTAGTAAGCATGAATACCAACGGAACCCTCCTGAAAAGCACCAATGCATCCAAAATTGCAGGCGCCTTCGATGTAGTTGCGGTTTCCCTCGACGGGTCTCCTGAAATTCACGACAAAATTAGAGGCGTGGCTGGAACCCATAAGAAGGCTTTTGAAACCATAAAGTTTCTGAAGACCCAAGGTGTTAGAGTTGGAGTTAACAGCGTTGTTTCCCCTTGGAACATTAAGGCTTTACCGCGGTTTATAGAGGAGCTTCGCTTTATTGTAGACTTCGTTCAAGTGCAGCCTATCCATCCATACCCACCTCCTCTAGAGAATAAGCCGCCATCAGAAGAAATCTCTAGGCTTCAAGAATATCTGCTGAAAATTAAAAGCGAAGACCCGGGCTTTTTGGCTGTGCCATCAGATTTTATTCGAGGTTTTAAGCTTTTCTTTGAGGGTAAAGCACCTAAAATTTGTCATGCTGGGAAACTTTATGTGGCCGTTGATCCTTTGGGCAAGCTTTTGGCGTGCGCTGCTAGAGGGGATATTGTAATCGGTGATATTTTAGAGCGTGCAGCCATTGAGATTTTGAGAAGCCCAGCTAGAAGCGATTGCTGGCTTAAAGTGGCTTCTTGCCTTGGATGCTGGCTTGAATGCACTGTAGGAGTCTCCATGACTGTTAAGAAGCCACTAAAGGAAGCATTATACATGGCTGGTTCTCTTAGGCAATTATAGGCCTAAAAGGATAAACATGCTTTTAAGGAAGAGGTGCGTTCCTTTTAGAAAGGAATGCTTTGAGGTGCTTAATTGGGTAAGAAAAAAGTGATTACTGAAGAAGAACTAAGCGAAATGGTGCTTCCAACAGAAAATGATGTTTTAGGAGTAGCTGTAAAGCTTCTCGGTTTTGACCGTGTTCTTGTTAAATGTCAAGACGGGCATGAGCGTTTATGCCGCATAAGGGGTAAAATGAAAAGGCGAGTTTGGATCCGTGAAGGAGACGTTGTTCTGGTATCCCCATGGGATTTTCAGTCCGACTCGCGTGGCGATGTGGTTTGGCGGTACACCCACGCACAAGCGGAAATGCTCCGTAAAAAAGGCTATTTAACCATTTAACAGTATATGAGGAAAGCCCCTTTGGCTTTTAGGAAGCATGTTGAGAAAAAGCTTCATGAAGCGGAAAAAAGTTATGAGATTGAACAGTTGATGAAGGAGAAGCGCAGCGAAGAGTACGAAGTTCTGGAAGAGGTCTTCGACCGTTCAACGCTTATGATTATCTACGATCTTTTGAACAGCGGAGTTATAGACAGGATTTACGGCGTCGTCAAGGCAGGGAAAGAAGCGAGAGTTTATTGGGGTAAAAATAAGGAAGGTAAAGAGTTAGCAATAAAAATCTACTTAACTGTCTCAGCGGAATTTCGAAAAGGAATGCTGAAGTACATTGAAGGCGATCCTAGATTTAAAGGTGTAAAACGCGACACACGATCGCTGATTTTTGCATGGGCTCAAAAAGAATTTAAAAACTTGGAGCAGGCCATAGCTGCAAAAGTCAGAGTGCCAAAACCCATCGCTGTAAAAAACAATGTGCTCATCATGGAGTTTATTGGGAAAAACGGCGTAAGCGCCCCATCCCTTAAGGAGCAGCATCCTAAAAACCCTGAAAAAATTTATAAAACCCTTATCGGTTATCTTAAGCGGCTTTACCAAAAAGCTGAGCTTGTCCACGGAGACCTAAGCGAATACAACATTATGATTTGGCGAGGACGCCCAATAATTTTTGACATGTCGCAAGCTGTTCCCCTTTCCCATCCCCTGGCAAGCTTCCTCTTAAACAGAGACATTGCGAATATCAATAGATTTTTTAGCCGTTTAGGAGTTGAAGTTCTGCCCGCAGAAGAGGTTTATAGGAGGGTTGCCGGCAGTGGCTAAGCCTAGCGCCTTTGTAAGGATTCCAAAAGAACGCGTCGGCGTATTAATCGGACAAGACGGAGAAACTAAGAAGGCTATTGAGAAGATGCTTTCAGTTGAGCTTCAAATAGAAAGCGACACAGGCGGCGTCACAATAACTCTAGCTGAAAACGCAGATGATCCCTCAACTCTTTTGAAGGCTAAGGATGTTGTAACAGCCATTGGAAGGGGTTTTTCGCCAGAACACGCCTTTAGGCTTATTCGTGATGAGGACGCGGTTTTAGACATTATAGATTTGCGAACCATTTTTGGAAGATCTGAATCAGACATAAAAAGGGTTAAAGGCCGCATAATCGGAATGGAGGGCAAAACACGCAGAATAATTGAAGAGCTGACAGACACTCACATAGCTGTTTACGGGCACACTGTAAGCATTATTGGAAACATTGAGCACGCTCAAGTTGCAAGGGAAGCCATCCAAATGCTGATTCAGGGGAGCCAACATGCCACAGTCTACAAGTTTTTGCATAGAAAACGCCGAGAACTGAAAAAAAGCATGCTTGAACTATGGGAGAAACCCGAAGAAAGTTAGCTTTTGGAAGTTTTGCTTTTCCATATACACGTGATTGCTTTCGGATTACAAAATAAAACGCATGGCGGAGTCTTTTCTTCGGGTTTGCACGGCGAACATGTGTATTTGATTTTTTTACGGTGTTCCTCTTTCACAGCGGCCAACTGCTGTTCTTCAATATCCACCATCATGGAAACTATTTCTAACGCTTTTTGTGGACATTGTTTCACACATTCGCCGCAGCCGTTGCACTTTTCAGAATCTATTGCTATATAGTATTCGCCTGACCCATCCATGTAGCCATAATAAGTGATTATTGGGTATCAACTCCTCTATGTGTTTAGTTTTTCTGCGCTTTCTCGTATAAGGCTTTAGCGAAAAGCGCTGCGCCTATGGCTCCTGCAGCCATGGGGTCGCGTCCGTTTTCCTCCCATTTTGGCGCTGGAAGAGGCTTAATGCCAATTATATTTTCTACTCTTGCCACTATCCCTATGTTCTTTGATTGTCCGCCTGTAATTACAAGGTCTTTTTCGCATCCTACCCTTTCAAGGAGGTTGCACATTCTTATGGCCATGGCCCGCATATAGGCGGCTAAAACTTTCTCTTTAGACCATCCTCTACGCAGCAAGTCCATGGCTTCTGTTTTGGCGAAGGCTACACAAGTACAGCTTACAGGGTCAGGCTCTTCATTAACTTTTAGGGAAGTTGCTCCCATCTCTTCTATGGGGATTTTTAATAAGTCGGCGAGAACTTCCATGCCTCTGCCTGTGCCCGCTGCACATTTATCGTTCATGAGGAAAGCGGTTACTTTGCCTTTTTCATCGCATTTTATGGCTTTGATGTCTTGGCCTCCCACATCAAGAATCGTTCTAACCGTTGAACCCCAAATGTAGTTTGCACCCTTGGCGTGGCAAGCTATTTCTGTTAGGGTGCTGTTGGCCATGGGAACGTTAACTCGCCCGTAGCCCGTTCCCACAATATAATCTATGTCTGTTATCTTTAATCCTGTGCCTTCTAATGCCCAATCTAAAACTTTTTTGGCGCTGTCCGGGCTGTTGGAGCCTGTTCGCATAATGCTTAGTGAACAGATTTCACCGTCGTTCATTATCACTGCTTTAGAGCTTACTGAGCCTACATCAACGCCGGCAGTGATTACCCCAGCGTTTCCAAATTTTTTGTTGGACGCCACAAAGTGGTATTCGCGCCATCTCCAATATTCCATGTTTTCTCCCTTCATTTTTTTATCTCTCCGACCTTTTCCATGGCGAATAGAGCCGCTCCAAGGGCTCCAACAAACTCTGGGTTTTCAGGTATTAGAACCTCCGCTTCAAGCTTCCTCTTTAAGGCCGCGGCAAATCCTACGTCTTTGGCTACGCCTCCAACCAGCATGACATCTGGGTTTAAGCCTACCCTGTGAACCATGGAAATTATTCTTTCAGCCAAAGCGTCATATATGGCTCTAGCTATCTCATGTTTTGGCTCTTGCTTGTGGATTAGGCTCACCACGTCTGACTCTCCGAAAATTACGCATGTAGCGCTTATGGAGACTGTGCCATTAGCCTTTAAGGAAAGCATCCCCATATCTTCAACCTTAACCTCCAAGGCTCTTGCCATGGCTTCAATAAAAGCCCCCGAGCCTGCGGCGCATCTCTCGTTTAACGCAAAGTCTAAGACACTTCCCTTCTCGTCGCATTTTATTACTCGCGCCTCTTCTGCACCCACATCTATAACTGTTCTCACAGAAGGATTTAGATAAATTCCCGCCTTTGCATCCGCCGCTATCATGCTGACTTTGCTTTCAGCACGGGGAGCCATTTCCACGCCGACGCCTGTGGCGGTAACATGTTCAACATCGGCATTACTTATTTTAGCCTTTTTCAAAGCGTCTTTAAAGGCTTGTTCTGCGGCTTTTCCCGGCTCAAAACTTGAGGGGGTTAAACTGCAAGCTAGGATTTTATCGTCTTTCAAAACGACAACTTTGACGTTCTGTACCCCCATGTCTATTCCAGCAGTTATCGTCTGTGCCCACCATCCTCTTTCAAATTTCAACTCGAGATTTTAACATTTCTAGGAAAGCTTCAACCCTTGTTTTTATCTGTCCCATGTCTTCTCTCGTATAGTCTGTGTCTAGGTAATAAATAGGCACGTTCATTTTGTCAAGGGCTTTCTTTATTCGCATATATTCCATGGCATATAGCATGCATCCACGAACAACATAGTAGATAACACCGTCAACTCGGTGTTCCTTAACCTTTGTAATTAACCAGTTAACCCTATCTTTATTTCCATCTTCAGATGTGAAGCATGGACAAGTGGAGGGCAGTAGATACCTTTCAGCTACAGCATTAAACATGTCATCCATGGTCCATTCGTCTACGCCTACGGGGTCATATAGGAAACGGTCTCCTGAACAGATTTCATCTGCCACTATTACTCCTTGAGGATTAGCTTCTTCAATAAGATTGGGAAGTTTCCAGTTATCAGGCCAGATTATCGGCGTGCCTGTAACCATAACCCTTGGGGTGTCAGGAGGACAAGCCCAAACTTTTTCTTTTGCTCTTTTTTCGAGTTCTGCACATAACTCTTCAGTCTTTGCAGTCCATCGGTCTATATCATCCCACATGCTTGTCTGGTTAACCAGCATAGCGTCCCTACCCATTATAACGGGATTTCCCTTCCTTATTTCTTGAAGTCTTCTGAAGGCACGCGTAGCCTTATGCATACGTTCTATGGCTGACCTCAACTTTTTGCTGGTTATCTTTGTCCCAGTGAGCTTCTCAATTTTCTCTTTAACTGCTTTAAGCTCTTCCCTCCAAAATGTAATTGACTGTTCAGAATCCTTTAAGCGCGGCGGGCAAATCGTCCAGACAGGCTTATAGTCACCTAAAATTTCGCTTAGCTTAGTCATTCCGTCGCATGTAAGCGTGGTTATTATGGCGTCGCTTAGCTCAAGATATGGCGATAAGCCAATCATTTTAGCACCTATCGTGGAGCGTATAAGTGGGCAGACCTCTACGGGCACCACCCTATTCCCAAGCTTTGCCGGGTCATACCAACCTGAACTTACACGCACCGGAATAGCATCTGCGGCTAAAATTAGCTCAAGAGGCGCAAACATACACGTATAGCCTATAACCTTCCTGCCTTCCTCCTTAGCTTCACGGATCTCCTTTCCACGTGTGCCAAAGAGATTTGCTATTTCATCAAAGTATTGCATGGCTTCAGGCCGATTGGGCCAGCTTTTTTTCATTCGCTCAATGTATTCAATCATAACCTTAGTGGAGGTTGCCTCAATAGACTTTTTAAGTTCTTCAACTTCTTTCTGGGAGATTTCCGGGATATATTTTTTCTCAGCTTTAACAGTCAATCATAGACCCCCTATTATTTGCTGTTAAGCCAGTTTCGAGACTTGAATATAGTTTTCCCCGCTACATTCACCTTTAAGCAATCCTCGTATGGGCACATTTCAACACATCGCAGGCAAAGGATGCATGCGGAGGTGGTTACGTCGCCGCCTTCTTTCTCGTAAACTTCGGTGATTTGATGCGGGCAAACCCTTTTGCATATTCCGCATTTAGTGCATTTCTCCTCATCTTTGTTAAGGCGGACAACTGAAAACCGTTTGAAAGGAGCAAACCTGCTAAACATGCCTGTCAAGGCGCCAACGGCACAAATTCTGCACCAAAAGCGCCTATATGCTAGGGCGCCAACTGTAACAAAAATTAAAACAGCCGTGTTGATTGAGGTTATGTAATATCCCGCCTCATATAGTATTCCGGTAGTATGCGAGAAAACAAATGTGGAGTTCATGGCTCCCAAACTAACTTCCGCTAACACGCAAATGGGCCTCATGGGGCAGATTTGGCAGTAGGGCGCTGAAAGGTATGAGTAAAGGTATTCTCCCCGTTGAGTGCCTGAAACGAGTTGCGCTCCAAATATAGCTTGCGAACCAAGGATTACGCTTAAAATCATAAAGACAGCGATGATCACATATCTTAGTTGACGCAGTCCAGTGTTTACCTTTTCAGACAGTTTTAAATAGGGTTTTTTCAAGGCTTTTCTAAAGTATGACAGCAAGTCCATGTAAAGTCCGAATGGACAAATCCAGCCGCAGAAAGTCCTGCTTAAAATAATGGCCATGATAATAACTAGGCCGAAAACTATTGCAAGTCTTTCTAAGCCTGAAGTTGTGTAGATCACGCCCCAGCCGAAACCTGGCCCTGTATCCCAGAAAGGATAGAGGTAGGCTTGCATCTGCCAAACTGGGCATGTCACTGTTCTTCCAGATGGATACCAACATGCCAATATTGGTACAGATAAACCGTCTGGAAACGGTCTCCCGAAAATATTTGTTCCGATCACAATGTCCCGTGGTGCATTGCCTACCGGAGGAAACTGGGGTAGCCCAAAGGGTCCGATGATTAATCCTAGAAAAATCAGTGGAACAGAGACTATTTGAATGAAAAGCCTAAGGTAAGATACTTTTTTGGTTTTGTTTTTTATCCATATTAGAATAGCTAGTATACCAATTGATATTGTTCCCATGACAATTATTGCCTTCAATATTGTTGAAATTGTTTCTAACGTGCGTTTCACCATCCTAAAGTGTAATCATCACGCTCACCATCATGCTGAGTCCAAGTAGTATGAGTATTCCAGCGCCCGCCACTGATATCCATCTGCTGAGAAGAGTTGCCTTTTTGAGAAGCCAGCCTGCCACCCCGCCCACAAAAAATAATGGGGATAACGCTGTTCCTAAGCCAAACAGAATCGCAAAAAGGAAAGGGTCTAGGGACGTTGAAAATGTTAAAGAGTATAGGAGAAGCATTATCAGAGGTGGGCACACTATTAATCCCTTACTAAAGCCCATGATAAAAGCCCGAATATCAAATTTTTCGCCAAGTTTCCTCAAGTCTAAGTGACTATTTTCCTTCGCCTTATTATAGCACTGAACCTCTCGGCGTTTAAAAAGTAGGCTTACCCCAACTAAAAGGGTTGCAAAACCGAAAGAAAAAGAGGCATATCTTTGATATGGCAAAAGGAAAGCTTCATTTACAAACGATTTGAATAAGCATGTTAAGCCGCCGATTAACGCGTATGCTGCCACACGCCCTGAATTATATATTGCCGTGACAAACACGCCTTTACGAAATCCAGCACCTATGCTTGCAATGTAACTTGTTATGTATGGAAGGCATGCTGAGGAGCAAAATGTTAATCCATAAAATAAGCCAAGGATTATGGACGCAAGGTAGGCGTTTGGGATATCATTAGGCAGCATTGCTTCAACACGCCTTAGGCCAGAGAGGTATATTTGACGTTCTCAAATTATTTAAAGGTTGCATTTTTAGATTTTATTGCTTATCTCCATCTAATTAGGGGAAAATTCCTCGGGTATTATAGGTTAAGATGTAATTTATGTGATCCTCATCGTAGGGGTAGCTTTCTGTAGGCGGGTATGGGAAGCAACTCATAGCGTGGAAAGGTAGCGGGTCAACTGTGAAGCTTAGGTATGGAAGCCCTTTCACTTTGAACCAGCAGCTGATGAAAACGAAGAAACTTCTTTTCATACCTTTTGGAACTGGAGGTAGGTCTGCGGGGAATAGAACGTGCAGTTGATCGCCTTGTCTTCCTATCACAAACTTGTTGTCTGCCTCAAGCACTAGCATGGTTACGTCTCCGTATCTTGTAAAGTTGCCAGATGAAGTTGAGTTGGTGCTAAACACTTGAGAAAGGTCAGCATATGTGGGATAGATCTCGTTAACCACTATTTCTTGTTGTGGAGTTGTATCTACTCCTATGAAATCGAAGCGTGTATCAAAGAACGTGTATATTCTAAGGGAATAGTTGTTTGTGGGAAATAGCCCCGTTAAGTTAACTACGAATATGTCTGTTCCTACGTCGCACAAGGGGAATTGCCTATCTTCTGGGACGGGAATCCAGCTTCCATTTTCATTTTTAACTTCCATGTAGGGAGGTGGAAAAGGCTTCACTCCCGGCTGCGTTGCAAACTTTGCAGCCCACTCGCCTTGAACTTGGCCTGGAGAATAAAATATTGTCCCTGCAACCACAAGCTTGATTTGACTTGCGCTAGAGAGGTCGCCTAGGTTTAGTTCCAAAACGTCCCATTGAAACTCGTGTCCAGTTGTGTAAACTCCGTCAAGCTTTGAAATCTGTGGAAGACAGTTTTCTCCAGCTCCGTTTACGGCTGAAACAGGGGTTAGCAGGTTTTTGCTTACTGTGTAGATTTTGCCCTGCTCTCTAAGGTTGTATATATAGGTTCCCTTAGTGGAATACACGTCGACATTTGCAGGATGATCCACTATAACTAGTTTAATTGAATCTATGTAGAAGATTTCATCTGCTTTTTGAACTAGAATCATGTCATAGAAGCCGTTCTTGGGCTGCGGTTGAGCCTTATCTAGCTTAACATAGTCCCATGGATAACTGTAAGCAAATGTTATAGAGCCGTCTTCATTGAAGTAATCCAGTATTCCCAAGTAGCCTGTGCCATCGGATACCTCTGTAACATACACGTAATCGCTTCCATTCCACACGTGGAGGGCAGGACAAGACGCCAGAACGTTATAGGTTGCACTAATAGACATGTAACCTTGCACGGTTACAGTTCTTGTAGGGTCTGTGGATCCGTCTTCCCAGCTTCGGAACTGCCACGTGGGCTGGGTTCTGCTAACTATATGCTCCTTCGGCATTACAACTTGTACAGTTGTTCCCACGGGGAGAAGTTTAGAATATGGAGTGGTGTGAGTTTCGCCGTCAAAGGTGAATACAATGTCTGGGGGAGAGGAGTTAACAGTTAAAGTATGCATTCCGGTTGGCACAACTTTGAAGGCCCCGTTCAATGTGCCTACTTTAACGTAATGTGTTCCCTCACTTTCTGCAATAACCGTGAATTCTACGTCTGCGCTTGTTTTTCCAGCCAATTGGAGGGTTTTGGTTTCCCGCCACGTTCCATCGATTACCAGACGCACTGAGCAGTTAACGGCGACGTCATTTTCGTTGGTTATTACAGCCTTAACCCTTATTGTTTCCCCTACCCAAACTTCATACGGGCTTACAATAAGGCCAGATACTTTAACACCCGCTGGCAATGTTGCAGGTGTCACATTGAAGCTTCCCGTTAAATTGTTCAGCTTTACCGTATGTATTCCTTCGACCGTGCCTATGACAGTGAAATCTACAATTGTGGATTCTGCACCCAAAAGTTGAATGGTTCTATTTTCTTTCACCTCGTCATCAACTATGAAGGTTAGGGAGTAGTTTCCAGCTACATCTCCAATATTGGTTACATTAGCTGAAATTTTTACTGGTTCACCTGCCTCGACTTCAGACGGGTATATGGTTAAGTCTGTTAAAAGAAATTCAGCGGGCCTAGCAGGTGACACTTTAAGGGTTTCAACATAATAATAGCCTCCAACTGCTAGGACAACGATTATTACGTTAATTATAAAAATCACTTTAAGTTTAGTTATTGCCGATTTGGATAGCATTTGATGTCCTCTTGATGGCATTAACCCTTTAATACATTGAGAGGCTTTTAGGTTTTTCTAAAAAGTTTTATGGTTAGGGGCAGGCTCTCGCACTCAAGATCCCAATCACTTGTTTTCAGCGGGGCCAGAGTCGTCATCGCCTACCATGCAAAATTAAAATGCTAGACTTGAATAAAAAGTTATAGCCATGATGGGCGTTGTTGTGGGTTACGGGCATGTAGTGATGAAGCTGCTTAAGTTTGAATCGTGTTAGCTTTTAGGTTGGTTTTTGTTTGTATATTGTTATGGTTGTTACTGCAAGGATTGCGGCTGTTGCGGTGGTGGCGGCTATTATTGGCGTAATGTTGGTGTTTGTGTTTTGGTCTTGTTGTGTGTCTGTTGACTGGTTTGGCGGATTTTCTTCTGGCTGGCTATTTTGGCTTTCTTCCTGCGGAGCTTCTGTTGGAGGCTGGTTTGAAGGTCCTGTGGGCGTTTCAGTTTCTTGTGGGGTTTCGCTGGATTGGGGTGGTGGGCCCATGAACCCAAGCGGATATGTGGTTCTTATTTCCCCTGTGTCAGCCCATATTTCAGCTGCCACACCATAGTACATTCCGTAAAACTGGTCAAAGTAGAGTGTGACATGCCATAGCGGGTAAAGCGTTAAAGGCTCCCTAACAGCAGTAATCAACTTGACCTTCGGAGGAATATCTCCAAGCTTTGGCTTAACAGCCACGGTTTCATTACCCTTCCGCATATACAAAGTGGGAATATCCTTCAAAGCCTCCCTAGCAATGCTAACAGCCTCATCCGCATCAACATTCACATCTTCGCTACCAATATTGTAAACACCCCAATAGTTAATGAAGTATGTGAAACGCCCATTTTCGAAGATAAACTCTACCCTTTTTCGTTCAAACTCTATGCCGTTAGAAGTGTATATCCACCCAACGTAGATGAAAGGATCCTTAATGGATATTCTAAGTTTTATGTTACACTCGGTTAAGTTTAAAGGTGTCAATTCGTTAACGTTGTCCAAAATGCGAAGCATTTGTTCAAAATATGAGGCTTTAGTATAATTCTGATATCTTTGCATAAATATTCTGGTCATGTCGAGAACATCCTCTGGCAGCGATTCAACAAGAAGTAGAGACCCTTTATCCACTGTTATCCTAAACATCGTTAACGTGTTATTTATAAGCTGCCCTGACACATCTATTTTACTTTCTTCAGATTCAAGAGTGTACTTAAACCATGTTTGGGGTAGGCCGCCCAGCTCAGACGGATATTCGGTACGATAACTCTTAAGAGTAATATTATACTTGTATAAATCTGCCCTAACAACATTTTGTAGGATGGCTAAAGCCTCCTTAGATGGAGTTGACTCCTCAGACTGAATACCACAAGCAACGCAAGAACCAAACAGGCGCGAAGCCCGTGTAAATCCTTTTTATTCACAGTCATCCCCCATTTCAATGAGGCAAAATGTTGTTTCCATTACTGTAAACATGCATTTTCCCAAACCACAATCCGCGTCCAGGAACATTGTCCCAGTATCCGTTATAAAGTACGGCGCCGCCAAAATTCGTCCCCCATATAGCAAAGGACGCATCGTCAAGGGCTTTCTTTATTGAGTCGCCGTCTTGTAGTAGGTTTTGGTAGAATATTTTTGCGAAGTTTCCGTAGTTTTTGTTTGTGCCATCTATCTGTTCACTCATGGGTTTAGACCATCCCTCAAAACCTATGAAGCAGTAAGGGCTACTGTCCGGGTTTGCATAGCCATCAGAATTCATTTGCGTATAATCCCTACGGGTCCACGCGCAAGGCATTCCGGCAGCCCCTGTTCCCGCGTAATAAACGTAAGGATAATAAATCCAATAACTTGCATGATATCTTCCCACTTCTTTTCCTTGGGCACACGCCCAAATGAAAACAAAGTAGTTGACGCCTGAACTGGTTTTAGGCCAAATTTCATAGTCATTAACTGCCTGATCATAAGAATCCCAGAACTGATAATGTTCTACAGGATAACAAGCTACAGGAATGTACCCATAGGGATAAACATATTGATAAACCACATCACACATCGTACGGTTTATTCCGTGCGTGTAGATGAAAAACGTTGCATAATTATAACCGTTATACTCTTGTATAAGGCCAAGTATATTACTTTTACTTACAGCAACATCATTGCCATAATAGCGACGGTTATAGGCGGGCGAGTTCCAAAAAAGGCTAGAGATGTAAATACTAACCTGATATGACACCTCGTCTTCATTGGCCCAGTCAGTCGTGTTCTCAAACCACTGTAAAGCACTACCCGTAGCTCGAAGGACTACATGTCCCCGATCCACTGCTTTAACCGATTCTACACAAAGTTGCAAGCCTAACAGTGAAAGAATCAATAGCAAACCCAGTGGTTTTCTTTTCATCAACCACCCCATTGTGTAATGGGGGGTTCAACCATATAATTTTTCGCTCAATTATTGAGACGTCAACCACTTTAAATCTGTAATATATAATAATTTGATTGCTGATTATTAATGAAAGTTGAAAGGCGCATGCTAAGGCATATTCAAGTTGTTCCTTTGGCTGCTGAAAGTTTCGGCGTCCGCTCCATGTGCACCTATGTTGAGACGCCGGATACGCGAATTCTCTTAGATGCTGGAGTATCCCTATGTCCAAACCGTTTCGGCTTGCCTCCCCACCCATTAGAGTTTAAAGCCATAATGAATAGCCGAAAAAGGATAGCTGAGGCCGCCGCCATAGCCCATGTAGTAACCATAAGCCACTACCATTTCGACCACCACACGCCTTCTTTTGAGGATTGGCTTTGCAACTGGACAGCAGCAGATGAAACCGCAAAGCAAATCTACGAAGCAAAAACGGTTCTAATTAAAAATCCCAAAGAAAAAATTAACTTTAGCCAAAGGCGCAGAGCATGGATTTTCCAGAAAACCGGCGGAAAATACGCTGAAAAACTTGAAGTTGCAGATGGAAGAAGCTTCTCCTTCGGCAACACAAAAATAAGATTTTCGGAGCCCGTTCCCCACGGACCAGAAGATTCCGCCTTAGGATGGACTTTAATGGCAACCGTCGAATACAATGACGAAAAGTTCATTTTCGCCCCAGACGTTCAAGGCCCCATGGCAAAGCAAACGCTAGACATAATTGCCGCGGAAAAGCCTCAATTAACAATGATTGGTGGACCGCCCCTTTATTTGGCTGGCTTTAAAGTTAATGGAGAACAAATTCAAAACGGATTGAGAAGTTTAGAGCGTGTTGTGGAAGTTTCGCCCGTAGTTATCTTAGAGCATCATATTTTGAGGGATGAAAGCTGGTATGAAAAGACCGCAAACGTTTTTAATAAGGCACGGAAAATGAGGCATAAAGTTTTGACGGCAGCCGAATACCTTGGAGAAAAGAACACTTTCCTAGAGGCTATGCGTAGAAGGCTTTTCGCTGAACATCCGCCGTCAAAAGAGTTTGAAAAGTGGATGCGTGAAAACATAAAAACGAAAAAGAAGACTAAACCACCCCTCTAGCCAACTTTTCCCTTTTGTTTAACTTTTCGTGCTTCTCCGTTTAAATGTTGCCGTATGCAAATTTTCAAAAATAACTACATTTAAACTGAAACTCCTATGCCCGGGTTAGAGCACTGTATGTGGGGCCGAGGCCGGGATTTGAACCCGGGCACCGGGCTTTCCGCCATTTTCCAGTCCACAGGCCCGTAGGCTTCCAAGCTACCTCACCTCGGCCACTTTTTCAGTGATTTCGGTTATTTTTTGGTCACTTTTACTCATTTTTATTTCCTCAGAAATATTAGGGTTATCTTTTAGCATACATATTCGAGTTCAACTTCCAATAATGCTTTAACTTCCTCTAGCGTTTTAGTCCTTTTGGCTTTGAACTCATCAGTTCCATTTTTAAAATAAATCTTTCAATGTTAATGTATATTTCGGTTTTTATACGGTGGGTTCATAGAGTTTGAAATATGGGTTGAAATGAGGAAAATCTTTGAACAACTCTTTTCGTCAAGCGTCGTAGTTTTCGCCATTATGACTGAGTCACGCGGAAAGTTTTTGTTTAAAATGAAAAGTCAAAACTAAGCGTGGAAGACTTCCACGAAATTTCAAGCGGCGGTGCGCAGCTCAATTGCAAATCATTTAACCCTTCTCCTCTCAAAGCGCGCCGAGTTCGCAAGTTTTATATATATATAAACTCTGAGAAAAATTTGGAGAGTGTATTAATGAAGAAAACTGCGTTATCTATAGCTTTGGCTTTAGCTTTGATTTTTGCAATGATTTCAGCAGTCACACCAAGTGTAGGGGCAGCTGGAAAGAGTTGGCCCACTTTCACTTTCTGCAGCGCAGCGCCTAATCCTGTTGGTGTTAAGCAACAAGTTTTACTCTATGTTTGGCTTGACAAGGCTCCGCCAACGGCGACAGGCCCTTGGGGAGACCGCTGGGAAACCCTTTACATAGACATAACTGATCCTAATGGAAATACTGAAACCTTCGGACCATTAAAATCAGATCCCATTGGATTTGCTTATACCTTTTACACGCCAACCAAAGTAGGCGTATACAAAGTTCAAGGCAGGTTCGAAGGTCAAACATTGCAAGGCAAAAACTTAGCTCCAGGGCAAACTCAAGGAGTAACTTTTATTGGCGACTATTACCAGCCGAGTAAAAGTGACATCCTCGAGCTTGTCGTGCAAGAAGAAGCATTGAAGCCCTATCCGGAAGCACCTCTACCAACCCACTACTGGAAACGACCAATAGATGCACGATATCACAGCTGGTCTCAGATTTCAGGAAACTGGATGGCTTCCCCAGCGGTTCCATATAGGCTAGCGAAAAACACTAATGGACCTGAAACTTCCCACATACTCTGGACAAAGCCGTTAACTCTAGGAGGTCTTGTGGGAGGAGATTTTGGCGCAGTTTCATACTATACGGGTAACGCCTACGAAGGCAAGTGGTGGCCGCCAGTAATAATAAGCGGCGTGCTTTACTACAACAAGTATCCTAACAGTTTCGCGTATTCTGAAGTAACAGGGCGAATGGCTTATTACCGTATGCCCGGCGTTTATGCTGTAGACCTGCGTACGGGAGAAGAGCTATGGTACAACCCGAACATACGCATAGATTTTGGCCAAATTTATCAATATGATTCTATGAATCAGCATGGAGCAATGGCGTATCTATGGCAGGTTGAAGGAACCACATATATGTGCTATGACGCATGGACTGGACGATGGTTCTACAACATAACTGGGGTGCCATCTGGCACAAGAGTCTACGGGCCTAAAGGTGAAATACTGATCTACGTACTTAATACTGCAAGGGGTTGGCTTGCTCTATGGGATTCCTCATATATATGGCAATTGACAGGCGCCTACGAAACTAATACTCCGCCAAATGGAACTGCCGGTCAAATGTGGAGGCCCTTCAATAAAGTTGTTGATGGCAAACTTGGCTATGTCTGGAATGTAACTTTGCCAGCTGGCTTAACTGGAAGCATAAATTATATTTTGCCCTCCGGGCTTGTTGAAGGACGAGCCACTCCTGAAATAATCCTTGGGTCGATATTCCGTACCAACTACGTTGGTCCCGGCTATGTTGGCATTAATGCACCCACATCTAACTTCACAGTGTGGTGTCTAAACGCTAAAAACGGACAACTGTTATGGAAACAGAATTATACAGCTCCACTGACTGGAGGAACTGCAGGCCAAACTTACTCTATAGTTGCGGCGAGCGTTGAAGAGAAAATTTTTCTAGTATGGAGCGCTCAGACCCGCCAATATTGGGCTTACAGTTTAAATGACGGCAGTTACCTCTGGGGTCCCACAGCACCCCAAGATGCATGGGACTTCACCGTGGGCACCAACCGCATAATCGCCTATGGAAAAGTACTTTCCGCAGGATACGGCGGTATACTATATTGCTATGACGCTAAAAATGGCAGTTTACTGTGGACCTATGAGGCTAAAGACCCATATTACTTAGAAGCTAAGTGGACTGGAAGGTATCCTCTGGAAATAGCCCTCGTTGCTGATAGAAAAGTTTACGTGTACAGTGGTGAGCATTCCCCAGACAACCCGGCGGAACGCGGCGCCATGCTCCGTTGCATTGATATTGACACAGGCACAGAGCTTTGGAAAATTCCCTTCTACTTCAGCCACTGGGCAAGAAACCCAGCCATAGCCGACGGAATATTCGTATACATGAACGCCTATGACCTACGCATATACGCATTTGGAAAAGGGCCTTCTGCAACCGAAGTTTCAGCATCACCCAAAGTTGTAGCTAATGGAGAAAGCGTTCTCATAGAAGGAAGAGTTACTGACCAATCTCCAGGAGCGAAGGGAACTCCTGCAATAGCGGATGAATACATGGACCAGTGGATGGAATTCTTATACATGCAAGCACCAGCACCTGAGAACGTTAAAGGAGTAGACGTCTCGCTTAAAGCAGTCACTCCTGATGGAAAGACAGTTGACATCGGCACCGTGACTTGTGACGGAGACGGCAGATTCAGCTACTTGTGGAAGCCTCCAGCTGAAGGAACATACACCATAATGGCAATATTCGACGGATCAAAATCCTATTGGCCTTCATATGCAGAAACAGCGGTAGGCGTGACTGCTGCTCCTCCTGAAACGGCTACGGCTGAACAGGCTGAAACAATGCAGTCTACACTTCAGTCTGCAATTGAGTCCTTGCAGCCTTGGAATGTGGTTTTGATGGTGCTTGTTGCCATAGCCATTGTTATAGGCGCAGCCAACCTTTACGCACTAAGAAAACGGAAATAGCCTTAAAGGATGAAGCTAAGCCTTCAACTCCCCCTTTTTTAGTTTCCATGTTCAAAGGGAAATGCCTAGATGGAGTTTAGGCATGAACGTTTGTTAGCTGTTTGGGCTATCTACAGCATCAGCCACTTTACAAGTTTTTCATAAATTTTGTTCTACTTTTAACGTTCATCTTACTTTATGTTTTGAAAAGCAGGCTTGGTGGCTTTAACTATGAAATGGGCTTTGTTTTATGTGTTCTGCGGTGTTTTAATTTAAGATTTGATTTTAGAATGAATTTACTCCGTTTCCTCAAGTAGTCTCTGGGTTCTTGTCTTCACGAAAGCCTCAATCTTTTTCACAGTCATTATTTCTTCTCTTCTTTGTTTTTCAAGTTTTTCCTCGATGACCTTGATTAGGTTTTCAGGATTTACTGGCTTTATCAGATATGCATCTGCTTCATAGTTTAGAGCTTCGATGGCGTTATCAAGTTTCGGGTAGCCCGTCACCATTATCTTTATCATTCTTGGCATTGTTTCCTGAAGCGCTTTTAAGAGTTTGGTTCCTTGAATGTCTGGAAGAACTATGTCGAGGAGAGCGATGTTGTAGGCTTTCGCCTTAGATTTTTCTATAGCTTTCTTTCCAGAATAGGCTACATCCACTTTGTAGCCTCTGCTTTCGAGGATTAAGCCTAGTGTTTTGCAAATGTTTTCGTCGTCGTCAACCAATAAGATGCTTGCTTTCCTCTTCAATTGCGGGGTCACCTCCTTATTTCCTCAGATCCAACTTTGAAAGCTTCAATACATTGGGCCTCCTTAACCCTTTTCACCCACTCTGAAAAAACAATGGGCCCTTTCGCGTCAAACTTAACACCCAACTTCCTACACAATATTTTTATTATTGTGCGTTCCAATATTGAAACGGTTCCAAGTGCGGAGACAGAGCCTCTGAAACGGTTTCCCTCAAACTCCAACACTTTTCTCAGCTCGTTAAAGAAAAAATCTGGGTTCCGCGGAATATCTGAAAAACTAAAACCCTTACCCTTAAGATATTTATAGAAAATTTCCACCGTCCGGTCACCCAGCGAGTAGCGCAGTGTCCTGTCGATTACTTTTAGTAGTATCTCTTCAAACTCGTCCAAGCTCTTCCACCAAGCTTAATCTAAGGTTCTCGATTGTTGCGGTCCGTGGACGCTGGTTGACACTTATCCTTTTATGTTGGACATCAAAAGCTTTGCCAATTAATAATCTGAACTGATAATCAACAAGTTATGTGGGCATAAATGCCAACAAGACTCTGTAAGTTATTCCCCCTAAGAGAAGCGCAACAGCTATGTCAATAAACGTTATTGCCAAGGCTTTTCTCCACCCGAATTCCCTTATAAGCGCGGCGATTGTTGCAATGCATGGAATGTAAATCATTGTCACTAGAGCGAAGATAATCATCTGCACAGCTGTCAAAGAATTTAATGGAATAAGCTCTGCAAGCAAAATCAGGGCAAGTTCTTTGCGTAACACGCCAAATATTAGGGGGATTCCTGCCTCCACCGGAAGCCCAAGCCAGCCGCTTATGAGAGGGCGTGCTCCCGTAACCATGTATCCTATAAAGCCTGTCATGTCTAAAACTGTTATTGCTAGGCTTCCAGCAACTATTATGGGAAAGGCGATGTAGACGAAGTCTTTGGTTCTGCCCCAAGTTTTCGTTAAAATATTCTTTAATGAAGGCCTCTTGTAAGGGGGCATCTCCATAATTAGGCCTACGGGTTCGCCGGGCAAAGCCTTGAAGGCTATTCTCCCCAAAATAAAAATTAGGATTAGGTCAAAAGCGTAAAGGGCTAGGGCCGCGTGTAACCCCACAAACCTTCCAACCAAACCGAGAATAACCACTGTCCGGGCACAGCATGGAATTAAAGTGACCACGAAAGCTGCTAAGAAACGCTCCCGCTCAGTCTCCATAATTCTACAGCCAATGCATGCTGGGACACTGCAGCCATACCCTAAAATTAAGGGTATGAAAGCTTTACCATGTAAGCCTATCTTATGCATTAAGTTATCCATGAGGAAGGCTGCTCTAGGCAGGTAACCACTGTCCTCAAGCAAGGCGAGGATTATGTAAAAGGGTATAATGTAAGGCAAGGCTATGGTTATTCCGGCAATAATCCCGTCTAAAACTCCCTTGTTAATCAATGTTACCGCTGTATTTGGCATGAAGTGAGGCAAAAAGTTTTCAATGTAGAGGGTTAAGCCTTGGAAGGCATAGTCAAGGGCTTCCGATAGAAAGTTGCCTCCCACAAAAATTAATGTGAACATGGCTGCTATAATGCTTGCCAAAATGGGGTAGCCTAAAAACTTATGTGTTGTTATGGCGTCAAGCTTCTGCTCTAGGCTTATTCTTGGAGGCGCCTCGACAACTGTTACTTCTTTTGCTATTTTGCTTGCTATGGCATATCTTTCAGAAGCCAAAACAACGGGTGCTGTTTCGCCGTGCATCTTCTCAAGTTCAGCTGCGAGCTTCTCTACATAGTCCAAAACCTCTTTTCCGCTTTCATAGTTTTTTATTTTCTCAGTTACGTCGCTATCCTTTTCCAAGAGTTTGACGGAAACCCACCTTGCAGGATAAATTTCACAGATCTGCGGAAGCCTACGTTCCACAAGTTTTTGAAGTTTATGCACCCTTTCTTCCACTTCAGCACCGTATTTAACCTCTAAAGGCTGAAGCTTCCTTTCGCCGTTTACTACGGCTAAAACCGTCTTAAGAAGCTCGTTTATGCCGCTTCCGGTGATGGCAACTGTTGGGACCACAGGCACGCCTAAGGCTTTAGAAAGCTTGTCCACATCAATTCTTATGCCCTTTTTAGCTGCAAAATCCACCTGGTTTAAATCCACTATTAAAGGGGGTTTAAGCTCCAAAAGCTGCAGGGTAAAGTAGAGGTTTCGTTCAAGGGTTGAAGCATCCACTACATTGATTATTACGTCTGGCTTTTCAATGGCTATGTAATCCCGCGAGACAATTTCTTCTAGTGAAAAAGTTGAAAGCGAATATATACCGGGCAAGTCAATTACACGAATGGTATAACCATTAAAATGCAACGTTCCCTCTGCTCTTTCCACAGTTTTGCCAGGCCAGTTGCCAATAACCTGGTTTAAGCCTGTTAACTGGTTAAAGATGGCGCTTTTCCCAACATTAGCGTTTCCAGCAAGCGCCACGGTTATTTCTTTTCCAGAAAATTTTTTGTCTCTGCTCTTTTTACGCAGTTTGCTATGGCAGCTGTCCATTTGGTTCTGCCTTCAATGGTTTTACAAGAACTTTTGACGCTACTCCACATCCTAGAGCGAGCGTAACCCCTCTAACTTCAACTTCCACAGGTCCGCCGAAAGAGCCTTTTCTTAAAAGTTTAACTTCAACGCCTGGCGTTAAACCCATCTCAGCGAGTCTTCTAACAAGCCCGAAACCTCCAAGGGCTTTGACTATTACCCCCTTTTCGCCCTCGGCTAAATGGGTTAAAGCATTCAGCCTATCGCCATTTTCATTTTCAAGAACCCTTTGTCCTCTAAAAATTCGCCTACGCCTAAACATTGCTCTGTTTTCCTCCAGCAGGTTTAACCCAAAGGCTTGCCGCCTCCTCTTGACTTAATGTATGCTCCTTTCCAGCAACACACAAAACTAAGGCTTTCTTTTTTCTTTTGACAATGTGAACCGGAACGTTTGGCTTTATCCCTTTATCAGCTAGCGCTAGGAGCCTATCTCTTTTTTCGTCAACAATTTTTGCGACAATACATGCTTGGTTTATAGTGGCATCCGTAAGCGGATAACATTCAACATCGCTTACTTCACCTTCAATTGTGGGTATGGGGTTTCCATGGGGACAAAACTTCGGATAGCCGAGGCGTTTCTCCAAAAGCAGGAGTACCTTCTCGGTTAAGGCGTGTTCAAGTTTACAAGCGCTCTCGTGGACATCACTCCATTCAGCCTCCAGAATGTCTGTGAGGAGTCTCTCCGCAAGCCTATGCCGCCTAATAACCTTTAGGGCGAGTTTTTCCCCTTCAGCCGTGAGTTTCACACCTCTGTAGGGTTTATGTTCCACCAAACCATGCTTTTCAAGATGCGCAATGGTGTTTGTAATAGAGCCTGGTACAACGTTCAGCGCTTCAGCTAATTCTTTGGTTTTTGCAACGCCACTTTTTTTCTGAAGTTTGTATATTGCTTCAACGTATTCTTCGGCTTCATGCGAAAGCTCTGTAGGCAAACTTTTCCACCAAATTTTACGAGCACTCGTAACTTTTATGCAAACGAACGCTATAAGTCTTTCGGAAAGCCGAAAACAAACGAAATTTATATAATCATAACACCGAAAGACACGTTTGACCAAAATCTTTCAATTAATCATCAAAAAATCGCAAGAAATCAAGTCAATGAGCGTTCTTCTAACCCTCAACTAGAACATATCCAACCTTAGCTAACACATATTAGATCTTTGGATTTACCTGACTATTGATTTTCTCTTCTCTCTATTTGGGAACGAAAAATTGGCGAAATGTTATTTTTTAGCGCGAATATGTTAAATAGGCGAATAAAAAGAATAAAAAATAGAAAACTGTTTCTAAAAAGCTATGGCAAACTCGTTTAGAAATCTTGATTGTTTCGCGAAGGCATAATTTTATTCTTGTTGTATTATGATTTCTTTGCTTTCAATTATTGCCCTTGCGTTTTTTCCTTGCGCTCTCGGCTAGTTTCTATACAAGGTTTCTGAAACCTTCATTTTTGTAGCAGCCTCCTCAAAGGAAAGTTTTTCCAACGCAACTAGTTTTAAGGCTTCAACTTCGGCTGGTTCTAGGTATACTGGCTTAGTGCTTCGTTTTGGAGTTGGCTCAAACTTTTCTGGGAGTCCCTTAGAGGTTATTACCACTGGTTTTGGAGGTCTTCTTGCTTTTCCATGTCTATGGCGTCTTCGTCTGTGGGATATATCGCAAAAGAGGTGAACCCCATGAGAACAAGCACATCATATTGGCTAGCCACTAATAGCGAAGGCATTAGCTGAAATGAAAGTGCAAACGATGATTTCAGGAGAGATCGGCCTGGAGCGTCAGCAATACTTAAGGAATTGGCATATCCCAAGAGATTGTAACTCCAGGGCAAAGAGTGAAAAATGTGTAAGGAAAATGGCTTTAATAATTTAGGCTGAACGGTTGCTATTTCCCCGTTTCCCCGATCACTTGAATTATTACATTTCTTCTTCTAGGGTGCACATCTGTCTCCACAAAAAGTAGGGATTGCCAAGTTCCAAATTCTACTCTACCATCGATTACTGGCAGGGTTTTATCAGGAGGCAAAAAAACAGATCGCAAGTGTGAGTGAGCATTTGAAGGGTGCATGTAAGCACCATGTTTTGGGATTAGCTTTTCAATTAAAGCTTTAATGTCATTAAGCAAGCCATAATCGCTTTCAGTTAATATGAGAATGCCTGTTGCATGGGGAGCGAAAACATGCACTATGCCATTTTTTACTCCCGACTGGGAGACAGCCTCCTGAACCTTGTCAGTTAAGTCTACAAATTCAATTTCTCCCTTTGTGGAAAAGCTGTAGGTAGTGTTGAAAACTTTAAAGTTTGACAAGGCTCTTCCCGCCCGTTTTCACTTCAGCATTTTAAGTCATGCTTTCCCTTATAAAAGTGCCGTCTTTGGAACCCTATTGGAATCCTTTTAGTTGTCTGTGCTTAAAATGGGGAAATATGTTGATGCTTTTGTATACTGCATTTAAGGCCTGTGGTGGCGCCAGTGATGTTATAAGATAATAGTAATATCAAAATCACTAATTCAACCAAAAAGTAAAAATAGAATTTTGAATGCTCAAAAATGTTTAACATCTAGCCTACAGTAAATAAAACAAACATAACCTCTTTCAGAAAATAATCCAGGAATAGGGCTTTTCCACATCGACACCTATCTACAAATACACGCCTCGTGAGGCCCTTTTATTCAAGGCAAAAATGCTAGTGGTATACAAAAGCATCGACCAAACTTACTTTTGCGACTACTGTTTCCAGCAAAAATTCTGAAACCATCGGTTAGACAATGATTTAAATTAATAGATTCATCTTGGAGTCAAAAAACAAAGTCATCAAAAAACTTCTTTATAGCACAATATAATAAATTTTATCTAAAAATAAAATCGATTAAAATATAAAAGTCAGTATAAAGCTCACAATTAGAAAATTTTAAAGCCAATATTTGGCATCACTGCAGGGAGCCTTTAATAAAGGTTTGCAGTGAACTGACTTTGTCGATGCTTTTGTATACCGTTACCTGAAACTTATGGAAAAACCATCGAAGCTTTAGCGAAGATTAACCACTTCGGCTTGGCATGGAGATTTTCGTCGGTTTCTTTATGAGGCAACGGGGAAGTCCATCAACTAGCGTTGGCTGCTGAACTGAAAAGCTCTAAAAAAGCTTCTTTCAAAAATTTAGGCGGAAATTGAGCTTTGAAATTTTGTGCGTTCTCCTCGTGGTTGAGGGGCGAATAGGCCTTCTACAGTTTCATTCATTTTCGAACTCTAATTTTTCTTTTATTATCAAAAGGGGAGGATTTTTTGGTTTTTATTTTGAAAAGAGTCTTTCGCTCATCGAAAGCAATAGTGTTTTTAAGCGTGGTTTAACTGCCGTATGTTATTTTCTTTTTAATATTACCATTTTTGAAATAACCTCTATAATCATTTCTAGATATGTTTTGCTGGGGAAAAGGGGAGAAGGCCTAATAAAGGTGTTGATGGTTGGCAGTTAACTATTTTGGCAATGACTTTGAGGTGCTTGAGAGAAGCGTTAATGGAAGAAAAATTAGAGTTGCATGGGATTGGGGAAACTTTGAAAGCACAAAAGGTTTCCCGGTTGACGATAACTTGATAAACTGGGTTATAGGGCAGGAACAAGCCTTAAACGAGTGCTTTCTATGCCTCGATGAGTGGGTGCACAAACTTAAGTGGCTGGAAAAAACAAAATGGTACGAAAGCTGGAGCAGTCCAGACAAGGCTAAACCTTCAGCTAAAACCATCATAAGCCCTGGACCATACCTTCTCCTTTTAGGCGATCCTGGCACTGGCAAGTCGCTGATTGGGAGGGCTCTGGCTGAAAAGCTTACCCAAATTTACAAGGAAAACGGCATAAAGCTTTTTGATGCTTTATGTTGGAAAAACCCTGTGTTGCCCAGCCAACCTAAAATTTCAATTCACGTGGCTGGCGAAGGAAAGAAAATACTGCAGAGGGAACAGTTGAAGGAGCTTAAGAGAAAGTTTGTAACAAAGGTTGGCCTAAAAGCTTTACAGATACTTTTGATAATTATGGGTTTGTTTTTAATGGCTTTAGGCTTTTACTTCATGTATCAAGCTTGGCAAACGTGGAACGAAAACCCCTTGTTTCTAGGCGAACCCCTCCAAGAATACTACAACAACAATTTCCAAGACTACTTCATAGGAAAATTTATGAACTTTGTACCATTAACATTTATTCCAGGCGGAAGCCTGATCTTCTTCGGAGTTTTCATCTGGTGGTTTTCAAGGCTTGGCGGCGCAGGGGGTGCCTTAAAGGGCATTGGAGGAGCCCAACAAAGCGACGTCCCAAAGTTACTAATTGATAACAGTTCTGGACGTGCACCTTTTGTAGATGCTACGGGCCATAGAAGCGCACAGCTTTTCGGCTCAATAGCTTGGGATCCATATCAGACAGGAGGCTTAGGCACTCCAGAACATCAGAGGGTTACGGCTGGCGACGTTCACAGAGCTTCTCTTGGCATATTATATATTGATGAGATAAAGAACCTTGACCCCGAAGAAGCCATAACCCTTTTAACAGTGCTTGAAGAGGGGCAGCTGCCCATAACCTTACGGGGAAGATGGCATGGCGGAGACACGGCGGCTATGGCAGTTTCCACAGAACCCGTTCCAGCAGTAACTTTTCTCGTGGGCGCTGGAAATTTCGATAGCATAAACCAGATTCACCCAGCCCTAATGGATAGAATTTATGGTTATGGCAAAGTTGTGAGAATGAATAATGATATGCCTAACACTGTGGAAAACAGGCGGAAATATGTGCAGTTTATAGCTCAAGAAGTTAAACGTTTCAACCTAATTCCCTTCAGCAGAGAAGCATGCGAAGAAATCGTGGAGGAAGGCAGAAGAAGAAGCAACAAGAAAGACGCGTTATCAACGCGGTTTAGACCGTTAATTTCAATTATTAAGACGGCTGCAACCTTAGCCATGAATGAAGGCTGCAAAGTTGTTGAAAGAAGGCATGTCAGAGAAGCCATAGAAAACCACTGTAAAACAATTCAAAGGCAGATATTGGAGCACGAAATCAGCGAAAGAGGCAAGCTCCTTGAGATAAAGCCTGAAGGGGCAAAACTTGGGCAGATTTACGGTTTAGCAGTTGTTAAAGACCCATACAGCGGCGAGATGACTGGAAGCGTCCTATGCGTAAAAGCAAACATGGTGAAAAAAAGCGAACTTCCAAGAAATTATCCGTTTAAGGGCTATTATAAGGTGACTGGCGTAGCCAAAGGCCAAAGTTTCATAGCTGATAGCATAGCAAAAGTCAGAAGCGTCATACTCCAGAAATACGGCATAGACATAGCCCAAGACTATTTAACGCATATAGATTTCGCCCAGTCCTACGGCGTGGACGGCCCCTCCGCAGGCGTAACAATGGCTATACTTTTGTGTTCGCTTATTGAAGGCAAACCCATTAGGCAAGATGTGGCAGTTACAGGTGAAATAAACCTAGGAGTAGGCGACACTATTCAAGTGACCGCAGTAGGAGGAGTCTACGAAAAAATTAAGGCTGCCGAAGCCTGGGGATTCAAAAGAGTAGTTATCCCAAAGAAAAACTTTGAACATTCTATTGACATAAGAGATTACAATATAGAGGTTGTGCCAGCAGCCACCCTGGACGATTACTTAAAAGAATGCCTAGTTGAAGAACAAACCCTTAAAGTTCATGTTAAAACGTATAAAAAACCCAAATTCTAAATAAAAGAGTCTATAGCACCAGAATCCGCAACAGGACCCTTACAATTATTTATATGGAAATTTGTAGCAGCGGAAAATCTTTAATCCTACCTCTTTAATTCACAAGTGAAGTGGCTCGTTGATGGTTAGAGAAGTGGACAAAGAGGCTATTCGAAAATGGCGCAAGAGAGGATTCTACAGCGAAAATGTCCTTGTAAAACTTTTAAAAAAGAACGGTTACAATGCAGTTCGCATTCCAGTCAGCAATCCAAGTCTCAATCCTCTGCCAGACATTATCGCTAGAAAAGATACTCATGTTTACGCCTTTGAAGTTAAAAACGCCAGCTACTATGCTTATTTTCCAAGGCAACAAATTGAAAAGCTCTTTAGATTTCTTAATGAACTCGTTCCCTTGGAAAATCAGTTTAAACACGCGGTGGTTGCAGCTCACCTTGGCAAAAAATGGATTTTTAAAGAGATAAACTGGGCAGACTGGGAGAAGAATAGACTTCCGGAAAAATTAAGAATTCTAAAACGCGACAGAGGCAACCTCAACCTCTAAATAATTACGTAGACTAAACAGTTAAATTTTTCCACTTTAAAACCGTGCCATTTTACATTTAAGTTAAATCAGTTAATTTAGTATTACCTAAAAATTTAATGTATCACTATAAGCTCACCAGTTTTCACCGAAAAATCTGTATACAAAAGCATCAACCAAAAATAACTTCAAAGGATTCTGATCCTACAAGCTTTAGAAGCAAAGCCTAAAACAATTTTAAAAATTGTGACAATGCAAAATCTCGTTGTTTTGCCTTCAAGCTATGCTTACTGTTATCCATCTTGGTAGCAACCTTTGCCATAAGGCGCTTATCCAGCGTCAAAGTTTGCACATCAACCTCTTATAGAAATTATAGCCTAGAGCGAAGCGTGAAGCGAAACAAATAAAACATACTCCTTATATTTTCAGATTTTCCATGGTGGAAACATATGCAAACTCAAGGAGTAATAGTCAATTACAGAATCGGCCCTAAAACTCAGAGGTCAAAGGAATGCATAATCCAGTTTGCCCATGCAAAATCTGTTTCCGAAGCAAGCCGGCTCATCGGCCGTAAAGTGGCGTGGAAAAGCGGCAAAAACAAAATAATTGGAAAAATTGTGGACACCCATGGCAATAAGGGTTTGGTTCGGGCAAGGTTTAGAAGGGGCTTACCAGGCCAAGCCTTAGGAACAACCGTTGAACTTGTTGGATAAACTTTTTTCAAAAAATTTCAACCCGTCCACATGCACAGGCAACTGATTTAGAAAGTCTTGTAGCTGAAAAATGGGAACTACAGGTACGCCACCGTAAAACTTGAATCTGCTGGGAACAAGCGACAAAACCGCTGGAACCACCTTAATCCTGCCCCAACCGGCGCAACCAAACCTTTCAAAAGCGCTCACAGATTCTGTAAAGGCGAATGTTCTTTCAACTTGTCTTTCAACAACCTTCTTTAAGGCTGACGGATACAACCCCTTATGCCAGTGCTTGCAGTCTACACAAACCACAATAGGTTTTTTCCAGCCAACAACATCTATTTCCCACTTTCGCCCAGCATGCTTAAACCGTAGATTTTCCATGACGCCATAATCGTTTCTTTCAAATGCCATAACCGCTACCCTTTCAAACTCCCGCCAACCAAGAAAACTACAAACATATTCAAGGTCAGCGCCCAACTGAACAGCGTAAACAGCCAGCCTAAGCCTCTGAAAGCTATCCGCCTCCAAAAGATTATTGTGGAAATAAATTAGGCCTTCTTTTTCCAATTTTTTAAGCAAATTTAGCGCAACATCTCGAGAGATTTTCGCATCTTTATAGATTTGTTCGTTTAAAATTGAACCACTACTCGTCAGTTTTAATATGGTAATAATCAATTCTTTTTCTATATTCATTTTAACTTCTCCAAAATTAAACACAAGCATGTCAAAAAAGTTCTTGCTATAAAATCCGCTTAAAAGCTTTTCTCCAAAGCGAAAGCTCAACTCGCGCAAAAACTATAATTAGACGGTTAAATTAAAACTGAAACATTTCCAGAAGGAAACCCAATGTTTGAAAAATATACAGCAAAAACACAAAAGTCCAAAGCTTTGTACGAACAAGCGCGAAAGTTTCTTCCAGCAGGAGTCTCTTACGGAATCCGCTACTTTAAACCATACCCTTTCTACACTGTTAAGGCGAAAGGAAGCAAACTCTATGATGCAGATGGAAACGAGTATGTGGACTATTGGATGGGACATGGCGCCCACATTCTTGGCCACAGTCCTCCAGAAATTGTGAAAGCGGTTAAAAGGCAAATTGAAAAGGGCACCCATTTTGGCACAACCCACGAACTTGAGGTAAAACTTGCTGGACAGATTGCAAAGATGGTTCTAACAGCTGAGATGACGCGGTTTACAAATTCTGGAACAGAGGCAAACATGTACGCAGTGCGCCTTGCAAGGGCGTATACGGGCAGAAGTAAAGTCCTCAAGTTTGAGGGGGGATGGCACGGAGGCTACGACGCCCTCCACAAAGGAGTAAAATATCCCTTTGACATTCCAGAGTCAGCGGGGTTAACGGAAGGCGCCATTCAAGATACTCTTTTGGTACCATTCAACGATCTTGAAGGAGTGAGGGAAAAATTGAGAGATGAAACTGTCGGTGCAGTCATAGTTGAACCTGTCCTCGGCTCAGGAGGATGTGTTCCAGCTGAAAAGGAGTTTTTGAAAGGGCTTAGGGAAATCTGCGACGAGAAAGGAATAATTCTAATCTTCGACGAGGTGATCACTGGCTTTAGGCTGGCTCCAGGCGGCGGACAACAATACTATAATGTTTTGCCAGACATCACAACCTTTGGAAAAATTCTTGGCGGAGGCTTTCCCGTAGGCGCCTTTTGCGGACGTCGAAAAATCATGGAGCGGTTGGACACCATCATCTATGAACGTCCCCACTACTCGTTTCACGGTGGAACCTTTTGTGGAAACCCAATAACTATGGCTGCCGGTTTAGCAATGCTTAAACTTCTTGAAGATGGAAGCATAATAAAAAAGCTAAATGTAATAGGTGGAAAAGTCAGAGAGGAATTAAAGGAAATTTTTGAATCCGGAGGTGTAGACGTACAAGTTACAGGCACTGGTTCCCTTTTCAGCGTGCACTTTACAGAAAAGGAAGTGAGAAATGCACGGGACGCTTTCGAAGCTGATAGGGAGAAACTTGCAGAATATCACGTGAATTTGATCGCAGATGGCATTTTCTTTTTACCAACTCACTTTGGCGCCTTAAGCAATGCTCATAATAGTTCTGATATTGAAAAGCTGTTTTCCAAAACAGAAGAATACGTAAGAAGCTCTAAAAGTGGCAGGTAGTAATTTTACGTTACTGGCGTGTTCCCAGCGTTACTGCAATGTTTAGGGGCTTGGTTGCGCTAACGTCTGTTACATACTTGTCTGCAATTAGAACTTGCTGGGTTACGCCTTTTAGACTTATATTGGTTGTGGACCACCTTCCTAAACTCTCCAATTTTAAATACAAAAATAAAAGGAGAGGATTGAGGTTAGTTCACAAGTTTATTTCCTTTTTCTGAGCGCATAGAGATTAACTGCACTTATGATTATGGCTATGACGACAAGCACCATTAGGGTAGTTACTATCGGCTGCATGGCTTCAATTGCAGCTTGAGTGGCTTGGGCCTGTTCTGCTGTGGCTGGTGTGGGTGGTTCTGGCGGGGCTGCGGTTACCAGTAGGCCTGTGGCTGCTGATGAGCTTCCGTAGGATTCGTCGCCTCTGAACACGGCGATTATGGTGTA
>JAWCNE010000013.1:0-30695 GCA_038849025.1 Bathyarchaeia archaeon
AGGAAGAAGCGTCAAATGGTCCAGTAAGAGCAGAAGGTTAGATTATTCCACTTAAACTGGCTTTTAAGAAATTTTATAACGTCTTCCTCCTCTAAATAGCGGTTTCCATTAGCATCTATCCGAAACTGGATGCCTGTTCCCTTTAAAGCGTTGCCTCTCGCCGAGTCTATGAAAACATGGTAGGCTTTTCCAGCGGGCAATATGAGCCTTAAATTTGTGAGTTCCCTCTTAGGCGATAAGCCATCCTGCTCAATGTTGTAGACTATGGCTTGGGGCTTAAGCTCTTCAGCTAAACGCTTGAATTCCTCCCAAGTCCTAATTTTTATAACACCTTCGCCCATTTCAACCGCATCAACCGTTATTTTTGGGTTATCTAAACTTTATCCAGAAGCCTCTTAATATGTTAGGGAAAGAGTTCCATTTCCTTCTTGGCTCCGCATTTTACGCATATAAGCTTGACATGGGATTTATCTTCTGTTAGGCCTTCAGCCTTCCATTCATGCTCGCATTGAGCCTTACTTTCTTCCGACGGATTCATGTTTTATTCCTCAACATTAAATTCATATTTAAGAATTTAAATTTATTGTTGTTTACTCTAAAAGCCCCTCAATTGACCAGCGCCTTTGAAAATAAAAATAAAGAGATGTGTAAAGCTATAGTTTTTTGTAGACTATGTCTTTTTCTCTTACCCGCTGAGCAACTTTCAAGCCTACGCTTTGTCCAGCCTCAGCGCGTGTTACGTTTTTGTGTTCAATCTGCATGGAATCGACAACCTGCTCAAAATCCGTTAACGGTCCCTTAATTACTATGCGGTCGCCAACCGCCAAAGGCGCTTTAAGCTCGACAACAGCCACACTTATCTTGGTGAAGAAATGGGTTATTCGCCCAACCTCAACAACCTCTTCTTCACTCAAACATTTCATCTCCAACAATAAGAGTGGGCGCTGTAACCATAAATAATTTATTCAAAGCTACGCTGATTAACCCAGCGATTTGCACACAAATCCATTGTAAAATTAAATTATGTTATGAGTTCCCCTTCCAGATGGGTTGGAAAAGCCTTCAAAACTTTGACTTTCACACTTTTGCCAAACAAGCGCTCTTTGCTTTTTACTACGATGGGCTTGTAAGCGAAGTTTCTCCCAACCCATGAACCCTTAACCTTGCCTTCTTCATCCACCAGAATCTCACCTTCCCATCCAACCCAGCAATGGTTTTTCTCTGAAGCGATTTTCCTAGCCAAATTGGACAGAGTAGCACTCCGTTCTTTAACCTCTTGAAAGGGTACACGCTCTACCATTTTTGATGCTGGCGTTTTAGGTCTTTTAAAAAACTTCGAAATATTTACTACGTCAGGCCTCACATCCTCTATAAGCCGTAAAGTATTTTCAAAAGCCCCTTTAGTTTCCCCTGGAAAACCGCAAATCACATCCGTAGCTAAAGTTATTTTCGGAAATTCCGCTCTAAAAGCTTCTACTATTTTTCTGAAATCGGTTGTGGAATAGGATCTCCGCATACTCTTTAAAATTTGATCATCACCGCTTTGAACTGGCAAATGAATAAACTTGAAAACTTTATTGTTTTTGAAAACTTGAATTAAGTCTTCAAGAATGTTCAATGCCATGTTTGGCGTCATCATTCCGATACGTACTTTGAAATCACCTTCAACGTTGCAGACTGCCTTAACAAGTTCGGGAAGGTTTTTGCCAATATCCCTCCCATAACATGCAGCGTCTTGCGAAGTGAGCCAAAACTCTTTAACGCCATCTGCAAGGTCCCTTTGAACCTGCTCCACTATTTCATTAATGCTGTAACTTCTTAGACGCCCCCTAGCAAAAATAACACAACAGTAGGAGCAGGAGCCCAAACAGCCATAATTTATGGGTATAATTCCGATAACGGGATTTAAGCGAATTCTTGGAAGGCTAAGGCTAGGCTTTGAACTTTGCGCATTCTCTAAAGCTAAAATTTTCTCCCCCCTCAAAACCCCTTCAACAATGCTGACTACATTCTCGCCTACCGCCGGACCGGCAACTCCGTCAAAACGCGCCTCTTTACACAATCTTTCAAAATTTATGAGCGGGAGACACCCAACCACAATTAGCTTCTTGCCTTTTGGAACCCGCTTCAAAACCTCAATCATACGGTTCTCTGTTGGACCCTTAACGGCGCAGGTGTTATAGATAACCACATCGGCGATAGTTACATCATCCACTAACTTGTATCCAGCCTCCAGTAAGCATCCGGCCAAAACTTCACCGTCTGCCAAATTCGTCGAACACCCGAAACTTTTAACAAATATTTTCACATTGTCCATGGCAATACATCAAGTGCTTTAAAGAGGAATAAAAACCTAAAGGTATACGCGAGCAAGAATTTACAAGATTCTGAAACACTTCTATGATAAGATTTAAAAAGAAAAGAACCAGCATATTTGAAACATATTTAAATCATAACATACAGGAGTATAAGTATACTGAACAAGCTGCTAATACCGCTGGAGGGGAATGAAATGAAGTTGATTACACTCTATCTACCTGAACCCTACATTAAGGCGTTAGATCAGCTTGTAACCGAGAGGTTTTACCCGAATAGGGCTGAAGCTATTCGTGTTGCCATCCGCGATTTAATAGACAATGAGGTTTGGAACCGGAAGAGGGTTGGCTAAATGCATTTAGCGGGCCAAACTTTCAAGCATTCGTGGCAGAACACGGTTGAAGACGCTATCCGGCCGCCTGAGCTCTGCCGTATGCTAGTTCTGGGCGTTGGAGGGGCTGGCAACAATACTGTGACGCGCCTGATGGAAATGAGGGTTACAGGGGCGGAATGCGTAGCCATTAATACCGATGCGCTTCATCTGAGTGTTTCAAGGGCTCATAGGAAAATCTTGATAGGAGAAAAACTGACAAAGGGGCTCGGCGTTGGTGGCGATCCAAAATTAGGCAAAATGGCTATTGAAGAATCAAGAAAGCGTCTTGAAGACTTGCTTACTGGGGTTGACATAGTTTTCATAACAGCTGGTTTAGGCGGCGGCACAGGAACTGGCGCTGCGCCTGTAATAGCGGAAATTGCAAAAAAGAAGGGAGCCTTAACAGTAGGTGTCGTCACAACGCCCTTCAGAATTGAAAAGGGACGCATGGAGTATGCGGCTTATGCCTTAACTGAGATGCGGAGACAATGTGACACTGTTGTGGTTATCGATAACAATAAACTGATACAGCTTGCGCCTCACTTGCCAATAAACGAAGCCTTCAAAATTGCAGATCAAGTCCTAGCGAACATGATTAAGGGAATAGTTGAAACTATTTCAGCTCCAAGTCTCATCAACCTAGATTTCGCAGACTTTAAAACCATTGTTAAGCGGGGTGGACTAGCTGTTATCGGCGTAGGCGAGTCAGATGCGCCTAACCGTGCAGAAGAAGCTGTCCGAAACGCCTTAAGAAGCCCGCTTCTAAACGTGGATTATGCTGGTGCAAAAGGCGCGTTAATCCATGTTTCCGGCGATGCTCAAATGACGATCGAAGAGGCAAACCGTGTTGGAGAAATAGTCACAGAAATGATGGATAACGACGCCTTAGTCATCTGGGGTGCAAGGGTTAACCCTGAACTAGACGGAAAATTAAAAGTCACCCTTGTAATGACAGGGGTGAATTCGCCATACATTCTAAGCGGTTTCGGAGCCCTAGCACCACAACTATTTAACCTAGAGCCCTACGCGGAGCCAGAAAAACCGCTAAATATAAAACTAGACTTATACCAGTTGGAACAAGACTACATAAACCAATTTTAAAAATCTCCAATTCTTTTTAACTTTTTATACCTTAGCAAGTTAATGCAATGATTAATAATAGTTGTCTGGCTACATTTTTCATTCTTTTCAACAAATGTTTATGTAGGAAGATTTACTCTCTAAAACCTTCGTGCATTAAAATAAGTGGAATAGAAGGGAAAACTAAGAAATGCCATTAGGCGTCGGCTTGATCGGATGCGGCTCCATAGGAAAAGTGTTAGCATATGCCATAGACGAAGGACAAGCTGGAGATATAAGGCTGGTGATGATTTATGATCGTGTAGCTGAAAAAGCTAAGGCTTTATCTCAAAGACTGAAAAATAAGCCGAAAATTGCCGAAAAATTCGATGAGCTTCTCGAAAACAGAGATGTGGAACTGGTTATAGAGGCAGCGTCACAAGAAGCGGTTAAAGCTTATGCTCTCAAAATATTGGAAGCTGGAAAAAGTTTAATGATTATGAGCGTAGGCGCTTTGGTTGATTCTAAAATGGTCGATGAAATTAGCCGCGTTGCTAAGGAAAAAAGGTTAAAAGTTTATATTCCGTCAGGAGCCATAGCTGGATTAGATGGTGTGAAATCTTCAGCTATCGGCAAATTGGAAAGCGTTACTTTGACTACGCGAAAGCCCTTGGAGGGGTTGAAAGATACTCCGTATTTTAAGGATGAGTATGGCGGGAAAATTCTAAAGCCAACCCTCGTATATGAGGGCTCAGCCACTGAAGCATGTAAGCTTTTCCCATCCAACGTAAATGTGGCGGCAACCCTCAGTTTAGCAGGTGTTGGAGCGGAAAAAACCATAGTTAGAATAATAGCTGATCCCTCAATAAACAGAAATATACATGAAGTTGAAGTTAAGGGGGAGTTTGGCGAATTAAAAGTTCACGTTGAAAACGTTCCATCTATTGATAATCCGAAGACAAGTTATTTGGCTGCGCTTTCCGCCATTGCAACATTGAAAAAAATAACAGAACCCTTAATAGTTGGAACATGAGCCACGCGTTCTTGAAAGATATCGATTTTTAAATGACAAGATTTCTCGGTTCAACCTCATCCTTAAAGGTATGGCCTTGCCAAAGGGTTGGCATAAGCCTTTGCTTATAGCCTTAACTATTTTTTCACAGTCATGCTCCGCTTCTACTAAGGTGTATGCGGAACCTATTTCTGGAGCATAGTGGGCGTCGCTGCCTGCAACCTGCGCCAATCCAAGGCTTGAGGCGATTTTCTGTGCTTGTTTCACAGAACGTTTAAAGGGAAACGCTGAAGCATTTATGACTTCGATGGCGTCGAATTTTTGGCTTACACTCCCTTTTAGACTTGATTTAAAAAAGGCTCTGGGGTGGCATGCAACGGCTAGGCCGCCAAGTTCATGAATTCTATCTATAGTTTCCTCAATGTTCAGATTTTTTGGAACAGGCTCTTTAAGGTTAAGTCCCACAATGTGCCCGTTTAAGCTTGAAATTTCTATACTTGGAATTATGAGGAAGCTTGTTTCCTTCGCTATTTTTAGGGCACCGTCGATTCTGTTGTGGTCGGTTACGGCAACGCCGTCTAACCCGCGTTTTCTAGCGTAAAAAACAATTTCCTTTGGAGTGGTAAGTCCGTCGTAAGAGTAGCATGTATGAACGTGGAGGTCAATTTTAACTTTCAAGGGTTTCACTAAACCTTTAGTCTAAAGCTTAAGAGGTTTTAGCCTCTTTGCCGTCTAATTTTTGCTAGCATCTCATCTAATTTCTTTTCATCAGCCTCTATTTTTTGGAAGAGGGGCTTAGCCTTAGCTATTTTGTGGCCGACTGGCAAAGGCTTTAGGGCTTCATTCCACCTTTGCTTGTGAACGTCTCCTGGCATGTTTAAAATTTTCCAGAGTTCTTCGGCTGTGAAGGGGATTATTGGAGATGAAACTACTGCTAGGGCTTTAACCAGCTGGGCTGCCACGTAAAGGACTGTCGCCGCCTTAGCCTTGTCCTTCTTAATTAGGTTCCATGGTTCTTTCTCGTTAAGGTATTGGTTGCCTAGACGGCTTAGGCTTATTACCGTGTTTGCTGCTGACTGCAGTTTGCAAGCCTCAAAGTCTTCGGCGATCTCGTTTACTCGCATTTTAATATTTTCGAGAATCTGCTCATCATCGGTGCCCAACCTACTCGGTTCGGGGATTTGGCTGTTGAACTGGATGTTTATGAATGATAGGGTTCTGTGTATGAAATTGCCAAAAGTGTCATTCAAGTCTGCGTTTATTTTCTCGGCGAAGATTTCCCATGAGAAGTTTGAGTCTTTTGTCTCCGGTCTTGTGGCGATTAGGAAGTAGCGCCAATAGTCCGCTGGGAAAAGCTCTAGGGCTTCGTCAATCCATATTCCTATCCGTAGGCTTTTTGAGGCTTTTTCGCCTTTGAATTGAAGGAACTCTGTTGTGGAAACGTTCCATGGGAGATTGTAGTCTTCATGAGAAGCCAAAAGCAATGCTGGGAGAATTAACGTGTGAAAGGGAATGTTGTCCTTTCCAATAAAGTATAGGGTTTTGGCGTCCTTGTTAAACCAGTAAGCTTTCCATCCTTCTGGTTCTCCACGGTTTCTGAAGTACTCTATGGTTGCTGAAACATAGCCTAAAACAGCTTCAACCCAGACATAAATCGTTTTGTCTTTCGCCCCTGGGAAAGGTGCTGGAATCCCCCAGAGGACGTCTCTTGTGACTGCTCTGGGTTTTAAGCCTTCCTTTATGAGGTTTAGGCTGAAGTTTTTTGCGTTGCTGGGCAACTGTTTATTCGCGTTGATGTATTCTGCGAGTTTTTCAGAAAACTTCGCTAGGTCAAAATACCAGTGTTTAGTGGCTTTTATTATGGGCTTGCCTTTGCATATTACGCAGTATGGCTCGATGAGAATTGTGGGTTCCAGGAGCCTTCCGCAAGCGTCGCATTGGTCTCCACGGGCAGGTTCATGTCCACAGTATGGACATTTGCCTTCAACAAATCTGTCTGGCAGAAAGCGTTTGCACTTCTCGCAGTACAGCATATCAGTTTCCTTTGTGAAGATGTAGCCGTTATCGTAGATTTTCATTAAATGCTGCTGAACAAACTCTTTATGCACAGGGCTTTCTGTCCGCGTATAGTTGTCGAAAGATATTCCCCATCTTCTGAAAAGTTCAGCGACTTTCGCATGGTTTTTGTCTGTCAATTCTTTGGGAGAGATGCCTAGCCTTATGGCTTCCACTTCGATAGGTGTTCCATGTTCGTCGGAGCCGCTTACCATTACTACTTCTTCGCCTTTAAGTCTGTAATATCTGGCAACAACGTCTGCTGAAAGCACGGAGCCCACTAAATTGCCAATGTGAGGCGTGACGTTTATGTAGGGCCAAGCGGACGTAACTAAAACCCTTCCGAGTTTAACAGCACCCCCAAAGTTCACTTTGGTTATAAAAGTACCCAATCCCATACTTAAATTTAAAGAAAGACGTTGCAAATTCAAAGGATTAATTATAACTTCAGTCGTCCTCGCCGATTATATAGCGTTTACAACGTTTGTCAACATTAATAAGGAATAAAAAAGGGATCATAATTGGGCGCTTTGACCGCTTGTTTTTTCCTCTTCTTCTCTCCACACCATTTTAGGTCTTCGTGTAGAGAGGAATATGGTTGCGGCTATGATTACTGTGCAGACAATCATCAGCACCACTTGAATTGTTAAGAGAGAAACAATTTGAGTCATGTAGTTTGGCGGGGCTTCAGATACATGTATGTAAAAGTCTTCTCCGCGAGGTAGAGTTAGCACTCCTGCTTCCCTCGTGTAAACATTTATTTCAACGAGGGTAGTGATGGCTCTTCCATCCGTGGGGACTGTGAAATCAGTTTCTATCAGATATGTTTCTCCACTTGTTAAAGCTTCGTTTACCTCTATGGTTTTGTTGCCTTCCCAAACCCCATTGATGAAAGCCCTCCAAGCTTCGAAGGTTACCTCAACTCTCGTTATGGTTATCGCACTGTCTTGAGGGTTATGTAAGGCCATGTAGAGCTTTCCCGGTTCCCCCGGATCATATGAGGATTTGTCGGTCCAAGCTGTTATAGATTTAGGAGCTTGTGCATTCACTAGAGAAGTGCAAAGTAACGCTGAGAAGACAAGAATACTTAGAGCAAAAATCTTCTTGTTCATGTTAATCACTAATTTGTTCAGTCTACTCCTTAGCATTATTTAAGATTTATCGCTTGTTCATCTGCTACAGCCACCTGCAAAAGCTTTTTCATTTCCATTGCAGATGCATTAGTCTTTATTCCTTTCGGGTTAAAGTGCGTCGGCGAAGCTTTAAAGCCCTCTCCTTTTAGGAGATAAAGAACCTTTTTAACTGAGGGAACTGGCAAACCCATCTTGTCGCAAAGTTTGTCTAAAACATAATAGGTCGCTGGTGCATTACATTCTCCCTTTATAAGAGTCAGAATTTTTTGAATTCTTCCTTTAGACTTTAACTTTCTTTTTTTAACTTCACTTTCCATTAAACTGCAAAATCCTTTGTCAAATATTTTTCCAAGCCATAATGGTCCAGCGAGATCCATTTTTGATCCACATTCAGGACATTTCCCGCCATGTCCGATTAAAGAATACTTTTTTATGGTTTCCCTGTGAGAGCACTTAAAACAGTGAAGTATGTAGCCCATTTTGGCGAGGCTTTCGTCGGTGTTTTCAGCGCCGTGGCTTAGAACGGCGTAAACGCGCAAGTAATGGTCCGTGCTATGGCTGAAAAGGGGGGTTACGCCTACCTCATACTTTGCCGCCGTTGCTACCAAGCACCCGATCACCAGTCTAACAGCTATTTCGTGACAATATTCAGTGCGCAATGGTTTTCCGCCGTACTTGCGTAAACAAGCCTTTGGATGTACTCCGCAGAGAGGGGCCATGTCCGTCGCCGTCAGAGCAAGGAAACCCCCGTTCTTTAAAGCTCGGGTAGCCGAGTCTAAAAAGGGTGTTGGAGAGCCGAAGGGATCTATGTCCACAACGTCAAACCTTTTACGTGGCGCACTATAGCATGCTAAAAGAAAATTTGCATCCTTGTTTTCGGCTTTTACGCGGTTATTTAGCTTATTCAGTTTAATGTTATATTTTGCCAGTTGGAAAGCTTTCTCGTTAATGTCGTTAACTAAAACGTTTTTAACACCTTCAACTTCTTTTGCAAAGCGTATTCCTCTGATTCCGCAGCCAGTCAAAGGCTCGCAGATAACAATTTCATGGTTAACTATGCGCTGGTAGGCTTGCATGGCTAAAATTGCGAAATCTCGGTTTAACTCCATTACAGGGTTATAGAAAACCGGAGCTTTAGAAGGCGCATATTCTTGGGGTTTTTCAACGAAAGCTTCAAGTTTTGGGACAAGAACTTTGACTTCTCCTTCTTCCACAAGTTCTGTTGGAAAGTCTATTTCTGGGTTTAGGGTTTTCATGTTTTGGCTATGCCCCAGTCTAATAAAGCGGCGTATAACATTTGGGATGCTACGGCGGCGATTATGACAGCCATTATACGGCTTGCCGCTTGAATCCCATTGCTGCCCGCAACCTTAACTAGGACTGGAGCCAAGCGCAAAGTAGAATATACCCCTAAAGCAGCAATCAAACCTCCAATCAGAACGTTTATTATAGCATAGGAGGTGGAGAGCACAATCAGCGTCGTCAGGGTTCCAGGCCCAACCAAAAGCGGCGTTGCCAAAGGCACAACAGCCACTTGTTTTAGATCGATAGCTTTTGATCGGGACATTCCTCCAAGCATGTCCACTGCTAAAATCATGAGGAGAATTCCTCCTCCAAACCTGAAGTTGGTAATAGAAATGTTTAAGGCTGAAAGGATAAGCGGCCCAAAAAGGGTGAAGGTTAAGAGGAGAGCAACAACTATCATTGTAGTTGTGCCTATTATCTTCCGCCTTTCATCCTCTTTAAGATTACCGGTATACACGAGAAAAGTTGGAACGGTGCTTATAGGGTTCATTATAGTGAAAAGCTGTATAGTTATGTTAAGAATGGCTGCTGGTTCGATTTGAACCCATTCTTTTAAGCCGCCTACAGTAAAACGGAAGGATGTAAGAAATATGAGTAAGGCCAGGATGAATAATAAAGCTAAACGGAAGACTTTACCATGTCTACGGATAATCCAATCGCTAAGCTGCTTTTCAAAAGAAGATACCGTGCCTTCATGTCCTTTCTCGCTGCTCATGGTTTCGCCTCTATCTCAAAGACGCAGTCGTAATTAGCAAAAGCTCCTCATGGAATATTAGACTTCTGGTTTAAAACGCAGAAAAATTTAACACCTTAAAAGAAAATTTGGAAAGGTGAAGTGGGCAAACTTGGGGAAACGTGTGCTTCTTTTGACGGGCAACCCAGGCATTGGAAAGACAACAACCTTATTGAGAATTGTTGAGGCTTTGAAGGCTAAAGGTTACAGAGTAGGTGGAATGGTAAGCCGTGAAGTTCGCGATGGCGGAACACGAGTAGGCTTTGAAATTTTAGATTTAAGCACTAACAGGCGGGGATGGCTTGCCCATGTAAACCAGAAGACAGGGCCACAAGTGGGCAAATACCGCGTTAACATAGAAGACTTAAACAATGTGGGTGTGGAAGCAATTCTAAATGCAGTCAAAAATTGCGATGTAGTAGCCATCGACGAAATAGGCCCTATGGAGCTTTTTTCAGAAAAGTTTAAACAAGCAGTTAAGGATGCAGTTGAAAGCGGCAAACTCCTAATAGGGGTTATTCACTGGAAAGCAAAGGACAAACTTATAGACATGATAAAGGCCAGAGAGGATACGGAAATATTCATGGTTACCTATGAAAACCGAGGCAAGCTGCATCAGTTTGTTCTGGGGAAAGTTGAAGGTTAGGCTATTTATGCGTTCGTTACTTAGGAGCCTTCAAGAGAGTCTGGAGATTCAATGTAATGTTTTACTTTTTGAAGGAAAACCGCAGCCGGGGCGCCATCTACTATTCTGTGGTCGTAGGATAGACTTAAGGTGATAAAGGGCTTAACCTCGATTTTACCATCAACGGCGACGGGTTTTTCAACGATTTTCCCAACTCCAAGAATAGCTGCTTCTGGCGGATTAATTATGGGTGTGAAAAATTCAACTTCATACATGCCTAGGTTTGAAACTGTGAAGGTTCCGCCACTCACTTCTTCTTTTCTCAGTCTTCCCTCTCTAGCCTTTACTGTCAAGTCTCTAATGACGGCGTCTATATCCTTCAATGTCTTTTTGTCAGCTTTATGCACCACCGGCACAACTAAGCCTTGTTCAGTGGCAACAGCCACGCCTACGTTTACATCTTCAAAGACCTTTATTTTGTCCCCTTCAAATGTCGAGTTCATCATTGGGCTTTCAGCTAATGCCTTTGCAACAGCCCCAACAATTATAGCAGTGTAAGATACTTGAAGCTTTTCATGCAACAAAGCGGCCTTTGAAGCCTCAGCGCTCATTAATATTGTGCTATGCGGAGCCGTCCTAAAACTTATGGAAACTCTTTCAGCTGAAGTTTTTCTGTAACCACTTAACGGAACAACTTCTTTAACTTTTGGCAGCATCCCCTTAGCTTCTTCAATGAACCTTTTCACGTCTTCCTCAACTATTCTCCCTTCCGGACCAGAACCCTTAATCAAGGATAGTTCTACACCGTACTCTTTTGCCAAACGTTTCGCAGCAGGTGAAGCTAAAACCTTCCCTTTAACCTCTTCTTCCACACCTTCTTTCGACATTTCACCAGTTATTTCTGCTTCTGAGAGAGGCTCATCCGGGGATGTGATTATGGCTATTGCCGTGTCAACAGGAACGTCGACACCTTCGTCTACGAGAATTTTTCGCAGCACGCCTGAAGATGGCGATTCTAGGTCGTAGATAGCCTTCTCAGAAATTACCTCAACTATTGGCTCGCCCTTTTCAACGGTTTCGCCTTCTTTCTTGTACCATCTGCCAACAGTTCCCGTCTTCATTGTCAGGCTAAGCCGTGGCATAACAACTTTGGTTGGCATGTTAGATAATCTCCTTAACAGCTCTAATTATGGCTTTCTCATCTGGAATAACGTGCTGTTCAAGCGGCGGACTGAAGGGTATCGGAGTGTCGGGCTCAGCAACACGCTTTATAGGTGCATCTAAATAGTCTATTGCCTCCTCAGCCACTATTGCGGCTATTTCTGCACTTACACCAGCGGTTTTGCAGTCTTCGCTAACAACCACAAGCCTACCAGTCTTTTTAACAGAGGCGATTATGGCTTTTTTGTCAAGGGGCGTCAAGGTTCTAGGATCAACCACTTCCACGCTTATACCTTCAACCTCAAGCTCTTTTGCAGCTTTTAAGGCTTTGTGAACCATATAAAGCGTGGCCACAATAGTCACGTCAGCACCCTCTTTTTTAATGTCCGCCGCTCCAAAAGGAATTGTATATTCCTCTTCTGGTATCTCGCCCTCAACGGGGTATAGAAGTTTATGCTCGCAGAAGAGAACCGGATTGTTGCCGCGGATGGCTGATTTTAAAAGACCTTTAGCATCATAAGGCGTTGAAGGCACAGCCACATATAAGCCTGGAACATGCATGAACCAAGCCTCCAAGCTTTGGGAGTGGTGAGCGGCAATGTTAACTCCAGCCCCGAAAGGCGTCCTAATAACCAAGGGAACCCTTGCTTGCCCTCCAAACATATACCTAAGTTTTGCTGCTTGGTTTGCAATTTGATCCATAGCTAAAGCCACAAGGTCTCCAAACATTATTTCGGCAACGGGATGCATTCCCGTTATTGCCGCGCCAACGGCTACGCCGATAATGGCGGATTCTGATATGGGGGTATCCCTAACTCTTTCATCTCCAAATTCCACAGCCAATCCATCTGTAACCTTGAAGGCTCCGCCCCAGTATCTGCCAATGTCTTCGCCTAAAAGAAAAACCCTGGGATCTCTTCGCATTTCTTCTCTTAATGCTTCGCGTAAAGCTTCCCTATACGTTATTTTCCGCATAGCAAGCCTCCGCATATTCACGCGTAAACATCTTCTAAGGCTTCTTCTGGAGCGGGAAATGGGCTTTCTATAGCGAATTTAACGGCTTCCTCAACTTTAGCTGAGGCTCCCTCTTCAACCTTTCGAAGTTCGGTCTCTGTAAAAGTTCCTGTCTGCAGAAGCCTTTCCTTAAAGCGTTTAATTGGATCCTTGGCAAGCCAAGCTTCAACTTCTTCTTTAGGTCTATACCTAGCCGGGTCCACACGTGAATGCCCCCTATGTCGATAAGTTTTGCATTCAATAAGTGTTGGACCTTCGCCTTTTCTCGCTCTTTCAACAGCCTTAAACGTGGCTTCGTAAACAGCTAGAACATCGTTTCCATCCACCACAACACCTGGGATTCCATAAGCCGAAGCCCTCTCAGCAATATTTTCTATAACCATAACTAGGGACTGGCGTGTTCCCATAGCGTAAAGATTGTTCTCGCAGACAAATATAACTGGCAACTTCCATATTGCCGCCATATTTATGCCTTCGTGGAATGTTCCCTGGTTTGAGGCGCCGTCGCCGAAGAAACATGCCACAACCTGATCCGTCTTCCTAAGTTTTATAGATAAGCCTGCGCCGGCAGCGATGGGGATTCCAGCGCCTACAACGGCAGTTGCTCCCAAAACGCCTAGGCTGAAGTCTGCAATGTGCATGGAGCCGCCTTTACCCTTGCAGTAACCAGTTCTTTTGCCTAGAATTTCAGCCATGACATGTTTTAATTCAGCGCCTTTGGCTATGCAGTGCCCATGTCCCCTATGGGTGCTTGTGATGTAGTCATCTTTCCTTAGGGCGCTGCAAACGCCTACGGCAACAGCCTCTTGTCCAGTGTAAAGATGGATTGTTCCTGGAACAAGGTTTTGAGCGTAAAGTTCAAACACCTTTTCTTCGAATAAACGGATTTCCAGCATCTTCCCATACATCTCAATAAGCTTCTCTTTTGCCAAGTTTAACATGGATATTTCCCTTCCTTTTCAAGCGTCGGCTTACTCTTTAATAAACCGGATACTTTTATATTATTCCTTAAATTTGTTGGTAGCTTGATCAAGCATGAAATTGGGAATATTCTTAGCTTTTCATAGCTTTGTGTAGAGCATTACATGGGGAAAAACGCTGGCTATATGGATATCTTAGGCGTTATAAAGTTGAACTTGAAAACATCTGATTACTGGCATAATCCATATAGCGTTATCTCCATGTAAATATTAAACAAGTGTGAATCGAGATGCAGAAATCCTATTCTAGGCTTCTGGGAATAGTTGGAAAACCTAACACTGGGAAGTCCACGTTTTTCAGCGCCGCAACTTTGGCACCTGCTGAGATCGCCAATTATCCTTTTACAACGATAAAACCCAACAGGGGGGTGGGCTATGTGAGAACCCCGTGTGTTTGCAAAGAATTTAACGTTAAAGATATGCCTGTTAATTCGTTGTGTCTTGAAGGCGTGAGGTTAATCCCTGTTGAGTTCATAGATTGTGCAGGACTTGTGCCTGGAGCGTGGCAGGGAAGAGGCTTAGGCAACCAGTTCTTAGACGAGATAAGAAAAGCGGATGTCCTAATCCACATTGTTGATGCTTCTGGAGGAACGGACTCTGAAGGACGAATATGTAAACCAAGCGAACACGACCCGTTAGAAGACGTAAAATTTCTGGAACATGAAATAACCATGTGGATAGCAAACATTCTAAAAAGGGATTGGCCTAAAATTGCCCGAACAGCAGAATCCGAAGGAAAGGACCTTCTTTCAATTTTGGAGGAAAGACTCAGCGGGCTGGCAATTAAGAGGGCCCATATTTTTGAAGCAGTTAGGAAAACAGGGCTGAACGCTGATAAACCTACAGCTTGGAGTGAAGAAGATTTTATCAAATTTATTGGCATGCTTAGGCAAATAGCAAAACCAATGTTGATAGCTGCGAACAAGATGGACGTACCAACGGCTGAAGAAAACTTTGAGAGACTTAGGAAACTAAATTATTTTGTGGTTCCATGCTGCGCCGAAGCCGAACTTGCCCTAAGAAGGGCCGCTGAGAAAAAACTAATAGAGTACAGGCCTGGAGACTGCAACTTCAAAATAAACAATCGTGAAAAGTTGACGGAAAGCCAGATTAAAGCATTAGAAACCATAAGAGAGAAGGTTCTGCTTAAATTTGGTTCCACAGGCGTTCAAGACGCAATAAACATGGCTTACTTTAAACTCTTAAACATGATTACAGTATACCCTGTTGAAGATTTAGAGCACTTGTCCGATCATAGCGGAAGAGTTTTGCCTGACGCTTACCTCGTGCCATATGGGACAACGGCTCGAGAACTCGCCTATCTAATTCACACAGAACTGGGTGAAAGCTTCATCTACGCTGTAGAGGCCAGAGAAAGGAAAAGGGTCGGGGAGGACTACATACTCAAGGATAGGGATGTCATCTCCATTGTGAGCGCTAAAAAAAGAGCTTAAGTCCTAAAGCTCTCATGCGCCAAAGCGTCTTTTACGCTTTTGGAAAGTTCTAACAGCCCTTAAAAGATCTATTAGGCGAAAGTCAGGCCAATAAACATCTAGGAAGCAGAGTTCACTGTAAGCGGATTGCCAAAGCAGAAAACCGCTAAGTCTTTCCTCTCCAGAAGTTCTTATGATTAAGTCTGGATCTTGCTTAGGCAGATGTGAAGTGTATAAGAATTTTTCGAAGAGGCTTTCAGTCACATCCTCAGGTTTTAACTCTTTTTTCCGGGCTTTTTCCGCAATCTTTCGGGCGGCATCAACTATTTCTGCTCTTCCGCCGTAGGCAAAGGCTATGTTCAAATAATGTTCATTATAATTTTGCGTCGCGCTTTCCACATTCGTTATAAGCTTTTGCAGATCTTCAGGAAGTAAGCTTATTCTGCCAATAACTTTAACGTGAACCTTGTTTCGATGTATTCTTTCATCGGTTATGATTTTCTGAAGTTTTTCCGCAGCAATTTTCATGATTTCTTCAACTTCTTCTCTAGGACGCTGAAAGTTTTCGGTGGAAAAAGCGTAGAGTGTTATGGATTTTACATTAAGTTTTAGGCACCAGTCTAGAAGCTGTTCAACTTTTTCAGCGCCCTTTTTGTGGCCATGCCACGGGTCGAGGTCTTTTTCTGAAGCCCACCTTCTATTCCCATCTAAAATTATGGCTATGTGCTCTGGCTTAATGCTGTTCTTAACTTGATGCCATAACCATTTTTCATAAAGCTTGTATGCACCTATGGCTGAAAGAACACTTTTAAGCACTATTGAAACCTCGCATCCTTAAGTGCGTTTACACATGGGCATCCGCCTTCACGCTCAAGGGGTAAAGCCTTAACAGTTTCAATTAAGATTTGCTCTATTCTAGGCATAATTTGCTTCGAAACCTTTGAGACTTCAGAGGGTGTTAAGCGTTCTTGCATGCCTGCAGCCATATTTGAAACAAAGCAGAGGGTTGCATAACACATTTCAAGTTCCCGTGCAAGCACAGCCTCTGGAGCGCCGGTCATACCCACAACATCAAAGCCTAAACGCCTAAACATTTCAATTTCTGCCGGTGTTTCAAAACGGGGCCCTTCCGTGCAAACCAGCACAGCGTTGCCCCACACGCGTAAACCTGACTTTTCAGCGCTCTCAATTAGCACTTTCCGAATTTCTGGGCAGTATGGTTGAGAAACATCTATGTGGGTTACTGGTGCTTCATCGTAAAAAGTTGTGGGACGAGACTTTGTAAAATCAACAAAATCTTTTGGAACTACTATATCGCCAGGTTTATAGCTTATGTTTATGGCGCCAACAGCATTTATTGCTACGACTCGCTCAACACCCATTTTGTGCAACGCGTAAATATTTGCCCTATAATTTACTCTATGGGGAGGAACAGAATGTTCTGGACCATGCCTAGGGAGAAAAACCACGTTTCTACCATCAACTTTCCCCGTAAACAAAGGCGGGGGAATTCCATAAGGCGTTCCTAGACGTACTTGCTGGACGCCTATGAAAAGTTTTTCGAAGCCTGTTCCGCCGATTATTGCAATTTTAGCTTTCTCCAAACTCTTCAACTTGCTCCTCAGTCTCCTTGAAAAACCCTTTAGCTGACCTATGAACCACAATGATAACTAATATTGAGGCTACACCGATTAAAATGCCCACAACTATAGAGAAAATTAATGCCTCGTAGCCTATTTTAGGGTTAACTAAAATTTTAGATGTGGCGTCTAAAATCTGTCTGCTCCACCCGATTAAAACAATTAAGGCGATATTACGTAGTAGCCTAGCATCTTGATCAAAATACCAGCGAATAGCTCTTCCAGATAACACCACGCATACGCCTACTATTACAAGATCCTTGGAAGCCCCTATGAAATTTCCGGCTGCAAGGGGCAAAACACTAAACCAATTATCCCAGTTAATGCTTATTGCCGCAGTGGCATTCCACCCTAAATATATGCCAATCGCCACACATAAAACTCCAGCAAGCGCGGCATATATAGAAATTTGCACGGAAAGAGGAGGCGGGGAATATTCTCTCACCCATTTATACAAGTTTTTAGCCATTTTGTCAACTCCAAAGCCTTTTACAAACATGAACAAGCCTAAAATTATAATGAACGCCATTAAATAATAGTGAACTAAACCGAAGATTGCAAGAACTCCCAATATTAAAAACAATACTCCAGGAAGCCCCAACGCTATGCGAGAATAACGTGGATTTTCCATGAGGGTTCTTAAATACCTCGTGAACAGGGCAGCTGTCTCCTCAATTGATTCGCTGTGCTTTACAACTATTCTTCTGACCGAGGAGACTGGAACCCTAGACTCCACAAGGGGCAAAACTGCCTCATCGGAATAGCCATCGGTAACAAGGATAACTTCATCTGCTAAAAAGGAACTTAATATTTCATTTAACTCTGCAACTATTTTTCTGTCGGCGCCAACACCGCCCAACTCTGAACCAGATATGGTTGCCACTTCAAATATTTCGCCGGGTTTGCCTTCACTAAGAAGGCGGTCATGGATGCGTATAGCCTCAAACATGGCGTTTGCATCGGGTTCTTCGGGATCTTTTAAGGCTAAAGCTACTGCCGCATTGAGGTTGTTTTCTCTGCCTATTAAAGGAGTCTTGACTTGCGCTTTGGTTCCTAGGTCGCCGTCTCTATCAACGCATAGAATCAGAATTCTTTTTTGCTCCTTCTTTTCTTCATCTTTCGCTGTCATTTGTTTCCTATTCCCATCATTAATTGTGCAATGTTACTTTAATCTTGCGCTATTCCCTTTTCTGCAATTGCCTTAAACTCCTCCCAAGTCAACTTTTCGCCCCGCTTAAGCTTTTCCTTTGCCTGCCTTTCTATGTTCTCTAAAAGACTTTCCTCTCTCTTCTTTCTCGCTTTCGCCTCTTCTGCCAAAATTTCCTCCCTAAGCCGCCTTATTTCGCCTAAAATGTTCACTATTTCTGCTTGAATAGGTTTTGCTTTTTCTTTAGCTTGGAGAAAAAGTTGATGGAAGTTGTCAGCTTCCATTTTAAGCTTTTTTGCCTCCTTAATTTTTTCCAACATCTTCTCATGAAATTCTCGGCTTTTTCCCGCCTTTTCAGAAATTTTTTCTTGGCATAGCTTAGCCCTTGTTTCCAAGGCTTTTAACTCTGCCTCTAATTCGAGTTTTTTCCGGTTAAGCTGCTCAATTTTTCTTTGAACGTTTAAATGTATTTCTAGTTGTTTGACTCTTTCAACAAGTTGTTTTTCCTCTTGTAAGTTTAAAGAAGTTGTCTGAATTTTCCATTCGAGGTTATCAATCTCCATCTGCAGCGTTTTTAGACCCTTTGAAGGTTTTTTCTTTGCCAGTTCCACAAATTCTCGTCTTAAATTTTTGAGTTCTCCGATTTTCTGGATTCTTTCCTCTTTAACTTTGTCTTTTTGTTTTTTTAACTCTTTAACTTCTAGGTTTACGCAGTCTCTGGTCCTTCGCAGTTCAAGGATTTCGGCGCGTAAACCCTTAAACTCTTCATTAAGCATATTCCTTTTTTCAGCAAATTCTCTGGCTTCAGCATCTACTTTGGCTTTTTGTTCTCTTAGAATTAAGAGTTTTCGCTTCAATTCCTCGATTTTTTGGGTTTTTTTATGCGCTGACAATGAATGTCTCCCTTTACGCCTTACCAATTTAAGAATCTGATGGATTAATTTTACCCCCTCTCCAAAAAAGGGAAATTTCAATAAGCATCCCATAGGTTCAAACGCTTATCTTTCAAGTTAAAAGCATAAAGCCAAATTTAGGATGAGGGGCAAACCCTTAATTAACAGCTTTTCCAGCAAGCTTTATATTGGTAGGATTATCTATCCAACAACAATGTTGGAAAGCAAAAAAATCTGTGTAATAGCCATCACTGTAGCTCTTTGCATAGGATCAAACTATGCCCTAGTCAGTATACCAAACTTTAAGGCTATGGACTTTTTTGTTTTCATCAGCGGGTTTATTTTCGGCTCTTTCGTCGGAGCTTCTGTAGGCCTTCTTTCATGGGCAATTTACGGAGTAATAAATCCTTACGGTTTTCTTCTCCCAATATGGCTTGCAACAATGTTTTCAGAAACAATTTACGGTTTTGCAGGGGGTTTCCTCGGTAAGAATGCAGCTTCAACTAACTTTAACGCTAACCGTCTTAGACTAGGGGTCTTTTTTGGAGCTACAGGGTTCTTTTTAACCTTGGCCTATGATTTAATTACAAACGTTGTGTGGGCATGGGTCTCCAACATGCCTTTAGTTGCTGTGTTAATAATCGGGGTACCTTTTGCGTTGGTGCATGAGCTAAGTAACACGGTTCTTTTTGGAGTTTGTTCAATTCCTCTTATCACCGGTATAGAAAAATTTATAGGAGGTGAGAGGTTTGGCGTTTTTAAAAAATAAGTGGGCTTTAGCTGCCATAGGCATTCTTTGCTGGGCTATTGCTGCTTCACTGGTTTCCGGCTACTATTACTATCAGTACAGCGACCTCGTAGCAAGACTTGGCAGAGCAACCGTCCCAATAAATCTAGGCGTGGATTATGGAAACGGCACCCGAATGTGGTTTAACGAAACAAGGGGTTTAACCTTATACGACGCCATGTTAGAGGCAGGATGGCGAGTTGAAGGCACATCTTACGGCGCCATGGGTATGTATGTAAAAGCGATCAACGGCCTAGAGGAGTCTATGAGCGAATCTAGATATTGGGGTTGGTGGTCGTGGACAGATTTCGGATGGGCTCATGGAGGTTCAGCATGCGATAAATATGTGGTAAGCCCAAATGAAACAATCCTATGGTACTATTCCCCCACCGACCCAACGACGTTTGAAATGTCCCCGCCACCTTAGAGAAACTTGCTTAAAAGCACCAAAAACACACTTTTTTCTTTTTCAAAATCATTATTAGAAGACGCTATCTTTTTTAGACCGCTTTCATTGTTATTCAAGAATCATTCTTACATCACTACTTTGGCTACTTTTCGTAAACAATTAGATGACAAAATCGCGCAATTAGAGAAACTCGGCTATTTGAAAATAAAAGAGTTTACGTATTTAGCTTAGCTCTTGAAGGGCTCTCAACCTTTTAATTATGTTTGGATGTGTGGAGAAGATCTCGATTATTTTGTCCAGCGTTGTCAGTTTTTGCGATAGGATTTCTTGAACTAGTTTTTGGTCGCTTGATGCTGCCATCGCAGATATTGCCATTGAATCTGTTTCCACGCGGTCTGGGTCTGCTATAAACAGGGCTTTGAAAGCATTTAAGTGTTGGGTTTCCTTTTTTATTCTTCCCATGTTTTTGGTTGTGTTAACTATTTTTGCCAGACCTACTGAAAGTTTCTGCGCTCCGTTTTCCACTATGAGAGCGCTGTGCCTGTCAGCGTAGTACTCGCGTATGCGACTCAGGTAGAGTATGAACATGTTTAGAATCCATGAAAAGGCCATAAATCCTAAGCCTATTGCAGCTGTCCCTCCACCGCCTTCCCTTTGCCTACCATACATTGATGAAAGCATCAGCGAGTACCCGATATAATAGAACAGCGCTGGCAAAAGCGAAACAAACATCATTATTTGCACATCTCTATGCTTCAAGTGGCCAAGCTCATGCCCAAGAACAGCTTCAACCTCCCCGTAATCAAGTGTTTTTAAGAGACCGCTGGTTACGGCCACGCGGTTTCCAGCTATGGGTGAGCCGTATGCGAAGGCGTTTGGAATTGGAATTTGGGCAAGCATAAGCCTAGGCTTTTTCATTCCGCTTTTTCTACTTAGGTTTTCCACTATCTCATGAAGCCGTGGATTTTCGTTTTCAGGGATTTCGCGGGTACGATATAGAGCGTCAATTATGTATGGGGATATTAACCATTGGAATACATTGAAAGCTACAACCAAAACTCCTAAAGTCACAATGTCAAAGGCGCTGAATAGACTTAAGATTAGCGTAAACACTAACGTAGACAAGCCTATTATTAGGGCTAAGGTTCCAAGCATGGACAAGCGAAGTTTCCAAAGGCTTGGCACTTTTTCACCAAGTAATTTTCACCAAACAAAAACATGCTTATATTTGTTTCTCTCATTTCAGAGCTTTAAAAAAGTTAGTTTTAATTATTCATTATTATGTAATCTTCTTACATGGAAACCCTAGTAGATGATATAGGAAGCTTTCCGCTGCCGTCACATAGTGAAAAGAGGAAATTTGAAGAGGCGTACATGCTGGCTAGAGAACGAATTATCGAAGGTAAAGACGTCAAAGAGGACGAGCATTTGCTTAAAAATTTCTATGAAGTTATAGTTGAATCATTCAAAAAAAAGTTGGATGCAGGCCTTGACGTTGCCAATTACCCGCAACACTACGACATGAATAGACAGTTTATGGAAATAATCCACAAAGCCATGGAAAAAGGAACATACATCGTTGACGAAGAAAAGGCAGTTATCCCTGAGGTATATGTAATTAATAGAGAGGCAAAGAGACTTTACGAGGAGACTGGAAGGAAAATTGCGCTTCGTGCATGCGTCACTGGACCCATGGAATTGTATTTAAAAGAGATCGGAACAACGCCCTATAGAGATGTACTGTTAATGTTTGCAGAAACTGTCAGACGCTTTTCAAAAAACTCGATTTTAAACTCTAAATACGTTAAGACAGAAGTAGTATCCATAGACGAGCCTAGCTTCGGATTTCACGACATATCCGCTGATATGGAAGTCATTATAGAAGTATTGGAAAAGGCCTTCGACTTCACTGGTGCAATAAAACAGATTCATTTACATTCCTCTTCTAGAATTGCAGACATTTTTGAAGTTAACAATTTAAACGTGGTGTCCATGGAATATGCGTCTTCTCCCAATAACATGCAATATGTATCTAAAAGCATGCTTGAAAGGGCGGATAAGCAAATTCGAGTGGGCATATCAAGAACAGACATAGACTCCATTATCGCGGAACTATACGGTAAAGGCATAGAAAAGCCGAAAGTGGAACAATTAGTCGAAAACGAGGAGACCATAATGAAGAGGTTTGAAAAGGCTAAGGAAAAATATGGTGAAAGAATGACTTTTACCGGACCTGACTGCGGACTGGGCGGATGGCCAACGCAAGAGGCAGCTCAACTTCTCTTAAAAAGAACAGTGAACGCCGTGAAAATGTGCCAAAAAATAGGTCTTTAGAATGCATTAATTTTAAAAATTTCGTCGCATTAACTGCATTTATAAGGAAGTTCGCGTATAATTGAGCATTAACGCTCTGCTGTGAAAAGGCAAGGAAACACAGCGGACGTTACACACCATAAAAATCGAAAGGGGATGATAGAAAATGACGGAAAAATCGGGAGTTATCTTCATTGGAAGAAAACCTGCAATGAGCTACGTTCTAGCAATCATAACAAGCGTATCAACATCTAATGTTAAGGAAATAACTCTAAAAGCTCGAGGAAAAGCAATAACAACTGCTGTTGACGTAGCCGAAATAACAAGAAACCGCTTCATAAAAGATCTAAAAATAAGCAAGATAACCATTGGAACAGAGGAGTTACCGCCAAGAGAGGGCGAAACCAGGGTGAGGATGGTTTCAACAATGGAGATAACACTTACAAAAGGGTAAGAACTTCGAAACAAAGCTCCACGTGCACAGTTATTTTTTGTGCCGTTTATTTCTTTCCCGCTTTTGCATCTCCTTTCGCCATTCACGTTTCCGCTGAGTTTTTACAAAAGTTATGCCGTAGCGAGGCTGAAAACCTTCTCCAGCTCTATATTTACTTATGTTTTTGTAAAATGTCGAATAGTCTATTTTATTTTGTTGAAGAGCCACTATGTTCTGGTTTAACTGTTTTCTGGCCTCAGAACCTGTTGTCTTATCATAAACATCAGCGTAAGCAAGGTAAGCAGCATGAAACCGAAAGTCCGATGGATTATCAATTAAAAGCTTTCCCGGCGAAAGTGGTTTGCCATCGCCAAATTTTTCACTCATGTTTTCCCAAGCTTTTACAACAGTCTAGAATAGTAAGATAGCCTTTTATAGATAGCGCTTGCTTTATCCCCATCCTTAATAAACGCGGTTCTAATAGACATACTCTAAAAAATAGCCATCATAATAACTAATGTAAACCGAAAAACCCACAAATCTCGGTTCAAAACGCGAAATTGATTTAAATCAACTTTTGCTATTATTATATGTCAGGTTTCATAGAACATTGTTTCGGTAAAATTAAAACAGGTTAAGTGGGTGCATGCGAAAGCAGGAAAGGATGTGTGTGGCAATAGGCGGTTTTCTATTAATGATGGGCACGGTTTTGACAGGAGTAACATTATTAATCTTATTTAACCTTGTAGATGTATCCGTGTTTGAGTATGAAACGCATATGTCTCTGCTAATGCTGACCTTCTTTTTAATTGGAATATTAGACTTTGCAGCTGGAATAATTCTCCTAAGGAGGTAAATACTTTGGGAATTTTAAGGGTTATTTCAAAAACGGTGGGTTTAATACAAACTTTTATTGGCGGCGCGGTATTGATTTTTGCTTTTATTCTATTATACAACTTCTTTAACGTTCAATTTTTGTTAGGTCTTTCTGGAGAAAACATGGCGCTTTACATACTGGTCTTCATAATATACGGTTTATTCTCAGTCATAAGCGGTCTGCTTCTTTTCTATGAATAGGGAGAGAGGAGAAAGCGGCGATTATGGGTGAACCTCACCTAAAACGGGAGTTGGGACTTCTACGTGCAACAATGCTAGGGATTGGTGGTACTTTAAGTGCGGGCAACTTTGTAATAATAGGTCACGCTGCAAGTTTGGCGGGATACGCTATTGTTCCCGTGGTTTTTGTCTGCGGCATCATAAGTCTGCTAACAATGTTCAGTTACTGCGAATTAGGAACAGCTATTCCGAAGGCTGGAGGAGAATACACCTTTGTAAAAGTGGCCTATGGCGGCTTCATAAGCTTCATAACCGGATGGTTCGAATGGCTAAGCAACATGTTCTACGCAGCGCTTTCTTCCATAGGCTTTGCCTATGTAATCTCTTACATTTTCCCACAAATCAACATACCGTTGACAGCAGTACTCATCGTCATTATTTTCACAATAATTAACATAAGAGGAGTCAAAGAAACGGGAACCGCTGAAACTATAATAACCGCTTTGGTACTCGCAATATTGGGAATTTACATTTTAAGCGGCTGGCCATATACGCAACAAACTCAAGCCCCACTAACGGTGCTGCCAACTGGCTGGCTTGGAGTATTTGCAGCTGCAGCCTACCTTTTTGAGCTTTATCTGGGCGCAGAGGCTGTTGCCGCAGCTCAAGCTGAAATAAAAAATCCTGGAAAAAATATCCCCCGCGCCATAATATTGTCAGCAATTGTGCTGATCATACTCTATACAAGTGTAGTTTACGTCGCCGTTAGCGTTGTTCCTCCAGAGGTTCTCAGCCAACAGTCTTCGCCCATTGCTTTTGTTGCAGAGCATGTTATGGGCCCCGTTGGGGGCATTTTAGTGACAATTGGTTTAGCAATTGCAGGGTTAGCTGCAACAAACGAGGCCATTATGGCTCAGTCGCGAGTGTTGTATGCCATGAGCAGGGATGGCTACTTTCCGCAAAAAATGGCGAAAATTCACAGACGCTTTGGCACACCGCACATGGCAGTAATAATAAGTGCAATTTTCACTTTGATTTTCACGGCCACAGGGCTTATAAACTTCGTAGTCTACGCAGTTAACTTAGGCTTCATCATTGGCTTTTCAATAGTAAACCTATCGCTAATGAAGTTGCGAAGAGAGAAACCTGACTTGGAGAGACCGTTCAAAGCGCCATTGTATCCCTTAACACCTATTGCAGGATTAGCTGCCTCAATCTTCCTCATAATCTTCATTGAACCTGCAGTTTTAATTTTAGGCTTAGAACTTAGCATAATAGCCTTACTCGTCTATTACATTAAAATGGTAGGCCGCAACCGCCTACGCATCGCCTTTGGAGGAATAAGCTTAGGTCTAGGAGGGTTCAGCGCGTTTATAGTCTACTTGATAGGGACAAGTCAAATTGAATTAGATGGTATATCGCTAGAAGCGACAACCGCACTATTCTACGTACTAATCTTCGTAAGCCTAATACAAGTTTTAGCTGGAATTTTAAATATAACCACCACGCGAGATTAAAGGAAGCTAAAAACGGTAAGGCTTAATAGACCAGCGAAATCCTATTTTAATGATTCACATGCCTAGAAAACGCAAGACAAATTACGCTAGCTCGCACCTATCAGTTTCCACGAGTCCGGACGACCTAGTGTTAGATACTACGGGAGAAGAACGCTTCTGTGTTTTTGAAGTTTGCACTCGCATGTGTAAATACACTGCCGCTTTACTAATGGCCAGTGCAACCCTCTCAACATTCATGCTTATACAATATTTTATGGGTTTTCAAACCCTGGTGACCATATTTCAAACGAAGCTTTTCGCCATAATTGCCCTCGGCTTCGTAGGAATGATAAACCTAATTTGCGGGTTACTTCTATTAGCCACAGAAAAACCCTAAAAATGAGGCTGATGTTGTTACTTAGCTGACGCCGTGAACTAAAAATTTCATTATCTTTTAAGTTACCTCTTTAGTCATTTTCTGTATTTTTACAGAAGTTTTAAATATATGTTGCAAAAAACGAACTTTTATACCTTGAGGTGATCTCATGGGAACAATATTTAGTTTAAAGTGGAAGACTTCTGAGAGAAAGTATGAAGTGACAGTGGAACGAGACGTTAAAATCCCCATGTCTGATGGCGTTAAGCTAAGCGCTGATGTTTTTCGCCCGAGAAGCGATGAAAAGTTTCCCGCCATTGTATCTATGAACCCCTACACGTCTTATCAGGCTGAGCCAATAAAGCCCGTTCCGTTTGGAACCTTCAAGGAGGGGAGAGATGCCGGCACCATGGAAGCAGGTGATCCCAACTTTTATGTGCGTCGAGGATATGTGCATGTTATTGTCAGCATACGTGGTACAGGTAAATCAGAGGGTACTTTCCAGTTTTTAAGCCCACGTGAAATTCAAGATGTCTACGAAGTAATAGAGTGGGTTGCCCAGCAACCTTGGTGTAACGGAAATGTTGGTATGTTTGGAGCGTCCTACTTTGCTTGGATTCAGCTCTTTGTGGCTGGCTTAAATCCACCCCATCTTAAATGTCTATTTGCACCGTGGGCAGCCACCGACATTTACAGGGACTTAATGTATCATGGTGGAATCTTCAACATAGGATTTGGCTTATTTCCAAAAGTTATAATAGGATTTGATTGTTGGCCGTTCTCCAGACAGGAAAATTGGACTCGTAATAAACTTGGAGAAGAAAAATTAAAACAGTTAATTGATGAGGCTTTGCAAGACGAGGACATGGTTAGACAAAAAGAAATCTTAGAAGTTCTAATGAATCCTGACAAGAACGAGAATCAAGTTGCCTTAGATATAATTCTCCATCAACTTTACGACGAGTACTGGAAGGAACGTACGGTTAATTATGAGAATATAAAAGTCCCCGCTTACATAGGCGCTTGCTGGGGTACTTATGGATGGCATCTTCCAGGAACTTTTCGCAGTTGGGAAAACTTGAAAGTTCCCAAAAAAATGGTGCTTTGCCCCCCTCTATACTTGGATCGCCCAGTCTATCAATTGGCCTATGAATCGTTAAGATGGTTCGACTACTGGCTTAAGGGGATGGATACGGGAATTATGAATGAGTCGCCCATCAAAATTTTTGTGATGAATACTAACGAGTGGAAAGAAGCCAACGAATGGCCTTTTCCCGAAACAAAATGGACTCCGTTCTATCTTCATGAAGGAGGGTTACTCTCGGAACACGAATTTTGGCCTAATGAAGGCAGCGATTCATTCGAAGATTCTCCATATAGACGTGAATTCGTGAAGTACTTTACACCTACGCTTGTTGAAAACACCGAAGTTATCGGCCCTATTGTGCTAAATCTTTACGCGTCCACAACAAGTACAGATGTATTCTGGCATGTAAGCCTTTTAGAAGTAGATTCGGAAGGCAACGAAAGAGTTCTTACAAGAGGCTGGCTAAGGGGGTCACAGCGTGCAGTGGATCCGGAACGGTCTAAGCCATGGGCGCCTTTCCATCCTCATACAAGAAGGGAACCATTAACCCCCAGCGAAATCTACGAATTCAACATACCCCTAGTTCCAACAGCCAACTTATTTAAGGCAGGATTCAGAATAGGCTTGAAAATCAGCTGTACAGACGACGAGCCAAAGACCTTTTTTGATTTTCTCGCTGGGAATCATATAAGGAGGCAGCACCCGGCAAGAATAACCATCCACCATAACTCAAAATACCCGTCGCATCTATTACTGCCTGTTACAAGAGGAAACGTGATGGGCACTTTTCTTTCTGGAGGAAAAACCCCTCCACTACCTCCTAAATCTTAATCGTTGATTCTTGTTAGTTAGCAGGGAAGAGCAAAAGCTAAGGATTACAACGAGATTATTATTTTGTTATGTGCTTGCTATATAACGTCTGTCAACGAGTGAGCATATCATGATAACTTTTGATTGGTTTGCATTTATAATTTACGTTTTCAGTAAAGATTAAATAATAGCGAATATCGGTATTTTATAAATATGAAAATAATCGAAGGAACAAACGTTTCGAAGAAATTTGGCGCATTAGCCGCTCTTAAAGATGTTAATTTTTCAATTTGCAGCGACCAGATTTTGGGGTTAATTGGTCCAAATGGTGCTGGAAAGACAACTTTATTTAATGTAATAACGGGAGTTTATAAGCCAGAGGTTGGTCGAATTTTTTTGAAAGGAATCGACATAACAGGTTTTCCACCTTATAAAATTTGCAGATTGGGTGCTGCAAGAACTTTTCAAACTCCACGGGTTTTTACCAACTTATCTATTAAACAAAACGTTAAATTGGCAGAGAGATTTGGAAAGAGGCATGAAAGCAGAAATTCCAAAGCGAAATCGCTTCTTGAGTTTGTTAATCTGGCACATAAAGCCGATAAAATGGCGCAAGACACATCCCTTTTTGAAAGGCGTCTCTTAGAGATTGCCATGGCATTAGCCACTTCTCCCGATGTCGTCTTACTCGATGAACCGCTCAGCGGTTTATCTCCAGAGGAGTTAAAATCTGGCATGGAACTTATAACAAGAATTCGTTCAGATCTGGGGATTAGTGTTTTTTGGATTGAACATGTAATGGAGGCAATAATGAAGGTCGCCGATAAGATAATAGTTTTAAATGCTGGAGAAAAAATAGCCGAGGGGACTCCTATGGAAATCGCTCATGACAAAAATGTTATTGAAGCATATTTAGGAGAAACGGGATGAATTTATGCTCGAAGTTAAAAATTTAACAGTCCACCGTGGGGAACTTTGCGTACTCAGGGACTTATCTTTGAAAGTTGATAAAGGAGAAGTTGTGGCACTTCTCGGACCTAACTGCGCAGGCAAAACAACCCTGCTAGAAACAATTGTAGGTGTTATTAAACCGTCATCTGGTAAGGTAATTTTTCAAGGAGAAGACATTACTACGCTTCCTTCATCTAAGCGTATTGCAAAAGGATTGAGCGGCGTTTTTGGCAGAGAATACTTATTCCACGACATGACTGTACAAGAAAACTTGGAGCTTGGAATGTATATGTCACCGGAAAGAAAAAATTTTAAAGAAACCGTAGAGGGGGTTTATAAGCTCTTCCCGAAATTACGAACTCTCAGCAAAAAATATGTGAACAAACTCAGTGGGGGAGAGCAGCAAATGGTTTCACTTGCAAGAGCAATCATTGGGAAGCCTTCTTTTTTGATGTTGGATGAGCCGACTAGCGGATTAGCTCCTAAGATAGCTTCGGAAATTTTCGGAATAATCGCCGACTTGAAAAAAGCAGGAACAACTATTCTGCTTGTCGAGCAATATGTAATGCGTGCATTACAGATTTCAGATAGGGTGTATATCTTGTCTTCTGGTAAAATTGTTCTTGAATCGAAGCCAAAAGCTCTGTTAAGTGATAAAAAGTTATCCGCTTATTACCTTGGGCTCTATTAGCGGATTCTTTAGAAAATTTCTATTTTGCGCCAAAAATGCCTCTTGGTTTATAGCAAACAAATACTACCAGGATTACCCCCAATATTAGAAAATAGTATTCTGGAAAGCTTAAAATTAGTAATCGTGAAATTATTTGAATTATGGCGGTCCCTGCGATAGGGCCAATAAAGGTTGATGCTCCCCCCATAATTGCTGCTATAATTGGTTCAAACGAGTAACGCAAAGAAAAAGCGGTGGACGGTTCAATATAAAACATTCTTAGAACTCTTATGGATCCTGCGGAACCCGCAAAAAATGCGCTGACGAGAAATGTTATTATCTTATATAACGTGGTGTTTATGCCTATAGACTCTGCTTTAATTTCATCATGACCTATGCAGAATAGGGCACGTCCCCAAAAGGATTGATGTACACTCAACGAAGTTAATAAAGTAATTAAACTTATAGCAAGAAGGCTGTAGTAGGCTATCTCGGAACCTATTGTTGGGACAAGTATCCCTGGAGTTTCCCGGCCTGCAAATATAACAAATGAAAAAAGATACTGAAGGAAGAAATTATAGATAAAGCTTAATACAATAAAATGCAGCCCCTTCAATCTTAGAGTGAGTAGAGCTATAGGTGCTCCAGCAACAACACTAACCAAACCAGAGAGGATTACTCTTATAGGCAGTGCGTAGGGGGAAAAAACTGACGCGTAAGCGCCTACTCCAAAAAATGCTGCGCTTGCCAAAGAAGTATAACCTGTCAACCCTGAAAACAAGGCCCAACTTTCTGTTAAAATTAAAAAGCAGAAAAAGTCTTGTAAAAAAGAGATTAGATACGAATTCTCTGATAGGGGAACCAACGCTAAAGCAAGAAATATAATGGCAATTAGAATAAAAACGCGTTGAATGGTCACTTTCATCTACCCCCTAATAAGCCCGTGGGTTTCCAGATAAGTACAATTAATAAAACTGAGAAAACAACCAATTCGGCAATTCCTACCGACCAAAAATAACCTACAAAAATTTGAACCGAAGCAATAATAAAAGCTGCAATAGTGGATCCCAACAAGTTTCCTAAACCACCCAAAACCACCATGATAAATCCCGCATACGTGAAAGGCAAACCTGCAGATGGATTCAAGAGATAAATCACGCTTGCCAAGGTTCCAGCCACTCCCGCCATTCCCAAGCCCAGACAAAATGAAAATCCATGCATTTTAAAAATATCGATACCCAGAGTAGCTGCGCCATGAGGTTGCGATTTTGTGGCACGCATAGCCTTGCCTATTATGTGGTATTTAAGGAAAAAATAGCAAGTTAAACTTGCAACTAAAGCTATCGTGAAAATTAATAGTTTATCAAATGGAATCGTTATTGAGTCAAGTATTTTAACTGTTCCAGACAAATATGTGTAAGATCTCAA